>JAHZKG010000065.1 GCA_022600515.1 Gammaproteobacteria bacterium
ATCATCGTAACGAACCATACAGGAAAGGAAATTAATGCCTTTCACCACATCCCCTTTAGCATGAGAATAATGCCAGCAGTTCACCTCATTTTCATCGGTATACGGTTTGTCTTCTATTGAATCATCAAGGATAAGCACACCATTTTGAGTTTCTCGCTCTCGAACGGCTGGTTTAACATGCTGCCACAACATCTTTGAGTCGAAATCTCCTTTCCGAAGACAGTGCGTTACTTTATCGTGGGAAATATCACCATCAAGCATATCTGATAAACCGGTTGCTGTGGCGTATTTGTTTTGGCAAATCAAATAGTCAGTGTAAATATCAAGCATATCCATGCTCAGTTCCTCCCTAAAAGCAGGAAGAGAATTTTAATGAATTTAAGCTACGAAGCAAGACTCAGTGCGTAAGGTGAGTGATGAGACGCTTTTGAAAGCAAACAAAATCAACAATAAATCCTTCAATAGGAACTTGCCGTTTAAATTTATGCCCTAATCGATTCGCTCGAAGATAATACCAAAGGTGCTTTTCAGTGTCCGTGCTATTGCGATGTAAATCACGTGCATATTGCCTTAACTTGGTTTTTTCCATTACCCTCTCCCCAACCCTCTTCCTGCCGTAACTTCGGTGCTTTAGCGTATTTCACCGCTGAGAGAGAGGGGGCTTATTCTATGAATGATTCACTTAAATATTAAACGCTGAAAATTATCCGTGATGCTCGAAAGCATGGTGTTTTTATGTAACTCGATGTTTTCAAAAAAACTCAGAATTCCTTTAGTAAAATCAGAAAATTTAGGGTAATAATGATTGTAAGTCACTTTTTCATGCATGATTTTCCATAAGCGCTCTATGGGGTTGATATTGGGGCTGTAGGGTGGAAGGAAGTGAAGTACGATATTTGTTGTTTTAACAAAATCACGCATCGCTTGGCTTCTGTGATATCCCGCATTATCCCAAATAACATGTATTTTTTTAGCCGCTGGCTTAGCCTGGATAAGTTGCTTCAAAAAAGACTTAATGCGCTCGCCATTAACCCACTGGGCCTCTGCATACTCAACGTGATGGTCAGCTAAATTGATACCAGCAATTAAATTAATACGTTTTTTGACCCCCTTTGGCTATCCATCCATAGGCCAATTTTGTTTGATGCTGAGGGTCTGATGCGTCCAAAAAATAAATTACTTTGTCTTTAGGAAGGTCAGATTTTAGCTTCTCATAGTATGTTATAAATGCCTCTTGCTTGGCTTTGTCTGCCTTAGCACGTATTCCATGTGGTTTTTTATAACGAAAGCCGTTCGCTTGTAACCATTTCGTCATCCCGCTTATGCTATAGGTTTTCTTAAACTGCTTCAGAACATAAGTACAAATCTCTTTAACATATAAATAGGTCTTTTCAGATAAGTGAGATAACAGCGAACCTGTTTCAATCGTACTTAAATAACCTGCGCTGCCGCCATTTTCTGGCTTTAATTTATTTTTTGAAAAATAGGATTTTACATGACGACGAATCGTTTCATCATCAAGCAATAACAATTTAGCTATTTCAGAATAATTGTAGCCATCATCAAAAGCCAATACCGCTTTAATGCGATCGCAAAGGCGTTTATCTCGCTCTTTCTTATGCCGTTTTTGTAAGTCCGCACGTTCTTGTGTTGTCAGTCGTCTGTCCATGCGCGTATTTGATCATATTTACCTTAAGTCCGCAACGCCATTAGCGATGGGTATAGTGAATTGATTGAATGATTCAATAAAGCCCTCTGTTGATGCGTAAATACCTGCTAATTAATCCAAAAAGCAGTTGCAATACCGGCAAGTAATCCAAACAGGTGTCCTTCCCAAGAGACCCCTTTTTTTCCTGGGAAAATCCCAAAGAAAATACCAGCAAAGTAATACAAGCTGATAATGCCGAGTAAAATAGCCGATGCACTGCCTTCATAGTAAATATCAGTGACCAATAACCCCCAGTAACCGGTTATGACGCCACTTGCGCCAATGTGACGGCCTGGTTTTGCAAAAAGCCAAACGAGCGTACCGCTTAATATCGTAATGCTTAAAGTGACCAGGATAAAATAAGGCAGTCCATGGATTAAAATAAAAGCACTTAATGCGAGTAACGGAATGGTGTTAAAAAAAAGATGATTAAAGTTAGCGTGTAAGAAAGGGGAAAATAAAATACCAGGCAGGCCGTAAATTTTTCGAGGCACAATGCCGAGCACAAATAAAAAGCCACCGAGTAGTTGATTGAGAAAAAAAATACCCCATAAAATTCCTACAATCCAAGCAAGTATATCTAAATTGCCTTGTATTTGTTGGGGAATTAACAAGATGCTATCGAGCAATGCACTAGTCATGCTGTGTTACCTTGCAGGTGAGTGAGCCCTGAGATAGCTTTACATTAACACTGCTTCCAATAGGGGCGTCAAGTGGTTGTCTGATAACCCCTGTTTTTGTGGATGCTATGGCGTAGCCTCGGTTGAGCGTAGCAAGCGGGCTGAGAGCATTTAAGGTCGTCGCCAGCTGTTTGAGCGCATGCTGCTTTTGCGTAAGTGTGTTGGTCATGTGCATCTGTAATTGACGGGTGGCATAATCAAGGGTTTGCCAGTGTGCCTGAAGGATGTGTTTGGGCGATTTAAGGCGGCCTGAGAGCATATTCAATCGCTCGGATTGATGTGACAGCATGCGGGTCATGGCCGTATTTAAGCGTAAATGCAAACGATGACAATGCTCTTTGAGCTGCTGCTGATCAGGCGTTGCCGCAACGGCTGCAGCCGTTGGTGTTTCGGCTCGATGATCGGCCACAAAGTCTGCAATAGTAAAGTCTGTTTCGTGACCAACGCCTGAGATAATGGGAATATGACTTTCAGCAATTGTATAAGCCAGTTGTTCGTCATTGAAGGCCCATAAATCTTCAAGGCTGCCACCACCGCGAGCAAGCAGTAATACGTCGCATTTGGCATCACGATTTGCTTGTTGTATGGCTTGAATAAGTTGAGGCGCTGCTTGCGCACCTTGAACTTCGGTTGGATAAAGTTGCACATTGCTTAGAGGAAATCGGCGCGCTAAAGTGCTTTGCATATCGCGTATAGCAGCCCCTGTGGGCGAGGTAATTAAGCCGATGGTGGTTGGGTATTTGGGCCATGTTTTTTTTCGGGTGGCCTCAAAAAGTCCTTGTGCTTTTAATTTAAGTTTAAGGGCTTCAAATTGCTGAAATAAATCACCAGCGCCTGCAGCTTCAATACTATCAACAATCAGTTGATAATCGCCACGTGCTTCGTACACACTCAAGGTGCCTCGAAGAATTAAAGCCTGTCCGTTTTGTAAGATAGTGTTCGTGTCTTTGCGATGTCGGCCTTTAAAAAATACGCAGCGTAATTGTGCCGTGGTGTCTTTAAGTGAAAAATAGGCGTGCCCTGAGGTGGGGCGGCTTAAGTTGGAGACTTCACCTTGAACGGATATAGCACCAATATCTTCTTCAAGCCAACGACGTACGCGACGGTTGAGTTGCGTGACGGTGAGTGTTTCTAATAAATTATTTATCATCCCCCATATCTTAATGATATAAGCTGGTAATTCAAGTTAAATTTAGGCAAAATAAATGCGAATGTATGGGGCGTGCTGTCACGTCTATATCAAAAGACTATATCTTGAGGATGATTGATGATGAAAATGAAATGGATAGCGGGCGCTGTCGTTGTAGCAATGTCTACTTCGGTGTTTGCTGCTGATACAACGGCCCCAGCTCTAAGTACAACGGAAGATAAAGTGTCTTATAGTATTGGTTCGGATTTAGGTAAAAACTTAAAACGACAAGGCATTACAATTAATCCAAAAGTGTTCGCAAAAGGCATGGAAGATGGCATGAGCGGCGGAAAATTACTGATGACTGAAGCTGAAATGAAACAAGTGCTGAGTGATTTTGAAAAAGAAATGATGGATAAACGCACCACGGACTTTAATAAACAAGCAGATGATAACAAAGCAAAGGGTGAAGCCTTTTTAAAAGAAAATAAAACGAAAAAAGGCGTGGTGAGCTTGGCCAGTGGTTTACAGTATAAAATCCTAACACCAGGCACAGGCGCTAAACCCACCAAAGAAGATATGGTAACGGTTGAATATACAGGTCGCTTATTAAACGGTGAAATATTTGATAGCACAGAAAAAACAGGTAAACCAGCAACGTTTAAATTAACACAAGTGATTCCGGGCTGGACCGAAGTATTACAACTGATGCCTGTAGGCTCAACCTGGGAAGTATATATTCCGGCTAAACTAGCTTATGGCTCACGAAATGTAGGTAATTTGATTGGACCTAACGAAACATTAATTTTTAGTGTTCATTTGATGGATGTAAAAGCAGAAGATAAAAAAGCTGTTAAAAAATAATGAATAAACGTTTATTCATTGTTTTTTTATTGGGTTTCTCTTCAGGATTGCCATTGGCACTTCTGGGGGGGACCTTACAAGCATGGTTTGCGGCATCGGGTGCGTCTGTTATCACAACAGGCATGCTGAGTTTAATTGGGTTCCCCTATATTTATCGATTTTTATGGAGCCCGTTACTTGATAGATTTTCATTGTTTAAATTAGGAAAGCGTCGGAGTTGGGTGCTTTCAATGCAAGTTTTTCTACTGATTGGGTTTAATATTTTAGCTTGGTTTTCACCAACGCTTTCTCCTGGATTAATGGCCTTAATTGCTTTATCTCTTGCTGTTTGTTCAGCGACACAAGATATTGCGATTGATGCACACAGAACCGAATATTTAAAACCAGAAGAGCATGGGCTTGGCGCGTCATTTGCTGTATGCGGCTATCAGGTGGCTGTGTTATTGGCAGGTGGATTGGCGTTGGTTGCAGCATATCATTTTGGCTGGGCTATTACCTATCGCTTAATGGGGCTTTTGATGGGTGTTGGGGTGTTTGCAATTATTTGGAGCCCTGAACCTTCTTGTGATGCCATAAATCAAGAGGCTGGGTTTTTCACTGCATATATTGCGCCAGCAAAAGCACTTTTATTAAGGCCTGGTATTTCTGCGATGTTATTTTTTATTTTGTCGTATAAATTAGCCGAAGCATTTACGACCACCCACAGCGGTATTATTATGCCGTTTTTAATTCAAGGTATGGGGTTTTCGCTGGATGTGATTGGTTATGTCAATAAAGTGATGGGGGTTGGTGCTGTATTGGTAGGGGGGTTAAGTGCGGGCTTATTGCTTACACGCTGGTCATTATATCGTGCGCTGTGGGTGTTTGGTTTATTTCAAGCCCTCAGTCACTTGTTGTTTGTTGCTTTGGCTATTACAGGCCAAAACACGGCTTTATTTGCAACGGCTGTTGTCTTTAATAACTTGGCTGCTGGCATGGGATCAACAGCATTGGTTGCATTTTTTATGCGTTGGGTTGATAAACGCTTTACGGCAACACAGTTTTCAATTTTGGTTGGGGTGTCGGCTTTACCCCGTGTTTTTTCAGGGCCCATCGGTGCAGGGTTGCAGCATTATATTGGCTGGGTAGGCTTATATGAAATTGCATTTGTGTTTACGTTGGGTTTTGTACCGTTTTTAATTTTAATGCGTCGAGCAGGTGTTTTTTCTGGTTTTGAACGGGATGAAGCAACTCAGGCATAAACCGCGGCACGTAGGCGGGACGGAGGCTGTAGCCGAATGGTCAACACACCCTAGTATTACCTTCGAAAATGACCTGCATCTTATGTTGAATAATCAGTTTGCATGGGGATTTTGTTAACTATAATTTGCTAAATACATCCAGTTTGACTGTATTGTAAATTACATGCTTATCTTTTAGGTGGTTATTATGCCCACGTATGAGGAAAGTCGTCAACTTATTGGAATCACATCAGAGATTAGTCATAAAGTTTTTACGCCTATCAGGGCCAAAGCGCGTCGATTAGGTTTCAAGCAAAATGAACAAAGCAAGCAAAGCGCTGAAAGATTGACTGAAATATCTAATGAAAGCAATAAAATTCTAGAGCAAATAGAGTCTGGAACGATATCTCTGCAGCAGGGAACCACAAACCTAGCCGCTCTAATTGATCCCGATGCTGAAGCAAATATAAGGGCTTTAAATAAAAGTAACCCCTCTATTATCCGAACATTCGCTTCCAAAGCCAGTTCATTGGTTTCATCTTCGGATAGTCTTAGAGTTCTACAAGGATCATCTAAAAGGTTAAAGGGCATTATGTCTAAGAATCCAGTACCATTAACGAAAGAAAGCATGCAAGTAGTTCGGGAAGCAAGCCAAAGCGTTAATAGTGAGCCGGTGCAGGGAGATATTGAGCTTAAAAATACTGGGGCAAAGGGACCTTAGGATCTTGAAAATAATTAGATGAGTCGTTATGTATTAAAAAGTATTGTGTACCATTAAGAAGTGATCTAAATTGTCTTCTTAATGGTACCGAGGGTGGGAATCGAACCCACACGATGTCACCATCACCGGATTTTGAATCCGGCGCGTCTACCAATTCCGCCACCCCGGCTTTCGGAAGCTATTATAACAAAGCCAATCAGATACACAATGGGGTTTTAGTTTATTTTTGTCTTGACATGTTTTCAGTAATCAATATAGGCTGGAACGTGCTCTATCTTTTATTCCGTTGGAGGGACCCAATGTTAAAAAAACAAGTGCTGTCATTACTCGGTGGTTTTTTATCATGTGCTTCATTTGCAGGTACCATGGGGATTGCACCGCCGCCGCCATCGCCAATGGTTGAAGTGCATCCGTGGTCAGTGACTGCAAGCCTCGGGTATACCTCTTATAAATATGGGGCTGATGGCACAGGGCAAACCCCTATTGGTCGTTTTGCTATAGGAAAAGCCTTTTGTGATTTAGGACAATCTTCTCTTGGTGCTGAAATTGGTGTCCAGAATGGCAATGCCGTGAGGTTATTTATTGATCCAACTGATTTAAATCTCTTGGCTGGTTTGCCGATTGATGCGAATGTAACGCCCATGCTAGATTTATTAGCAACCCTCAGGGTTTCTTTCGCTCAAAATGTCCCTTTATTTTTAGATCTGAAAGGTGGGATTGTTTATCGCCGTATGTACTTGGATCAAAGTAATATTAATAATAAATCGCAGTTTGGCGGTGAATTTCAAGGGGGGATTGGCATGCCAATCGCAGACTCTTCAACGTTGAGTGTCTTATATCAAGGGGTTTATGGTGGTACCTTAGGCTACAGCGTTAACCCGAACACACTGAACGGGAGCATTAAAAATATACCAGTCCAGAATGGGATTCTCTTGAGCTTAAACATTTCACTTTAATTGATTTAAGTTGATTGTTTATGGAAAGCCCCGCAGTCGCGGGGTTTTTTCATGGTTTATATTAGTGTATAGTGCTCTTTTTTTGTGATCTTGCCTTGTTGGTGGGGTTATTACCCCCAAAGAGCACTGTATGTATTTAAAAAAATTCCTGACTAATTTATCATCAAACAAACGGCTATCAATACCTGAAAAAAATGCATTACTTAAACAATTTTTAGTTGATAAAAAAATCGAGCTTGGTAAGGCAGCCAACACGTCTAAAATATATCATGAGGCACTTATTGGGTCAGAAGCTGTTCGAGCTGAATTGCTCATGCATAAAAATCAAGACATAACAGCGCTTTATATTGGGCTCTTAGAACATGCCTTGGCGGATGGTTATATTAATCCCTTGGTTGTTAAAGAAACGTTTGATGAAGCATTGCATCGTTCATTACATCCCAAAAGCCCAGCGCATGTTTTTGATTTGTGTATTAAATTCCTGCATAAAATGAGTCACTTTAATTTTATGCCAGCAAAAGCATACCAGGAATTAATGCTTGATGATGTGCATCCTACGAATACCTTATTGCAGCGCTTTATTCAGGTTGGAAATAAAGCACGTGTACCTGAATTTAAGCACTATCTAGCCATTTTAGATGAATTATATATTAATAAGCACTTAACAACTGAGCAGTATACTGCGGTACTAGAGCAGCAGTTAATCAAGAAAATGGTAAATTTTGCGGATGCAGGGATTGCACTGACATTTTTGGAGTGGTTTGGAAAAAACACATTACAGTTACCGCCAGAAAAACTATATGGTTTATTGTTTAAAAATAATGGTAAAGCAATTCGTTGCTATGATAAAAAGCCAGGGGCAAGATTAATTAATGACGAACTGGCTAGAATAGCCTCTGAATTTAATCCTGAGTTGATTAATCAAACAATCAATGAGATTGTTGCTATGGATGAGGGTAAGCTTCATCAGCTGATGGAAGAAGAAGGCTTATCTGGAAAATATAGAACGAAGTACCGCTTTTTTAGGTCAGTAGATGTCGATGAAAGTAGTACACCAGATAGCTTGGATTATACGGGTTCGCCTGAGTGTGTGAGTGGCGTATAGGGTTAGCCACTAACAAGTAGACTCTTAAGCCTACGCCACCCGATTTATTCGGGTGGTCTAATCTAAAGCAAATCATGGATAGCCCGAATAAATCGGGCTAAGTAGGCAGGAAGACATGTCTAGGGTCTGGAGACTGGGCTTGCTTCGGCAGTTTCACGCAGCTCTTCTTCAGGCGCTATTCGCTCAACAGAAGGATAAAGTGCAGCAAGATTTTCCATTGCGACATCAAAGTTATTAAATTCACCCAGTTCGGTGTATTTCACCTCAATACTTCCTTCGGTTTCACCTGGGGCAAAACTCATGATGCGGTGACGAATAGCAGGTGTGCCGGGCCTGCCTACTTGAGGAACAATTAATTGTTCTTTGATATAAGAATCGCATGCAGAACAGATAGGGTCTATTAGCTGATATATATTTTGTTTATCAACATCCAGTAAGTTGTCTAAGTATAATTGACCGTTAGACACAGTTAGCGATGCTTTTATCTTTGCTACGATTGCAGGCGATGGTTTGTTTGCATCAATCGCAAGAGCATGTAATACATAGGGCAGTAAGCGTGTTGATTGCTGCTCAGTTAGTACGTCACCTTCGGCTGGGTTAACCAAAAGTATAGTCAATTCACCTTGGTCATTTTTCATCGAAAAACCTTTCATTTTAAAATCCTTATTATCCTGTTTGATTTAAGCTTTCAAAGCGATCGGGATGTTAAAATAACTCGCATGGGAATGCTAGTGTAAATTTAATTTTAAATGAACCCACATAGTTATCCACAGATTCCGTGGATAACTATGTGGGTTGTTCCGGAGTTGTTGGTATAAGTGCATATAGCGCTATCTTCTTGGCTTGATTTTTACTACAATTCTATTTCTAATCGTACAACTTAGGCTTTGCTTTACCATGTTCAAGCCGTTAGCACTTTATGTTGGGCTTCGCTACATGCGAGCGCGCAAAAAAACACATTTTGTTTCGTTTATATCATTTACTTCGATGCTTGGTATTGCTATGGGCGTGATGGTATTAATCACTGTTCTATCTGTAATGAATGGGTTTGATGACGAAATTCATCAGCGGTTTTTTAATATGGCCCCTGAAATTACAGTAACCGGTGAAGAGGGCGTGTTACATGATTGGCAAACCGTCCAAGAAAGAATAGCGGCAGTGCCTGGTGTATTAGGTGCTGCACCGTTTGTGGCAGAACAAGGCCTGATTACCTATGATGGGCAGGTGTTGCCCGTGATGTTAACCGGCGTTTTACCTGAACAAGAAAAAGATATTACGCATCTAGATAATAAAATACTAATAGGTGATTTAAATAAACTACCACATTTTGGAACAGTGCTTGGGCGAGAACTTGCTGAGGCGCTCGGTGTTATGGTGGGTGATAAAATTACCGTTATGATTCCTAAAGCTACTGTTAGTATTGCTGGCATGGAGCCGCGGTTTAAACGCTTTACAGTCGTCGGTATTTTTTCAGCAGGCGCCGGCTTTAGTTTTGATAGCAAGCTGGCTTTTATTGATTTAAACGATGCTCAAAAGTTAATGCAGCTGGGTGAAAAAGTCTCGGGTCTTAAGCTGCGTATTCAAGATGTGTATGACGCCCCGCGTTTAACCGAAGTGATTTTTCAGATACTCGGAGAAGGTTACCGTATTGGGAACTGGACTGAGCAGTTTGGTGATTTTTTCCAGATGGTTAAAATGGAAAAAACCATGATGTTTTTTATTCTGCTGTTGATTATTGTTGTGGCTGCATTTAATTTGGTTTCATCACTTGTGATGCTTGTGAATGATAAACAATCTGATATTGCTATTTTAAGAACCATGGGGGCAACGCCTCGATTTATTTTAAGTGTTTTTGTGGTTCAAGGCATGTTGGTGGGGCTGGTTGGGACTTTAATTGGGCTGGGTGCCGGGCTCTTGTTGGCTTATAACGTCACTGACTTATTGAATGCAATCCAAAGCTTTTTTGGGGTTAAATTATTGGCCTCAAATGTTTATTTTGTTGATTATTTGCCATCAAAAATCTTAATGGCTGATGTACTGAAAGTATCACTGGCTGCTTTGTTATTGAGCTTTATCGCAACACTGTACCCGGCTTTTCGTGCATCTAAAACCGTAATTACAGAGGCTTTGCATCATGAGTGAGTATTTGATTGAGTGCCGTGAAGTAACAAAAGCATATCATGATGGTGAGGCAGATGTGTCTGTGCTTAAAGCGCTTAATTTAAAAATAAAAGCGGGTGAGCGCTTGGCTATTGTTGGGCCGTCAGGTGCAGGAAAAAGTACGTTATTGCATTTATTAGGTGGGTTAGATAAACCAACAGCTGGTTCTGTATTAATTCAAGATAAAAATTGGCAAAATTTATCTGAAAAGGCGCGCTGTCATATTAGAAATAAACACATCGGTTTTGTATATCAATTTCATTATTTGTTACCTGAATTTACGGCCCTTGAAAATGCTGCGATGCCTCTTTTGCTTGCAGGGCGTGATAAAGACGAAGTCTTAGCCGAAGCAGAATCGATGTTAACTGAGGTTGGTTTGTCTTCGCGGCTTACGCATAAACCGGCTCAATTATCAGGGGGTGAGCGGCAACGTGTCGCCATTGCGCGTGCCTTGGTGCCACGCCCTATGTGTGTGTTAGCTGATGAGCCAACAGGAAATTTAGATAGAGCAACAGCAACACAAGTATTTGACGTAATGCTTGAACTGAATGCATCCCGTCAGACGGCTTTGGTTGTGGTAACACACGATCAAACGCTTGCTGGAAAGCTTGGGAATATATTAATGCTTGAAGACAGTCGATTTTAGATTCTGATTGAGTTAAAGTGCTTGCCATATGATATTAAGGTTATTTTGATTATGTTTAGAAAATTACGCGGTGTTTTTTCAAATGATTTGTCGATTGACCTAGGCACGGCAAATACATTAATTTACGTTCGAGACAATGGCATTGTACTCAACGAACCCTCCGTTGTGGCACTGCGCAACGAAGCAGGCCAAAAGCGGGTGGCTGCAGTAGGGGTTGAAGCCAAGCGTATGCTTGGACGAACACCTGGTAATATTAATGCCATTCGTCCTATGAAAGATGGCGTGATTGCTGACTTTTTTGTAACTGAAAAAATGCTTCAGCATTTTATTCATAAAGTGCATGAAAATCGTTTTTTAAGACCAAGCCCACGTGTTTTGGTTTGTGTTCCTTGTGGCTCAACACAGGTAGAGCGCCGCGCTATTCGTGAGTCTGCTATGGGCGCTGGTGCGCGAGAAGTATTCTTAATTGAAGAGCCAATGGCAGCGGCCTTGGGGTCTGGTATGCCGGTTGAAGAAGCCAGCGGCTCAATGGTGGTTGATATTGGTGGGGGAACAACCGAAGTTGCTATTATCTCACTGAGTGGCATTGTGTATCATCAGTCTGTTCGGATTGGTGGTGATAAATTTGATGATGCGATTATTTCTTATGTGCGACGTAATTATGGTACGTTGATTGGTGAAACCACAGCAGAGCGTATTAAGCATGAAGTCGGTTCGGCTTTCTCAAGTCGTGATTTATTTGAAATTGAAGTGCGAGGCCGTAATTTAGCTGAAGGTGTTCCCCGCAGCTTTACACTTACAAGTGCTGAAATTTTAGAAGCACTTCAAGAGCCATTGTCTGGTATTGTGGGCTCCGTTCGTGCGGCACTTGAGCTTGCTCCGCCTGAGCTTGCGGCAGATATTGCAGAGCGTGGTATGGTATTAACGGGGGGAGGTGCTTTATTGAAAGGCATGGATACCTTGTTAATGGAAGAAACAGGCTTACCGGTATTGGTGGCTGAAGACCCTCTAACCTGCGTTGCACGTGGCGGTGGGAAAGCATTGGAAACCATGGACTTACGCGGTGGCGACTTCCTTTCGACGGAATAAAAAACGCAATCAGTTTTATAGCGCATCAGAACAAAGCCTTTGGCACTTCCCATTGGCTTTGCTGCTTTCGTTTTGCCTGATGTTTTTAGATAGACAGGATACCATCATGCCTGTGCATCGACTGTTTGCTTCATTGGTTTATCCACTTCAATATATAGTTGATGCCCCCACGCGTTTGATAACCTGGAGTCGCATGGCTTTGGGAAGTAAGCAAGCCTTGCTTGATGAAACACGTGTGCTACATGAAGAGCAACTGTATTTAAAAGCTGGATTACAACAGTTTTTAGCTTTAGAAAACGAAAATAAACTTTTAAAATCAATGCTTTTTCTATCTGAAAAATCAGAACATCAAATGGCAGCCGCACGGATATTAGCGTTTGAAACAACGGAAATGCGTCATGTACTCATCATAAATAAAGGCAAACGAGAGGGCGTTGTAACCGGTCAACTCGTCCTTGATACAGAAGGTGTAACGGGCCAAGTGATCGATGTGGGCTTTATGACAAGCACGGTGTTGTTGATTTCAGATTCAGCGAGTGCAGTTCCTGTTAGAAATCAAAGAACGGGAGAAACCGCTATTTTAGCTGGGACAAATAGGCAGGATAAGTTGGCGTTGATTTACTTACCTAAAACGGCCTTGGTGCAAAAAGGAGATATTCTTGCGACCTCAGGTCTTGGTCAGTCTTATCCTGAAGGTTATCCGGTGGGCATGGTTGAAGCGGTTGGTAATCTATCCGGCGAGGAATTTATTCGAGTCAATGTACGGCCTTTTACACATTATCATCGAGATGGATTGCTCTTATTGGTTTGGCCAGATAAAAAAAACACAGCACTTAAAAAAGAAATAAAAGCACGTTTACGTCAACAAGGTAGCACTGTATGAGAATACCAATGCTGCGTTTGAGTATGGTCATAGGCATATTATACGTCTTAAGTATCATTCCTTTGGGCGTACCACTCGTATTTTTCAGGCCGCTCTGGTTGTTATTGTTCGTTATTTATTTGCAATGCACCGCGCCTAAACAAATGAGTGTATTGTTTATTATGTTATTGGGGTTAGTGCTGGATGCGTTGGGTGCGGGTGCTTTAGGGCAACAAGCGTTTGCGCTGTTATTAACCGCTTGGGTTGTATCTAAGCGTGCACAACGTTTTCGGTTGCTTTTGATACCGCAGCAATTGTTTGGGGTTGCTATATTTAGCTGTTTATATCAATTGATTTTATTGCTGATTCAACTTGTATTAGGTTACCCAATATCTATTGGCGGTATTTTTCTACCGGTTGTTATGACGGTATTATGCTGGCCCTGGATGCAGTACTTCTGTGATCGCATTTTTTTTTCGCCAGTACGTCAGGCCAATCGAAACAATATTATAAATCATAATAAGTAACAGCAAATTATGAAGCCAATGCGTATTAAGATGACTAATAATCGGCAGAGAAATTAAAACACCAAGACATCCAAAGGCGCTTAGAATGAGTGTCTTCTTCAGCGGAATTTTACCGTGCTTTAGAAAAACCAGTGTTGTGAGCGGCTGCTGCATAGCGCCCGCTGTGGTCATAATAGGGAAAGCGACCGCAGGGGATACACCCAGAAGAAATAAAGCGGCTTGAATCATACCGAATATCCCAATGCCAACTGAGGTGAGGGAACCGCAGATGATCATGGCAAAAAATCCTGCGATGAGTTTCCATGAGCTTAAGGCAATCAGTTGGCCTGTTTCGGGAATGAGCCCCAGTTGTTTTAAAAGCAACAGGGCAATAATCCCGCCAAAAGCCACAATCATAGCAAGGCGAATTTTTTGTTGGCTCAGCCGAGAAATAACACTGCCGCCAAGCATTCCGCCAACAGAGGCCCCGAGCACAAGCGTGATGAGCGTTACAAGATCAACCTGAATAAGCTGAATAAAAAAGATAGATTCGAGTGTGCCAGGAATCACTTGCGCGCCGTTACATACGGCGGGCAGTTCGTGATCTTCAAATGTTTTAAGATATTTTGATAAAGCAATATTAACAGCAAAACTACCAATACCGATGGTGTCAGAGACAAAAGCAATGATGCCGGTTACGGCAAGCTTAATTTTATCGGATAGCCGCAGTTTATGGCTGGTTTGATGGCGGACTTTAGATAACATACTGTATATACAGTATAAAGTTAAAGCCAAGATGATAGTAATAATAATAGCAATCATTTGTTTATGCTCTAAATATTAGGGCGCTGGCAAGTGGGCTTCAGCCTACGTGTCGCTGGGTTTGTTTTTACCAAAGATTATAATGTATTAAAGTTACCCATAAAGAAAGTATTTAACGCTTCTTCAGGTGAGGAAAGTAGCGTGCAGGAAGGGGATGAGCCTGCGACCTACCCCCTTATAAAGCGCAAGATATTAATTTTACTTGAATCCTAGATCGCCCACAACCTCTTTAAATATAAGTGATTTTTAATTTTAGAATCACGTAGGATCCAGTGGAACAGACTTGATCTTAAATTCAAACGAAAAAGAAGCGATGAAGGCGCAGCTGACGCTTCTAAAGAGGCCGGCATCGAGGTGGTTAGTATAATCGATTAAATTTAAAATGACACATCTACGTAACGCGACTTGTTCCTGAGCGCTCCTCACTTTTGAGGTGTATATACTTATTATTGAGCATAATTATATTGTGATCTAAGTGAACTAAACTAGATCTATTAACATTTCTTAGGCGTGAGCAAGCTACGGCACGTAGGGATTTTCTTGTGGCTCACTTAAAAATAAAATCACTATAAAGGGTGCATAAGATTTAGTTTTTCAATAACGCCGAGACAAAGTAAGCCGGTTTAACAAAAGTTTCACATTGTACAATAATTATTATTATGAATAATAATTTTGAATTTTCGGCTGATAAAAATCAGCTGCTGATAAAAGAACGAAGAATTTGCTTTGAAGATGTTGTAGCCGCTATAGAATGTGGTAAATTACTAGACATTATTGAGCGTCATAATATAGAAAAATATCCCAACCAAAAAATATATGTATTGGATATTAATAGTCATATTTATCTTGTTCCATTTGTTAGGAAAGATAAATACACCATATGTCTTAAAACACTTTTTCCAAGTAGAAAGTTAACCAAGAAATATTTCGAAAAGGCAGGTGGTTTATGAAAAAACAAAACGAAATTGATAATCTGAAGCTAGATAATGAACTCACCTTACGCACGGGGCTCGTTAACAAGTCATATTTTTTAACTCCTGCATTGCGATCTGATTCGCCCGTATGACCAATTTATATTTTATAGCAAAGTGATTTAGTCCTGTTTTGAATTTAAGCATTTCAAGCTTGCAG
>JAHZKG010000066.1 GCA_022600515.1 Gammaproteobacteria bacterium
AAATTTGAAAGACAACAACAAGAGCTCATGATTGGCTGTGGGATCTTAAATAAAATGACCCAGCTCGGCATGCCGGAAAGTTTTAAAACACGCTAGATCTGCCTATTGAAAATGACTCAGTTAGTACTGCAACAAAGCCTTAACGCTCCACGAGCGCTAA
Organism: Gammaproteobacteria bacterium; assembly: GCA_022600515.1. Classification (GTDB taxonomy): domain Bacteria; phylum Pseudomonadota; class Gammaproteobacteria; order Legionellales; family Legionellaceae; genus JAALKW01. The sequence goes on from JAHZKG010000066.1 coordinate 161, forward strand.
TACACCATTAAAGGCAGCTGCTGACAGTGGATTATCCCCCTCTGATATATCACTTTCTGTATCTTGCATTTCGTTTTCTATAAAGGCCCACTGCTTCAACTTTACCTTAATATTTTCTTTGGTCATTGTTGATAAGTCTACCACTTCAGTCCCAAACAAAAGAGTCGAAAAAAGTAAAATTTTGTTCGTGTGCGTGCTTTTCATCACCCCCACTAAAACATCAATTGGCGCCTCATCTTGCGCTTTAAAAAAATGAAGCGTATCTTGCCTTGTATCTTGAGCATCAGAAGCCACGCGCGTTAAAGCCAATACATATTTTTTTAAATTCCATGAGAATACATCGATATGCTCTAAAACTTGCTGATTTAAGGCTTTGAGCTCTTCTTTTTGACGGCCCTGAGCACAAGTAGTACACTCTTGAACAACCCCCATTAAGAACAATCGCTGTATTTTTTTCTCAGATGTTTTATCCGGGCTTGGACGAACAAACTCTAACGGTAATGGCCTAGCTGAGCGCTCAAGGGAGGTTGGCGTAAAAGGAGATAAATCAGATGAATCAGAAGCCCCTTCTCCTGACTCTTTGGTTTCAGATACACTGCGTAAACTAGAAGGCAAAAAGTGCTCGTTATGCCTACTACTATACATGCTCGGCCTTCTTTTCTTGGCAAGAAGCCCCTCCAATTCAGCAGACTCATTGAAAATACGATTAAATATTTGAATAATTGCATTCACTTTTTCTTTAAATGTTTCATCTCGACCTTGAATAAACTGTGGATCATTAATCACATGTGCAATTTCTTCAGTCACTAATTTGAAATTCTTCGAGCTTTTTCTAAGCTCGAGCATGATAGGAAATAACTCACATTTAAGTTGACCATCTAAACGACCAAACGTTTGCTGAGCACCTTCAAATAAACGCGTAAAGCCATCATGTGTTATTTCTACTTTATCAATACATCGTTTTAAAAAATCCAAAAAAATCGGCTTTTTTAATACATTTGGATAGCTATCAATAAATTGATCTATGTCTTCAAAAAGCGTTGCAATACCCGCTAGTTTATTAATTGCCGGAGGGAGTTGATTAATATTATCTGTAATCCCTTGCTCGGCACTGAAAAAAACGCATATATCAGGATAAAAATATGGCGGGGTTTCTGCTGACTCTTTGTCATAACTTTGATTATTTGCATTAATTAATTCAACTTGATATTTTCCCGTATTTTGACACACAACGGACACTCGACTTTCCTCTCCACCTGCAGCTTCAAAACTATTGGCCGCTGCTCTCAGACTACGTGTGGTATCTACTTTGACTTGAAAAGCATCCAATACAACAGCCAAAGACCCAATAAAGCATGTAGCGACTTTATGTGCTCGATATGTTCTTCTTGCTATGCCTTGGTATTCTTCTTTTCCGGTTTGTTTTAAAGCCTGATTAAGCGGTCTAATATATTTCTCATCAAGCACTTCTAAAAACCCTAAAAAAAGCCCTGCCTCTCCCTGGCTATTTCTTGCCTGTAGTTCTAATGCGTGCTTCAAAGTGCCTCGCTCGGGTCTTGTAAGATGAGAAAAAATAATGAGCAAATCTAAAAGCGTTTCTGGCTGTGCATTTAGAACTTCTCTAATGCCAGGCAAGAGCGCTTGGGTACCTGATACTTTAGGCAAAGCAGATACATAAGGCCTAAATGCGTTTAAAATATTAGGATCGCGATCCAGTGCTCTCTTCAAACTTTTTAGAAGCTCAGCTAAACTATCCGCTACTTTTACAGTAAATCCTTGTTCACGATCACGATAAATTACTTTTAACATTGCATCAGTAGAGCGAATCGCAATTTCACGTGCAGGAATAGATAAACGCCCAATCGAAAAGCTTTTGAGTTGCTCACCTAAATAAGCACTTCGAAGATCTTGAATCAGCGATCGTGTATCATGAATATACGCAACCCAAGGTGTTTTTTTTGTGTAACCTGAAAGTTCTGGTTTAACGCCATCTTCTAAAATATTATTTAAAAAATTTTCAAGTGCTTCACAACGCGTAATACAGTCTTCTAGCTCTAAACAAGCACCTGTTTCTACATCGGTTGGGTGCAGCAACTGCCATTCTAACGTACGTATAAATATCAAACTAAAAATGATTTGGCGGTAAGTATTTAAGTGATTGCTGCCTTGCCTCACCGAATCCAAATAATGCGTTGCAAGATTTCCAGCCTGAAACATTTGCATAACCTGTTGAAATACTTCGGGCCATACAATGCTTTGATGGGAATATAATTCTCTGTATACAATAGAAAGCGCTTTCGTGTTTGAAATATCTCGTATAACACCTGTATCCGCTTGACAGAAAGAACGGGCCTGATGAGAAACAGAGCCCCTTGGTGTTTCAGGTGGAATCGTGCGAATGCCTAAAAATTCTTTGAAGTTCGGTATTTTATGTATTGGGGTCCGCTCAATGAGCGTCATCAAATCTGCCATATAGCGCTGCTGATGCGATGAGGCGCCTCTGCTCGGAATTGAAAAAGCAATATGTTCCGCTCTGATTTGCTGCTCTAGGCTACTACGTTGCTCCTCAGCCCGTCCAGAACCTGCTTCAACGTAATGGGCCACTGTATTACCCGCTTTAAGCATCAAAACAATGCCTGAAACTAAAGTCGTTTTATTTTCAAGTGATTTAATCCAGTCATCAACACCACTGTTGTCCACAACCGCTTTAAGCTTTTCTTCGACCAATGCCTCAATTTTCTTTTCATCTGCCTGAAAATCACCCGCCGCAACAGTACGCAACACTTGCTCAATGGCTAATTTACCATCTAAAGATAATTTATTTATATTAGGTATATCAAATGGCATCCATTAGTCCTTTAATGAATTAAATTGATCTTTTATATGACTATTTTTTAGGGGTATTGTCAACTACTAATTTTAAACCAGCGTGTTTCACGCCTTGTGAAACAGCATACGCATTTTGATTTTGATACACTTCAATGACGCGGTAAGGCTGGTTGGTCTGGGTATCCATGAGTTCAACATCTTCCCCTCTATCATCGACTAAAGTAACGGAAAGGTGCATCTCACGAAATTGACCAATATGATAACGTTCTTTAAATAACTTGATAATATGAGCTAAGTTTTCTGATGCCTCTTCACCATCGTGTCTACCATCAAAAATAATTTCCATACATTTCCCCTTTGAGCCCAAAGGGGCCCGCCACATACATATATTACTGTAGCGGCAGGCTTTCTAAATGCTTTAAATTTAAACTAAAATTCAACTACTATAATACATTTCAAACTCAGCAGGATGCACCATGCTCTTCAAATACATAATATCTGCTTTACATAATTCAATATGTGCATCAATAAAGTTTTTGCTGAATACATCTCCTTGCATTAAGAACTCATGATCTTGTTCTAAATGCGAAACAGCCTCTTCAAGCGACTCTGCAACACGAGGGATTTCACTTAAATCATTCGATGACAAATCATATAAGTTTTTATCCATCGCATCCCCTGGATGCAGCTTACGTTGAATCCCATCAAGCCCCGCCATCATCATGGCTGAAAAAGCAATATATGGATTTGCAGTTGCATCAGGAAAACGAACTTCGATACGACGTGCATTGTCTGAAAAAACCAATGGAATGCGAATAGATGCCGAACGATTACGTTCAGAATAAGCAAGCAATATAGGCGCCTCAAAACCAGGTAGCAATCGCTTATAACTATTCACAGTTGGATTCGTCATGGCATTTAAAGCGCGGGCATGATGTATAATTCCACCAATATAATACAATGCCATTTCGGATAAGCCGCCATATTTATCCCCTGCAAACAAATTAACACCATCTTTTGAAAGTGATTGATGACAATGCATCCCATTGCCGTTATCCCCAACCAAAGGCTTCGGCATAAACGTTGCTGTTTTTCCATACTGATGCGCGACATTATGCACTGCATATTTGAGCACCTGCATGTCGTCTGCTTTATCTAGCAATTTTTTATAACGCGTTGCCACTTCACACTGATTAGCCGTTGCCACTTCATGGTGATGCGCTTCAACCACCATCCCTAAAGCGCCGAGTGCGGCTGAAATAGCGGAACGAATATCTTGTGATGAGTCAACCGGTGGCACAGGAAAATAACCGCCTTTAACGCGTGGGCGATGTCCTATATTGCCTCCATCTAACGTTTTACCTGAATTCCAATGCGCTTCTTCTGAGTTAATGCGATAAAATGCATTCCCCATGTTTGTTTCCCAACAGACATCATCAAACAAGAAAAACTCTGGCTCTGGGCCAAAAAATGCTTCATCGGCTATACCTGTTGAACGTAAATACGCTTCGGCACGTATCGCAATAGACCGTGGGTCGCGTGAATAGCCTTCGTTTGTTTTTGGATTAACAACATTACAACGAATAAAAATTGTTTTTTCTTTATAAAACGGATCGAGCATAATGCTCGATGTATCGGGAACAAGCATTAAATCAGATTGATGTATTTTCTGCCAGCCCTTGAAAGAAGAACCATCAATGGCCTTACCATGCTCAACGAGTGATTCATCGAAGCCTTCTTTGGGTATGGTGATGTGGTGTTCTTTTCCATCTAAAGATGTAAAACGCAAATCAATAAATTTGGCTTGATAATGCTCAATTGCATCGCGTACAGCTGCAAAACGTAACTCGCTTGGTTTAGTTTGATGATGTTTTATTGCATCTGCATCACGGACCGCTGTGCTTGTCATTCCCTTTCTCCTTAAAATTGGCTGCAATATTTAAGACAACCTTAAGGTTCTTCAGTCTACCTTAATGACACAAGAAACCCAATAGTTTAAAATGCACTATATCAAACCAAGCAGAAAGCAAAGCTAATTTTCTTATGGGCGCTTACCAATATCATGCACTCAAAGCTTCCGGAAGCCCTTCAAAAGGGGTTATTGAGGCGGATTCCGCCTGGCATGCACGACAGCTGCTTCGCAAACAGGGGCTCATGCCAACCGATGTGTCGCTGTTCAAAAAAAAACAAAAAGCCAGCCATAGGCACGCGTTTAAAACCCAAGATTTAGCCCTCTTCACCCGTCAGTTAGCCACGCTGTTAAGTGCGAGCATTCCGCTTGATGAAGCATTACAAGGGGTCAGCGAACAATCACAAAAACCGCCCATTCGTCAGCTCATCATTGGCATTCGCTCTAAAGTATTAGAAGGCTATGGCCTTGCAGAGGCACTGGATGAATATCCCGCACAGTTTCCTGAACTCTATCGAAGAACTGTATCCGCCGGCGAACAAACCGGCCGCTTAGATAACGTATTGCTAAAATTAGCTGACTACACCGAGCACCAACAAGCCATACGCCAGAAAGTCCAACAAGCCATGATTTATCCAAGCTTAATGCTTTTTATTTCCATCACGATTATTGGTTTCTTACTTGCCTTTGTGGTCCCTAAAATTGTCGGTGTATTTACTGACAGTGGTCAAACACTACCTGCAGCCACACGTACTTTAATTATGTTAAGCCAGGGCATGAAGCAATTTGGATTATATATTACTTTGCTCATGCTATTAATAGGCATTGGCTTTAAAAAAGCCTTACAAAATATCGCATTTAAAACACGATTTCATGCGTTTTTATTACGCGTCCCAGGCGTAAATCACATACTGATTACAAACAACGTTGCACGCTATAGTCATACCTTTGCCATTCTTTTTTCAGCTGGGGTCAGTGTACTCGATACGATGCGTGTTTCGTCAAGTCTTGTAAATCATGTTATCATGCGTGAAAAATTTGAACAGGCAACCGTTCGAGTCAAAGAAGGTATGGCGATTAGTCAGGCCTTGGCTGAAACCACTTTTTTTACCCCGATGGCAATACACCTCATTGCCAGTGGTGAAAAAAGCGGACAAATAGCCCCTTTGATGGAACGAACCGCGGTGTATCTTGATACTGAAATTCGTCGCTTAATCGATACAGCCCTGACTTTACTTGAGCCATTGGTTATTCTCATGATGGGCGGTGTGATTTTATTTATCGTACTCGCAACGTTGTTGCCTATTTTCTCAATGGAACAACTGGTTAATTAATTTAAATTATTTAAAGCCTTAGGAGGTTTAGCACATGCAAAAACAACGTGGATTCTCGCTGATTGAAATCATGGTCGTTGTGATCATTCTTGGCATTTTAGCCTCTCTTGTTGTTCCTAAAATTATGAGCCGTCCTGATGACGCGCGCATCGTTAAAGCCAAACAAGATTTACTTGGCATACAAAATGCACTTGAACTCTATCACCTAGACAATGGCTTTTACCCAAGCACCGATCAAGGGCTGGCAGCGCTGGTTAAAAAACCAAGCACCAGACCCACACCTCAGCATTGGAAAGCGTACTTAAAAAGCTTACCGAAAGATCCATGGGGCCATGCTTATCTTTATTTAAACCCAGGACAACATAGTGAAATTGATATTTTTACATTGGGTGCAAACGGACAAACAGGTGGCGATGGCGTCAATGCTGAAATCGGAAACTGGAATGCGGACCAATAAGTCCGGCTTTACCTTAATTGAAATACTGGTGGTACTTGTCATTCTTGGCATAACCGCCAGTATGGCATTACTCGCCTTTGGTGACTTTGGTCAAAGTCAACGCATTGAAGCCGAAGCTGAACGCTTCACACAAAAATTACGCCTCATTCGGTATCATGCTATTCTTGAGGCAACCCCTTACCGCATTCAAATCTCACCTGAATCGTACCAAATATTGCGTTTTATGCCGCCAGATCAATGGATAAAATCAGATATACACACCACAAGGTTGCATACGTTATCTCAACAAAAACAACCTATTATGATTCAGGCTTCAGGTGAAATAACGCCGTTCACGCTGATCTTTGGCATACCGGGACAATCACCCATTGCACAAGTAAGCGCCCATGCTAATGGCGTTATTTTACTTAAAAAAGCAGGCGCGTTATGACGCTTAAATTTAGAACACTTAAAATTAAAGCACAAGGCTTTACACTCATCGAAGTGTTGATTGCGCTGGCTATTATTAGCATTGCATTAACGGCTCTCCTGCTGACAACATCCGAAACAATTAAAGGCACCCATCGCCTACGTGACCAAGCGCTCGCGCATTTAGTGGCCACCCAAGCACTCACCTTAATTCAAGCCGATTTATCTTCACTACCAAAAAATCAAGACAAAACAGAGCACATAGCCCTGTTTGGAAAGCAATGGTTTTGGCATGCTAAAGCAAGTCCAACACACTTAAGCACTGTAGAACGTATTGAAATAACAGCAAGCCCACATGAAAATGGGCCTTTCAACACCTCACCCGTCATTGGCTTTCGGAGTATTCCATGAAAGGCTATACCTTAATTGAAGTGATTATCGCACTCGCAATATTCGCAATCTTAGGCACTTTAAGTGTTGGTTTACTCAGCCGTGCCTTTGATACCAAAACGCGACTTGCCAATCAAATACAACCGGTCAACGAAGTACAGCTTGCTGCCAGCCGTATAACGCAAGATAGTTCTCAAATCGTCGCACGCCCTGTGCGCGAACAAGACATGCAAAAAAGGCCCGCTTTTATTGCTAATACAAGCAGTATTGAGTTTACCCGGGGTGGATTTGTTGCTTTGGATGAGTCAACCTCCGAGAGCACCTTACGGCGTGTTGCTTTAAACTGTGAAGGCTCTGAATTAGTGCGAAATACCTGGGCTAAACTCGATGGATTTGATTCATCCCCCCCTCAAAAACAAGTCTTGCTCTCCAACTTAAAACAATGCTATTTCTCTTTTGCATCGTCAAATCAAACATGGTCTGATGAATGGCATGAGGAAGCATCCTCATTGCCTAGTGCTTTTAAGCTGCATTTAAATTTTGAAAAGCTAGGAGAGCTCGCGCTTATTTTTAGTATTCCAGGTGGTGCTAATGCTAACTAAGCGCCGAGGTAGTGCCTTACTTTCTGCTTTATTTATTATGACGTTGGTGGCCATTGCAACCACAACGATGACGCTGCAATTAAAAACCAATCTCGACACAACGCGTATTTTATTTAAGACCGCCGCGTTCCATCAAGAAAGCATCGCTATTCGGTATTGGGCTATGGATTTTCTCACACACAATAAATCCTTTGGGCACACACCAGGGAAAACCACACACACTGAAAAAAATATTATTTTCCCCTCATGCCCAAACACCCATTTTTCTTCAGAATTAATTGATTTAAATGCACGGTTTAATATTAATAATTTAAAATATCCAAACAGCAAAACAGCTTTTTTTCATTTGGCTAGGCACCTACTTGAAGACACCGACGAGAAAAAAGCGTATCCCATAACCATAGCGCTAACCACTTGGGTGAGTGATGTAAAAGCAGGGCATGAAGAAAAAAAACAGCCTATCATTGCCCATCTTCCCATGGTTAGCCTCTCAGAGCTTGTACTTGTTCCCAACATTAATCTTAATGCTCTCGAAAAAATAAAGCCTTATCTTACCGCGCTCCCGCCCAAAACACAGGTTAACTTAAATACAGCCCCCGAAGAATTATTAATGGCGATGGCGAACGGACCTAACGCCGTTAAATATATGGAAGAACTCATCACAGCCCGTGGTAAAAAAGGCATTGACTCACTCAACACAGTTCAAGCGATTTTAAAAAAATTATCAATTCAAAAAGAAGATGTTACAACGGACAGTACATATTTTCTAAATATCGGTCATATCCAAAAAGACATGCAAGCATTAACCCTTTATAGTGTACTTGAACGTATTAAAAATAAAAACGGAACCTATACCGTTCATTTGGTTCATGAAACCTGGAATACAGACTAGGAGTCTTTCCATGACAACACTGCATCAACCAACCGGCAAACACTATATAGATGGCCATTGGATAACCGGCTCAGGCACATCTTTTATTTCAACTAACCCCGTCAACCAGCACCCCATTTGGCAGGGCCACAATGCAATGCCTCCTGAAGTCTCTGCGGCATTTGAAACAGCCCTGCATCACGCGCATGCCTGGGCCAGTTTAAGCACCAACACCCGAATCCAATACTTAGAGCAATTCGCATCATGCGTTCAAAACAAATCAGAGCAACTCAGTACGCTGATTTCACTTGAAACCGGCAAACCTTATTGGGAAGCAAGCACCGAAACAGCCGCTGTTATTCAAAAAATAAAACTCAGTATCAAAGCCTATCACGAACGCACATCCCCTAGCACAAGTGCAATCGATGACACCAACCAAAGCCTGCGCTATAAGCCACACGGGGTTGTTGCTGTTTTAGGCGCTTTTAATTTTCCTGCTCATTTAAGCAATGGCCATATTGTGCCCGCTTTACTTGCAGGCAATACAGTGATTTATAAACCAAGCGAATATACACCCTATGTGGCTGAATTTATCATGCAGTGCTGGCATGACAGTAAGCTACCCAAAGGCGTCCTGAATTTAATTCAAGGCAATGCCGAAACAGCACATGCTCTAATTGAGACCCCCATACATGCCGTGTGTTTTACCGGAAGCTATCAAACCGGCCTTGCCATTCATCAGCAATTGAGCCATCGACCTGAGGTTTTATTGGCGCTTGAAATGGGCGGGAACAACCCCCTTATTATTGACGATAACATTACAAATATTCCCGCTGCTGTGTATAATACCTTGCTTTCTTCTTTTTTAACGACGGGGCAACGCTGTACGTCCGCAAGACGCTTGATTATTCCTGACTCGCCAACAGGCAAGCAGTTTCTTCAGCAATTATTAACTGCAACCCAAGCATTAAAAATCGGTGCACCTAATAAGACACCCACCCCGTTCATGGGGCCTGTGATTCACAAAAATCAGGCACAGAAGCTCATCAATGTGCAAAAAAATCTAATCACACTCGGCGCGAATGCTTTACTTGAAATGCAATATATACAAGATAATACAGCGCTCATAAGCCCAGGAATTTTAGATATGCGGAGCGTTTATAATCCGCCCGATGAAGAAATTTTTGGGCCTTTAATTCAGCTTTATTATTATCATGATTTTGATGAAGCACTTGTGCTTGCTAATCAAACAAAATATGGCCTAGCTGCCGGGTTATTCAGTGATAATAAAGCGCATTATGCGCAGTTTTATCAAACTATTCGTGCTGGATTAATTAATTGGAATAAACCCACGACAGGTGCCTCAAGTGCCTTACCTTTTGGTGGCGTGGGCTTCAGTGGCAATCATCGAGCCAGTGCGTATTTTGCCGCTGATTATGCCGCCTACCCCATTGCCAGCCTTGAAGCAAACACACTCGATTTTCCAGATAATCCCCTGCCGGGTATTCATTTGGAGGCATCATGACGGTTTATGAGCTTAATCTCGATGGATTGGTTGGACCAACCCATCACTATGCGGGCCTAGCGTATGGAAACACAGCCTCAATGGCACATAGCAACACCCAATCTAACCCCGCTGAAGCGGCGCTGCAGGGTATTCAAAAAATGCGCCTATTGCATCAACTGGGTTTAAAACAAGCCGTACTCCCGCCCCAATTACGCCCTAATTTAGACCTACTTCATCGCCTCGGGTTTACGGGCTCAATCACACATCAGTTGAACCAGGCTAAAAAACATAATCCGCGTGCCTTAAGCGCTGCTTTTTCAGCATCTAGCATGTGGGCTGCCAATGCAGCAACTGTCACACCCAGTTCAGACACAAAAGACCAGCGCGTTCATTTTACTGCTGCTAATTTAATGCATCACTTGCATCGCCATCAAGAAGCCGATGCATCCAAGGCATTACTTAAAACTATTTTTCCAAATCAGCAGCATTTTGTTCATCATGATGTTTTGCCTAAAACGCCCGACTATAACGACGAAGGGGCTGCAAACCATAATCGTTTTGCAAAAAATCATGCCACACCAGGCTTACACTTGTTTATTTATGACAGAGAAGCCGCACATAAAACCTCTCTCAATTTTCCAGCACGACAAACATTAGAAGCCTCTCACGCAGTTGCAAGAAAGCATACTTTGCCTTCTGATAAAATTATGTTTGCAGCACAAAACCCTAAAGCCATTGATGCAGGTGTATTTCATAATGATGTGATAGCACTTGCCAATGAGTCTATTTTTTTGGTTCATCAAGATGCTTTTTTAGATCAAACAAATCGACTTAAGCACTTACAAAAACAAGCTAATTTTAAGTTAAATATCATCCAAATAAACCGAGAGCAGCTTTCACTTAAAGAAGCTGTGCAGAGCTATTTATTTAATTCACAGCTGATTACCTTACCCAATCATACTGATATGGCTTTAATTTCGCCGATGGAATGCCAAGCAGTGCCTCAAGTGGAGAAAATTATTAATGATTTAATTTCAGATTCAAGCAATCCAATTCAATCCGTTCATTATGTGCCGCTTAAACAGAGCATGCAGAACGGCGGTGGCCCTGCGTGCTTACGCCTACGCATTCCGCTCAATCAAACAGAGCTCAATGCCATGCACTCCGGTGTGCTGGTTACAGATAAGCTATTAGATACACTGGAAGCACATGTTACGCAACATTACCGAAGTATATTATGCTTGGATGATTTAGCTGATCCTATGCTCGTTGACGAAGCATTTTCAGCCTATGATGCACTAATGAAAATACTTGCTTTATTTCAAAAATAAAAAAAGATCTACCCCCTGAAGATAACCCGATAATGCGCGCTGCATCAGCCCTCTCAGAGTTACTAATTTGAAAGTATAAAGGCTGTCTTGATAAGTGGCGGCACTGTGCTGCTCAGTAGTAGGCATTATCCAGAAAAATCCGGGTTTGCAGGCGATCCACCTACTACCTCCCAGTCCTCTAATTCATCTGACTGCTGTTCGCCTTGAGCAAGAAGCTGCGTGCCCTTTGATTTCTCAGTAAGATTGTATTGTATGAGTGCTGCCTCTATATACCCTGTGTCTATACGCCCGTTCTCTATTGATTCTTCTGATAAACCCAGTTGTAAAGACTGGTTCAGATTTTTTAAAAAATATGGTTCCATTTTAGATAACGCACTAACTAAATACTGCCACCTGTCTTCAATCGATTGATTTTGTGCAAGAGACGATATTAACTCTTGATTTTTAAATAGTTGGTGAAAAATGAATAACGTCATTAAAGCGTGGATGAGCAATTTCAATACGTTGTCATGCAATTTTGTATCTTCGGTTTTACTTACTAATGGACTAACGACAAAATAGGAAACCGCTATATAGGATAATAACATTGGAGTAATAACTTTAAAATTAATATCTGAAAAAGCACGTCGTTCCTCATTAATTAAAGCGTGATAAGTATTACAAATATTATCATTCAAATATACCGCAGAGATAAACTGCCTAGTACCTTCTTGGGAGAATTGTAGATTATGGGTCAGTACGCCTTCTAGCGCATTTGCTACTTTGCCTAATTCTAATTGGCTATGCACTGATTGAGTCCCACTAAAACTTGTGAGTCCACGATTCACAGTTGTAGCGAGATCACCACACAACGCTTTAACGACCCGCTCTTGTTCGGGCGGTTTTCCTTTTGTGAATAGTCGTAGTCCATCTGCAAACCACGAAAGTTTTTTGGGAGAGCGGATATCATCTACATAATCATCAAATTTAGTCAATATCGACCTTAAAGTCATAATGGAGTAGATGACTTGATCATGCGATAATTCTTTTAAAACGTCAACTAACTCTCCTTTGGATGAAATAATTTTATTTATTTTTTTCTCTACAACTTTAAATAAATCAGGATAGTCTCTAGAAGAATAATGAGTTAATAAATGTTTGAAATCCTCTGAATCTTTAATGGCATTATATATACCTTGGTTTGACTTGAAATACATATCTAACATTAGTTTAGCTTCGCTTATTTTTACAGGGTCGTCCTTAACCGAGAACCTACTTGAATCATTTTCGTTTAAATCACTTTCTGGGTTTGTAATAGAAAGTCCAAGGATTGCAATTGCTTCAACTATACGCATATTAAATACCTACCGTTCATGATCATCATTTTATTACATTATATCACATATCAAGTCAAAATGATTTTTATTAGTTCATTTAATATGGTGTATGGATTTTATTGAGGAGTCCTAACTCACCTAGAATAGATTGATGACTTAAGCCCCCCCCGATTCACTTCTTGCACAACACGTATATATAACTTCTCTAGGGTGTGTTGAAAATTGGGCTACAGCCCCCGTCTGGCCTACGTGCCGCGGTTTATCCGCGGCATCCATGGATCCCGCGGACAAGCCGCGGGGCGTAGGTTCTTTGTCGTAGAACGCAGAATCTTTAATGAATTGTCAGCACGCCCTAGACCGCTCTAATTCTGCTGGCATATTAGTACCTCATCCACTCAATAAAGTTGATCTAAAAAATAACACAGAAATCACATTAAAAGCAAATCCAGTCATTTGATCTGCAGATCTTAATAGTTTTGCAAAGAAGTGTTTCGACGCCAAGTGTTGTGCTATAAGCAGGAAAATTCAAAACGAAAGCTCTGCAACAAAGCCGACCGACTCTATTGTTGATTAGCACTCAACTTTAACCGAAAGATCTAACCATTCATTTCAATCGTATCTCCTACAACCATCTTTTTTCTTTTTTGTTTTTCTATTATGCCATTTACCAATACAGTGCCCGCAGCTATCACGTCTTTAGCTTCTGCTCAGACAGAGTATGAAAAATGGCGGTGGCCCTGCATGCTTGCGCCTACGCATTCAACCTAATCAAGGAGAACTTAATGCCATGCATCCTGGCGTATTGGCAAATGCACTGGAAGTACATATTACGCAACATTATCGACGTGTATTATGCTTAGATGATTTAGCTGATCCTATGCTCGTTGACGTAGCCTTTGCAGCGCATGATGCATTGATGCAACTACTTGGCTTCTATAAATAACTCACCTTACGCACAAGCCTTTGCCTCATATCTAAAATTTACCCGATCGTTGTCTTTACGAGGAGCGCAGCGTGAGGATGCTGTACAAAGAAAAATGTAGGATCAAATTGAATACGATTTCTATACGCTGGATTTGCTAAATCGACATAAAAGAAATCAGGTTCAATATGCCGTGCAAGTTCGGTTTTTCCTACTTGCCGCGCACCAAGAATAACGACAGCAGCAAATTGAGCCAATAATTCACGGATTTGGGGCGCTAGGTTTCGGGATATATCCTAAGGTTTAGACAATGAAAAATATCTCCAAGCCCTGAGAGCATAAGCCTTCATCATCATGACCTCTTATTTTAAAGGCTGACACTTTTTACAAAATACCGTGCTACGTTGACCCAATTGCATCGATTGTAATGATGTATCACACATCATACAGGGTAACCCTGCTCGACCATACACATTCAGTTTTTGAGAAAAGTACCCTGGCTTGCCCGCGCTGTTTACAAAATCTTTCAATGTCGTCCCGCCTTCAGCAATAGCATGCTTCAAGATTATCTTAATGGACTTAACCAATCGATTACATTGCTCTATCGAGAGTAAGTGTGTTGGTGTGGCTGGATGAAGTCCAGCCACAAACAGCGCTTCAGCTGCATAAATATTGCCAATGCCCGCCACTATTTTACTATTCATAATAAACGATTTAATCGGGGTATGGCGTTTCAAGCTCAGCTGTTTTAAATATTGCCCTGTGAACTCAGTATCAAGCGGCTCTAATCCCATACACTTTAATAAATGATGCTCGAGTGGGCTTGCTTCTGTCCAGAGTATGGCACCAAAACGTCGCGGATCGTTGTAACGTAATACCATATCATTTGAAAAAACAATATCCATGTGATCATGCGATGTCGGTGGAATCATATGATTTAAAAGTTTTAGAGTGCCGGACATGCCAAGATGAAGAATCAACGTGCCCGTTGGAACTCGTATTAATAAGTACTTGCCGCGCCGTGATAACTTGACCACTTTTTGAGTGCTTAAGATATTGTTTAAATCACATGGTATAGGCCAGCGTAATTGAGCGCATCTAATAATCACATGATCAATCATGGCATTTTTAAGGTGTGGTACCAATCCACGCATAATAGTTTCGACTTCAGGTAATTCTGGCATACGACAAGAGGCATTAAATTATTTGTTGATATTGTAAGCTGAATTAGTGTTTGTGTGTATATTCAATCATAACAAATGATTAATATGACGCTAATTAACCTGCGAGGAGGCTTATCTCTTATAGAATCGGGCGGTTAACGCGCGAAATTCATACCTGGCGCATCAGCATCCGTAGCTACCGCTTCATTTTGTTTTTGATTGCCAAACATAAAAATAGACGCTATATCACGGCTGCTGAAGGAAACCAAAGCCAGAAGATAAAGTGGAGCAATACAACAAGCACAAGAGTGCCGCTACCTCGCGATAGATTCCGGGAGATCCAAGTCCCCGAAATCGACTCGTCAACACGGCAAATATTTTGGCATCAACTGTCCTGAGTCTGACATTTTTGCGCTAAACGTGTCAGGAAAAATGTTCTCCCAATGACTCTACGCCTACATAAAGATTTTGTAACATCCCTGTGGGCTGGTTAAAAAATCGCAGGCTATCTCGGACTAAACGCCTAGGCCTTCAGCCTTCCATGGCGTTCAGCGGATGAATAGTTGCCCGCCTGCGCGCGCATTACACAATTATGTCAATTAAATTAAATAAAAAACATGATTGGGTTTATGTACAACGATATGGCCTGCGCGGAGATCACAGGCTGAGGTGTAAAATGAGCATATCCATTATTTTATCCTTAAGTTGACGCCTATGCGCCTACGTGGAGATAGCTAAGTCTGGTGTAAAACTCGCATCCTGAAATACATTGGGTATATCATCTTTAAATTGCTTAGCAACATGTTGAAGCTCATATTCCCGATAAGGTAACTCATAGGGGCGATTCGACTCCCAGTCCCACTCATCCAAGGCAAAAACAGGCTTTCTAAGGCGCCTTATTTCAGTAACATAAGCCTGTCGAGAGACAGCCTGTATAATAAAGGCTTTGTCTTTTTGTTGTGCTTTCGTTGCCTTTAAAACATCAGAAGTTAAACCGGCTTTGCTTGTATACTCGGATTCTAAATTCGCAGGAAGATAATCGTAATACATTAAATCGTGATTCCCTTCTCCCGCGGTCGGGAGAAGGTGGTGCGCAGCACGGGATGAGGGTTGATCGAATAGGGTGTGTTGACGATTGGGCTACAGCCCCCGTCCCGCCTACGTGCCGCGGTTTACCCGCGGCATCCATGGACCCGGCGGACAAGCCGCGGGGCGTAGGTTCTTTGTCGTAGAACGCAGGAGCTTTGATGAATTGTCAACACGCCCTAAAGTAAGCATTATACTTTAACAGCCAACTTTATCTTTTCAAGAGCAACATCTTGCTGAAGCCGCATACATCATCTGTCATGATCGCCTTACTCTATTCTGAAGCACTCGCCTCTCGTGGTGTCATACGCGGTAGCAACAACCAATAGGTGCCTTTGTTTTTCATCCGGCCTGCAATTTCACCGGCTTCAGGACCACTGCCCCAAAACACATCGCCTCGAACAGGCCCTTTAATTGCCCCGCCAGTGTCTTGTGCAACAAACAAGCGTTTGAGCGGCACTTGTTCTTCTTTTTTCTCAGCATTAGGCCGTGTTGTATTCAACCAGACAGGTGTGCCGAGTGGCACCCATGAGCGATCAACAGCCAAGGAATATCCAGCGCTTAAAAAGACCCCCTGTGCGCCACGCGCCACTGCTTTTTGCTGTTTTTCAAAAAATACAAACGATTTGTTTTTGTTAATCACTTCCATCATTTTATCAGGGTGCTCTTCAAAATAAGCCCGAATATTTTGCATGGACGCTGTATCTGAACTCATCACCCCTTGTTTAATTAACACACTGGCAATTGAGGTATAGGCTGCGCCATTTTGACCTGCATACCCAATAAATACCTCTTCACCATTGGGAAGCCTAATTAAACCTGAGCCTTGAATCTCTAAAAACAATCGGTCTAAATGATCATCTAACCAAACCAAAACCGGTGCAAATTTTTCAATAGCACCTGCTGTAATTTCTTCACGTGTATGAAACGGATAAATATGATGACCTTCTACGCGCCCGACAACTTTTCTATCTGGCGCTGAATTATCAAATTCACTTAAACGAAAGGTAACCCAGTTGCTCGGCAATGCATAAATTGGCACCGTATGTTTTTCTGTTCGTTTCAAGCTGCCTTGTATAATAGGCACATAATAACCTGTAAATAAGCCTTCAACCGGCTCTTCTTCGTGAAACTCACCTGGATTAAACCAGGCCTCAAAAAATGTTTTAAGTTCAGCATTGGAAGGATTTGACAGTTTTTTTGCTGCACGACACACAGGGTACCAATTGCCTGCCTTCAGTGGAAAATGTTGGCTTCCTACGTCTTTACCTATGGGCTGCCTTAAAAACACGTCACATGATAAAAGAAAGGGTTTAAACGAGGGCGTTAAATCGGTTGTGTCCCAACCGGATAAAGCATTAAAAGATGCTGCCTGCTTCCATTCAATTTTAGATGCTTTAGGTGGCTCTTCTGGTAATGGCTCCGGCGTTTTGACAGGCGTTTCAACAGGCGCTTTAGTGGGCTCTTTAATAGGGGTTATACTTTTTCTTAATTCGAATACCCATATCGATGTGAACACAAGCATGACCAATACAAATAATACACGCAATATATTAATATGATTTTTTTTCATGCACCCACCTAAATTAAACCATCATTTGCTCTGTAAATGACGGTCTTAAATAAAACCCTCTTGGTAAAGTTAACACCTTACACCCGTCCTCATCAAAACCGTAACACAATGAACGCGCATTTGCAGCCTTAGGACGCACTTGTAAATACACCCCCATACGCGCATCAACATCAGCTAACTTGCCTCGCCCCAACATAAAACTTAAATCATGCCAGTCTTTCTCAAGAATTGCTTTGTTTTTCATATCCGCTGACCAAATAAACCCGCGTCCAATACGACGATGCGGGAATGGAACTGTTTTATCTCCTTCAACCGGCAACCAAAGCACCCGTTTCAATTTTGAGTAACATTGAGAGGTTTCCCAGGTTTCTTGATGAATCGTGAGTAAATTAATGCTCGTCACAAAGGTCGATTCAATTGGCTTTCCTTGCAGGCCAACTGGCAGCGTTTTTAATTCAATGCCTAGGTGATGAAAATCAGGTTTTGCTGCATTGCCTGCGGTTGTGCCTAAGATACGTTCAATCATCCCACCAACCCATCCTTTTCGTTTTAATGGATCCATAGGAACAAGGACACTAAGACGCGCGGCGAGTGCTGAAAAACTTAAGCCTTCTATCTCACGACAACGGTTTAACAACTCGTCTTCATTGTGTGGGGGAGCTTGTATTATCATCTTTTCCCTGAACAGCGGTATCTATTTCAACCCGAAAAGGAGGTACAGGCGCATGAATGCCTGCAGCTTTAAACTGCGCCATAATAGCCAATAAAACCTCGGAGCGCACTGCAACGCGTAGATTCAATTGAATATTGATAAAATACCGTACTTCAAATTCTATCAGTGCCTCATCAATATTTTTTAAAAACACTTGAAATGGCGGCTCTTTTAAAATACCAGGAATAATATCCAGCACATCAAAAATCAGCTGTCGAACCAAGGCCGGATCATCCACACGGTTTACTTTTATCGGTAATACAGTACGTACGACACCATCTTGGTGGGTCCAATTGGTGACTGGTTTATTAAACGTTTCTGCATTAGGAATTAAAACATCCATTTTATCCCATGATGAAACACGCATAGAACGAATGCCAATATGTGCAACGCGTCCTTCGTATTCACCCAATGTAATCAAGTCCCCTTCTCTTACGGGGCGCTCAATTAAGAGCATTAAGCCGCCGACAATATTACTTGCAAAATCACGTAGCCCAAAGCCCATACCAACGGCAAGCCCACCCAACACCATACCCATGCCGGTTAAATCGACCCCTAAAACTCGAAGAAAAATAAACACACCAGTCAAGATTAAAGTATATTGTGTAAATACGGAAACACTATTTCGAATAGAAGCGTCTACTATTCGTCGATAGAGCCAACGATAACAAAACTCACGAGTCCATTTAGAAAGCCAAATTAAAACCAATAAAACAATCGATGCTGCAATCACACTAAACACTGTAATATGCACTTCAGCGCCACTAAAAATTTGATAATGCCCTGCTGTTTTAATATTCGTGAGCATGGCAAATTCCCAGTTCTCTTTAAAGCCCCTGAAAACAATCACAACACCCAACAATAGAAGCGCAAAGTGCAGCCATTTTTCAAGCGGTTTAATAATTGCTTCAACCCATAACCACCCGTTGTGAAGCTTCGAAACCATACGCTCTGAGAGTAAATCTAAAAAATCATTCAGTAATTCGCGCAGTAAAACATAAGCACTTAGAACCAATAAAAAATAGGCCTGGTAACGCGCCAAAGTCCAAGCGAAATGCACGTAACCAAATAAACCAATCAGTGCTGTGGTTAGCAAACTGAGCGGTATAAGATAACTTAAAAAAGAAAGCAAGTGCCTAAATGGCCGTTTATTAGCATGCAGCCATAAATAAAATAATTCTGAGAAAGTATCTCTACTTTTCCAAAGCACCCAGGCAATCGCGAACAAAAATAGCATAAACATGCGATTGAACACATCTTGTAATAGCAACGACAGGGGTAATTCTTGGCCTACGATCATAAGGCCTGTTGCCCATGCCCCCATAAAAAAGAGCCATTTAAATCGCCGATATAACGTCATTTCATGTTGTGGTACATCACTCACTCGCTCCAATAAAACAAGCCGCGCAATTCCATTAAACTGTCGGTAAACAAGCCAAAGCAATAATAAATGAAATAATAACTGCGCTTGCAAGAAAATTACTTGATTAATAAGCAAACCCATCATCAATAACATGACCAATAAAAACTGCGGCAAACTCCGATAAATAAGCAACAAAGCACCATCATATAAGTGCCCGGAGAAACGTGACCGTGTTTTCTCTTGTGTTACCTGACGTAACAAGCGCCGTAACGCCATAAACAGCACTAAAACCGACAAGAGCATTGCCCAAAACAACGCTTTTTTCCCGCTGTCTTCCCATAAATAATTCTCAAGCATTTTTGTAAACAGCGCTCGAGGGTAATGATAAAATTGAAGCGGCACTTGCGTTATTTGCTTCATAACGCCTCTCATAGACACTTGTTTATAATCTTTAAATCGTTGGTGTGCGCTCCGCTGTTTTTTCAAATCAGCTTGTTTTTCTCCTATTACTTTCTTAACTGACGTGTTCAAGACATCAACCGCGACCATCAGCTGACTCATTTGCGTTATTAGCTTTGTCACATTTTGTTTATTGACTTCAGCAGACAAGATAACATCGTCTGCTGTTAAAACGTGTTGCATGTTCAGTAGAGCCTTATGCATTGCTTCTAATTGAACATCAGCACGTACGTAGGTATTTAACATTGCCTCAAGCGCTTTCAATTCTTGCGGTTTACTTAAAAAAGTATAATCTGCTTCAGCTAAGTTCATTTCCCACTGAGTCAACATGATTTGATGATCAATTAATAAAATTTCTTGGTTATTTGAAAGCAACAGACCTTCATGTTCAGGTCTTTGACTTTCTTTTTGCAGCGCCGGTTTTTTTTGATGTTCAAGCTTTATATTTTTTTCGTATAACTCGGCTCGTTTTTGAATAAGCTCAGTAATGGATGCTTGTTTGGATTGAATTACATCATTCTTTTTCTCTGCGGCTCCCCATAAAATCAACTGTTGCTCACGCTTATCTAATATTTTTTGATACCGAGCAACAAGGGCTAAATTACTCTCTATTAACTCTATTGCTTTAGCGTTTATTTGAATCAATACACTCATCTGATTAACAGATTCTTGAAGCACGACCGCTTCTGAGGCAGAAGAAGGAGATTGCTTAATATGCTTTAAACGTGAATCTAGATCAGCTTTCTTTTTTTCTTGAATGACTAAAAACGCACGCAAGGTTGAAACTTTTGCGTTAACCAAGGCTTGTTGTGCTCTCACCTCTGTCTTTTGCTTGGCCGCTGTCTCATGCGTAATGGGGGGCGTAGATGAGCGCAAGGTGCTGTTTGTTAAAGTAAGATTCACTTTTTCTGCTGCAAGATATTCAATAAACTTGCTCGATGTCTCATCTTGCACAGCAGCGCCTGGTACACTCCATATAAAACACAGGACCATCAAACAGCTTTTTAAAAACAAAAAAAACGACGACTTTTTGTTCATATTTGAACCTATTAATTAAGTGGGTTTTTTTGTTTGCATCACCCCAAGTGAGATAACTAACTTTAACGCATCATCAATGCTCATGGAAAGATCTGTCGCTGAAGATTTCGCAATCATCATTAAGAAACCAGAGGTTGGGTTAGGTGTTGTAGGCACAAAAATAGACAGCATCTCTTCACCTGTGCGCGCACAGACTTCAGGATTCGCAACCCCTGTTTGAAAGGCAATGGTCCACAGGCCTTTTCGTGGATATTCAATTAATAATACTTTTCGAAAGGCTTGGCTATTACTAGAGAATACCGTTTCCATAACTTGTTTGGTGGCACTATAAATAGAACGAACCAACGGAATGCGATCTAAAATAGCCTCGCTCCAATGCATTAATCTTTGTCCTAAAAAATTAGTTGCAATCAATCCCGTTAAAAACAAAAGAACCAACGAAAAAAGCACGCCAAACCCTGGTATATGAACCCCTAATAATTGCTCAGGATGGTAGGCAGCGGGAAGTAACGCAATCGATTGGTCTAGTAAATCAACAATGAATCGCAACACCACCAAGGTTACAATTACGGGCAGCCAAACCACAAGCCCTGCTAATAAATAACTACGAATGGACTTGGTTTTCAATCCTTACTCCCTGCTGTTTTTTTTGCTTCTTTCGGCTTTTTTTCTGTTGTTGTTTCGTTCTTATCTGACTTGTCCGCTTCTTTCTTTGGCTTATCTTTAAAATCGGTCACATACCATCCAGTACCTTTTAACTGAAAAGCGGCTGCAGACACCAATTTATCTACTGTGTTTTGGCCACACTCAGGGCATTGCTTGATGGGTTCATCACTCATTTTTTGTAGTTTATCGAAGGTATGCTGGCATGCATTACATTGGTACTCATAAATCGGCATAGAAAACGCTCACATCACTGATTATTAAATAGATTATGAGTTTAAGTTTACCTTAAAAACCTTACAGGCTGTAGTGATTTAATCTGATAAACTGCATTAAAAAATGTTTTTTCAAGCAAATAAACTATGATGAAATAAAACATAAGGAGTACTTTCCGTGCCTAAAGAAAAACCAAAAAAACCAGAGTATAAGCTTAAAGGAACATTAGGTATGGTCGAAAATTGAATTTAAAGAAACAGCTAAAACTATACGTGATGCAGCATCAGCTCCAACAGAAGATAACTTAGCAAATCAATCAACAGGCTCAAGAGGGTAGTACAGGCCCCTCTTAAAAAACCGCCTGAATCGCCGATTCTGTTATATGCGCTAAATCATCAATTACTTTTTTATCCGTGGTAAGCGGTGGAAACCAATACAGTGTATTGCCCAGTGGCCTTAACAACGCGCCTCGTGCTAATGCCGCGCGGGACAAAGCACGCCCTATCGGTTGAGAATTTTCTGGCCAAATTAAATCCCCTGCCACCATGCCGCCTAATGCCCTAATGTTTTTAATACGTCCAGTGCTCGCTGCAACGTGTTCAAAGCAATGTTTCATATACACACCCAATGCGTGGGCTTTGTCTGCAATATGCATTGCCTCCATGTGTTGAAGCGTTGCGAGCGCTGCTGCAACACCCAGCGCATGCCCTGTATAGGTATGCGAATGTAAAAACGGATTCTCTGGATTTTCTTCAAATAAATTATATATCTCAGCGTCGATTAAAACGCAACTGAGCGGCATGGTGCCAGCCGTTAACGCTTTTGATAAACAAATTAAATCGGGACTCACCCCTGCATGCTCCGAGGCCAACATACGCCCTGTTCGGCCTAAGCCTGTCATGATTTCATCTGCTATAAAATAAACCTGATGCTGGGTTGCCCAGGCTTTTAATCGCCTTAGAAAATCAGCACTATAAACTTTCATACCCCCTGCGCCCTGCACAATAGGCTCAACAATGATGCCGCATACGCTCTCTTTAATCGCGTCTAATTGCTTTTCAATACTTGGCCACACAGCACTGCAATCAGACCATAAGGGATCGGCCTCGCCTGAAACATAAGGCAAATCACGTAACATATGGCATGCCACCCCCATGCCTTCGAAAGGCTGCTTATAACAAGAGACATCACTCACACTTAACGTTGCGATGGTTTCACCATGATACCCATTCGACAACCCTATAAACGCACGGCGTTCAGGGCAGCCTCGAAGTTGCATGGCATGCAGTGCAAGTTTTAAGGCAATTTCAACTGCTGATGAGCCATCACTTGCAAAAAATACGTGTTGTTTTTCGGTTATTTCTACTAATTTTTCAGCTAGTTCCACTTGCGCTGTGTAGGTTGTGTTCGCACCAATAACATGCTCAAACTGACCCAATTGCGTTTCAATCGCAGCAATAACAGGTTTGGGTTGATGCCCAAGCGCTTTACACCACCAGCTCGATATCGCATCAATCACAGGCCCCTCAGGTGTATATAAATAACTCCCCGAGGCACGCTCAACCACCAAACGTGGTATTGACACCTCTGGCTTTAACGGCGTGCAGGGCGGCCAAACATGCTTCGCATCACGTGCTAGCAAATCTTGATTTAGTATTTTATCTTCAACGTTAACCATTTTTTATTTTTTGGTTGACAATAATATTCCGCACTTTATCATGATGCAGATTCGATGCAAATATTAAATTAAACGAGACTCTTAATATGGACTTACAAGCCGTCAGCGCACTGTATACACGCCCTTTTCTTGAACTTTTATATGATGCACATACCGTGCACCGCGAACATCACCCCAAAAACACCATTCAGATGGCGCAGCTGCTAAGCATTAAAACCGGCGCATGCCCTGAAGATTGCGGGTATTGCAGTCAAAGCGGGCACCATAAAACAGACCTCAAAAAAGAAAAGCTCATGTGCTTAGATGATGTTTTAAGTCGCGCAAAAGAAGCCAAGGCCTCTGGTGCTACACGTTTTTGTATGGGGGCTGCTTGGCGGTCACCCCCTGAAAAATCCATGCCTGAACTCACAAAAATGATTCAAACCATTAAAGCCATGGGGCTTGAAACTTGTATGACGCTTGGCATGCTTTCCAGTGAACAAGCTGGAACATTAAAAGCCGCAGGCCTTGATTTTTATAACCATAACATCGACACCTCACCCAGTTATTACGAAAAAGTAACCACTACGCGTACTTTTTCAGATAGACTTGAGACACTACAGCGCGTTCGAGACGCTGATATTCAGGTCTGTTGCGGCGGCATTTTAGGCATAGGCGAAACGCGCGAAGACCGCATTGAATTTTTACATACACTCGCAACCTTAACCCCGCCCCCTGAAAGTGTGCCGATTAACAAACTGATGCCTGTAGAAGGCGCGCCACTTGGCAACTCACCTGAAGTTGAAGGGTTAGAACTCATTCGCACCATTGCAAGCGCGCGTATTTTAATGCCCACAAGTAAAATCCGTTTATCTGCAGGTCGAACAAATATGTCAGATGAATTACAAGCCATGGCTTTTTTTGCGGGTGCTAATTCTGTCTTTATGGGCAGTCAACTGCTGACAACCCCTAATCCAGAAGAAACAAAAGACAATATTTTATTCGACAAATTAGGCCTATATGCTGAAGCATAAGCTCAAAGCCTATACCGCAGCGCTTGATGAAAAAAGCCTCAAGCG
This sequence comes from Gammaproteobacteria bacterium, assembly GCA_022600515.1. GTDB lineage: Bacteria > Pseudomonadota > Gammaproteobacteria > Legionellales > Legionellaceae > JAALKW01. Next base: position 25,046 of record JAHZKG010000066.1, read on the forward strand.
CTCGCCAAGCCTAATGCTTAATCACTGCCTTGATTTTAGCCGCAATGATTACCTTGCACTGACCACGAATCAACACTTAAAAACCGCCTATCAAATAGGATTCGAAAGATACCCTACAGGCAGTACAGGCTCGATGTTGGTGTCTGGCTATCATGAAACACATCAAGCTTTAGAGGCTGCTTTTGTTCAAGCGCTTCAAGTGGATGCTGCCTTGCTGTTTCCCTCGGGCTACGCCGCGAACTTAAGCATTATGCAACTGCTTGCAAAGCTTAATATACATGCACTGATTGATAAAAACATGCATGCATCTGTTTATGATGGACTTGCTCTGAGTGGTGGCACGTACACGCGCTATCGTGATATCGCCCAATTGAATCAAAAAAAATCTACCTGTCCGAACGATACAGTTATTATGACCGAAGGCATATTCAGTATGCATGGTGAAGCACCCGATCTTAATTTATTCCCCTCCAACTATCCACTGATAATTGATGAGGCACATGCTTTTGGCGTGCTCGGCCCTCAGGGCTTAGGTAGTGTTGCAGCGCATGGCCTAACACAAACAGAGGTTCCATTGCGGATTATTCCTTTTGGTAAAGCGCTCGGAGGTGCTGGCGCCATGGTTGCAGGAGATAAGGCATGGATAACAGCGCTGCTGCAAGCTGCAAGGCCGCTAATCTATTCAACAGCGATGAGTCCCGCGCTTGCCTACGGTTTAAATAAAGCATTCGAACTGCTTCGTGCAGCTGATAGTGCACGACTCAATCTTCACGCTAATATTCGACAGTTTAAACAGCATATAAAAAACACATCACTCACATGGGCAAACTCAGACACCCCCATTCAACAACTTCGGCTCGGCTGCCCTCAACAAGCCAACGCATATATGTTAAAACTCCAAGAAAAAAACATTCGCTGCATTGCGATGCGTGAACCCACCGTAAAGCGAGCTGATACCGGTTTGCGTATTGTCTTAAATAGCCGTCATACTGCCCAGCAGATTCAACAACTTTTTACGAGCTTAGAACAATGCAAAACCTCCATTTAAATTTAATCAAAAGTGGTCATGGGCTGCCCGTGCTGCTTTTACATGGCTGGGGATTTGATCATCAAATATGGTCAGCTATTCTGCCCGAACTAAACAAAAAATACCTGACCTATCGGGTAGATCTGCCTGGTTTCGGTGAAACGCCCTGTATGCCTTGGGATGAATTCAAACACAGCTTACTTCAGCAACTCCCAAACCAAACCGCTTTAATCGGTTGGTCTATGGGTGGGCTGATTGCAACACGTCTTGCATTAGAGCACCCTGATCGCATCTCTCATTTAATTAACATCAGCTCATCGCCTGCTTTTATTGCTTCAGATAATTGGCCTGGCATTGAAAAAAATCAGCTGGATTTATTTTATCAACAACTACAAATCAATCCTCAAAAAACATTGCAGCAGTTTATTAATTTACAAATACCGAAACACCAGCAATGCAATATTACAATCCCGAAAAAACTCAATTACCAGGGCCTTCAAGATGGGTTGGATATACTCAAATATTGGGATTTTCGTAACACACTCAATACGTTGAGCATGCCAACCGGTTATCTTTTTGGGCGTTTGGACCGCATTGTCCCCATAAAAATTATTGATAGCATGCAAGAAAATCATCCTGATTTTCAGTATGATTTTATTCAAAAAGCAGGTCACGCGCCGTTTATCAGCCACCCAGATACTTGCTTGAATTTTTTAAACGCCATTATTAAGAGCAATTAACATGCAACGTTATTTTATCATTGGCACAGACACAGACTGCGGCAAAACCTATGTGACATGCCAGCTGCTTCAATATTTTGAGCATGCGCTTGCCATAAAGCCCGTCGAAAGCGGCGGAACAGCAGATGCTGAGCGACTCGCCACATACCAGCCGCATCATGCAAACCCCCTTTCTTGCTATGTATTTGGACCTGCTATTTCACCGCATATTGCAGCAGAGCAATCACACGAAACCATTGCATTTGATACGCTCGATGCATTTTGCCATGCACCTGAATTAAGTACTTATCAAACCCTATTCATTGAAACATCAGGCGGGCTCATGTGCCCACTGAATGTAACACAAACCTGGCTGGATTATATCTTGCATGCTAAAGCGCCAGTGATTTTTATAGTTGGGTTACGATTAGGCTGCCTAAACCATGCGCTTTTAACTGCGCATGCACTCAAAACCCACGGCGTGCCTTGTGTCGGCTGGATAGCTAATCAGTGCGATCCCAATATGCAAGCAATATCTGAAAACATTCAAACACTTGAAAAAAAACTGCCTTATAAACGCTTGGCGACCATTGCATTTAATGGGACAATAGCGCATGAAGAATGGATTCTCGCTCATTGAACTAATGTGTGTGCTTGGCCTCATCGCCCTACTCACAACGTTCGCCTACCCCAATTACACCCGCTATTTAGTGCATGCACGACATATCGATGCCCAAAGCGCACTGCTTGACCTCGCCACGCGCCTTGAGCAATATCATTGCCGCGCCCATACCTATCAAACCGCCACGCTTGGCACGGGTCAATCAACCGATGTGCTCAGCCAAAATATATCGCCTGGTGGGCATTATCAATTGCACATAACAAAGGCAACAGCGTCTTATTATGCGTTAGAAGCTATCCCTATAGGGCCACAGGCAAGGCTTGATAAACAACATCCGCATTTTAAATTAGATGCTAACGGCCAGTCTTAAAAATAAAAATCTATGGTGTAAAATCAATGGAGTCAGGTACGGGAGATTTTCTACAATCTAGTATTTTTGCACAACACCTCATAAATGCTTGATTTAAACCCAATCAATACTAAAATAAACCATGACGGCATAAATAACAGGAGAAATTCATGCGTGTTCTTAATCAATATCTAAGCATTGCGGTTGCATGTGCTTTTATAGGCGGCTTAAGCAGTAATGCATTTGCCATGGACAACAAACGGCCAATGCAATGTGAAGGCAAAAAAGGATGCCAATATCAAGGAAAACAGGGTATGGATAGAAGACATGGTGAACCCGGACATAAACATCCACAAGGAAAACCTCGCATGAACGGACAGCAAGGCAAACAAGGGATGCATGGACAACAAGGCCAATCCGGCCACGGCTACTAATAATAGCTAGAAACCTGCGGGCAGGTATGATGCTCGCAGACTCAACACCACCCATAAAGATATTTCTTAACCCAAAAAGGGTTAATTTTGAGTTAACTTGACAAACCATAATCCAAAAAAGTAAAATATTCGGCTAATTTATACAAACAGGTGACTCGATTGAAGGTTAAACCATTCTTTACATGCTCTTGCCTGGTCTTATTTTTATCTGTTTCCCCGCTTCTTCAAGCAGCAACTTACCGAGCCACACCAACTGTTTGGGACGTTTTGCGTAAACAATTTGTGATTGACCACAACATCAATCGCCCTGAGGTACAAGCACAGCTTAAATGGCTCATTAAGCACCCTGATTACTTGAAACGTTTTGCACAATCAGAGCCTTATATATACCATATTGTGTCTGAAGTTCGAAAACATCACTTACCCGGTGAAGTGGCGCTTGTACCTATTATTGAAAGTGCTTTTGACCCCTTTGCGTATTCTCATGCTGGTGCGGCAGGACTCTGGCAAATCATGCCTGAAACAGGTACCGATTTTGGATTAAAAGGTGATTGGTGGGTCGAGCCAAGACGCAGTGTAACCCCTTCAACCCATGCTGCACTCAAATATTATACCTATTTAAATAAATTTTTTAGTGGCAACTGGCTGCTTGCACTTGCAGCTTACGACTCAGGAGAAGGAAACGTTTCACGTGCCGTTCGACGCACCGGAAAATCAAGAATCAATGCCTCATTTTGGTCTTTGAGGCTTCCACAAGAAACAAAAACCTATGTGCCTCGCTTGCTAGCGCTTGCCGAGCTGATTGATCACCCCAGTCGCTATCATATTGAACTGCCGAACATCTTATATAAACCTTATTTTGAAGAAGTTGAGGTGGGCCAACAAATCGATTTAAGTCATGCCGCGCAACTGGCAGGTATCTCTTATCAAGCATTACTCCAGATCAACCCAGGTTATAACCGCTGGGCAACCACACCTTATGCGCCACATACCCTGCTGTTACCCGTACAGCATAAGAAAGCATTTATTAGTAGCCTTGAAAAATTGCCGACCAACGAAAGACTAGGCTGGTCACGCTATAAAATTCAGTCAGGTGAAACACTCAGCGAGCTCGCAGAGGAATACCATACCACCGCTGACGTGATTAAAAACTTTAACCACTTGAAATCCGACATACTCAAAAAAAATCAATATATCCTTCTACCAAACCAAATACAAACAGCACAAATAAAAAAAGCAGACGTGACCGTTCCTGAACCCACTATTCCAGATAAAAGTACTTATAAAGTGCTGCATATCGTTCAAAAAAATGATTCTTTCGAAATCCTAAAAGACAAGTATGGGGCGACCGAAACAGCTGTTCGCGCTTGGAATCACTTAGGCGAAGAACAATCCATGCAACCTGGTCAAGAACTGCTGATTTGGAAGAATAAAAATGCGGGCGTCTATACTGTGAAATTAGGTGATAGCTTAAGTCAAATTGCAACGCGTCAAAAAGTATCCATGAAACGCTTATTAGCACTTAACCCCAAAATACAACAAAACCTCATTAAACCAGGTCAAGCAATTCATACCAGCTGAAAAAAAGGCCAGCAAATGCTGACCGTTTTTTGTTTGTGTGTTTGTTATTTTTGTGCTGGTTTTACTTTAAACACAACATATTGATAACGAACATTCTCTCCGCTGGCTTTCATTACATCCATTGTTCCTTGGCGTTTAACACCTGTAATAATGCCTGATTTATTAGTATGTAGATTTGTAATTATATCGCCTTTCATACAATCATCACGGTGTATTAAATTACCTTCATCCGAAACCACTTGGCCTTTGTCAACACCATCTAAATATTCTACTCGATGATCAACTTGATCAACCACCATATAGTCAGGTTCATACATACGATTCACTTTCCAATTCGGTGTATCCCAACCACTTACGGATGTTGTTACTGTATCTGTAACACCACCAAAAAAATCATTCACTGAATCAGTCACACGGTTCATTGATGAACCAGCCCAAACACCAGCACTTAAGGTAAGAGAAGCAACACCAACCATTAACTTAGATAAACTCAATATCTTACTCATGATAGTCTCCTTGATAACAACTCGTAAGAGCAAATAAAGCTCTATATGATCAATAATAGATCATTATCAAGTACTGTCAAGTCTGTGGTGTTTCTGTTGCGTCTTCTATCTATCGTAAAGCGTTGGATGCCTCAGTGTGAACTTCAGGCTCAGCTGCTTGTTCACCTTCTTTCTTTTTAGGTTTATGCGCGAAAACAATAAAGTCTAACTGCTCTTTGTATACTTCAAATTGTGTATGATCCTCTGGCAATGCAAGCGCTAGCATTTCATCTTTCGCAGCATGGCAGTCTGCATTATCAGCCACAGACAACTTGCCCTCTTCATCTATTGCGCGAAAAAACGTTACCGCTCCTGAGAGTAGATTTATTTCAGGCGCCTTATATAAGCTCTCTAATGCTTCTTGCCTTAATGTGCTTGCCTGGATATAAATATCTTTTCGAAACGCTTTACTGCGTAAGTTTTCTGGTAGTAGCGCTTTAATACGATTCAATTCAGCAGGATTTTGCGTATCAATAAAAATATGTTCTATATTATCGCAGTCATAAAATGCATTCGGCCTAATATGCGTTAAGCTTTCAGGAAAGGTAAAGCATTTGATCTTCTCACACCCTTCAAAAGCCCCATAGCCAATTTGAGTCAAGCCTTCCTGAAAAGTGGCGTCTGTGAGTGCTGTGCAGTCTAAAAAACTCCCGAGTTCAATCCGATTCAAGCCCTTAGGAAAGGTGACTTGCATCAGGCCTGTGCATTCAAAAAATGCCCCCCGGTTAATCCGCGTTAAGCTGTCAGGAAAAATAACGTCTGTGAGACCCGTACACGCTTCAAATGCCGATACCCCAATCTCATAGACAGTGTCCGGAATTTCAAAACGTCCTCCACCTGCAATATCTGCTGGATCAACTTTAATTAAAATACGACCGTCTTCGGATAATTTCATCGCTTGTCTTACGCTCTTGATGCATTATGTGATGCGGCATTGTATGTAATGTGAGCATACAATACTAGGGCGATTGCTCTTTACCATCCCATCTAATTGCAAGATTATCCTTCGCTTTAAATATTAAACATGCTGCCAGACGTATCGGATTCAGCTTCGGCAGCTTGCCTTGTATCTATGGCTTCTTTTTTCTTGGTTTATGCACCAGGACAATAGAAGCTAAGCTGTTTTTATAATCCCTAAGCGCTAACGCATCATGTGGCAATGCAAGCGCTAGCATTTCATCTTCCGCAGCACAATAGATTTCACGATCTCTTCCTACGTATTGATTTATATTAAACAAAAAATCGTCTTAATTAATCATAGGCAGCTTACACGCCTCATCCGTTGCTCGAAAAAACGGGATTGCCCCCAGTAATGGATTAATTGCTGGGTCTCTACATAAACGCTCTAATGCTTCTTGCTTGAATATTTTAGCCTGATTATAAATATTTTTTTGAATCGCTCTGCTTTGCACGTTTTGTGGGAAAAGGGATTTAATTCGATTAAATTCAGCATTATCCTGCGTATCAATAAGAATAGACTTAAATTTGGTACAGTCTTTAAATATCTACGACCCAATCTGGACTAAACTTTCAGGAAAAGTAGCCTGTTTTATATTTGTGCATCCCCAAAACAGCCTGAGTCCAATCTGAGTCACCCCCTTAGGAAAACTACCATCTGTAAGGCTTGTACAGCCTTGAAATACTCCGTCCGATACATGCGTTAAGCGCTTAGGAAGCGTAATATCGGTAAGGCTTGTACACCCTCTAAATGCACAAAGCCCTATTTTAATAAAGCCCTCGGGAAAACGTACGCGTTCAAGAGCAGTGCATCCTAAAAACGTCCGACTCTCAAACTGAATTAAGTCTCTGGGTAAAGTCACCTCTGTAAGGCCTGTGCAGCCTTGAAATGCCCCGCTCCCAATTGTAGTTAGACACTCAGAGAAAATAATGTGCGTGAGGTTTGTGCAGCCGTGGAATGCATCATGCCCAATTTTATTTATACTGTCCTCAAGCTTAAAACAGCCATCTGATGATATATCAGCTGGGTCAACTCTAACTAAAGTACGGCCGTCATCGGATAATTTAGGCATTTTATTATACATACTGAGATCAAACAAAGATAGCATGGCCACCCTCCCCTATAGACCACAAACAAGCTCATTTGATTCATTTTAATACATAATTATAATTAAAGATAACCGTCTTAAATTGGATATAGCATATTCCTGGGGAAAAGAAATCAGATAAAGAAGCAGTTAAAGAGTATCGCGATGCAAAAAGAAAAAACCCTAGACGGCATAATGTTACGAGAGACCATTGCTACTGCTGACAAGCTTAATCGGCAGGTTCAAGAGGGCAATCTCAACGCATTATTAACGTTTGTCAAAGGAAAGAATGAAGAAAGAAAATTTCTAGGCATGCTACCAATGGGCGCAAGTCTGGCTGAAGGATATCTTATGAACGATCTGTCTCAACATATACATAAAAGAGTTAGTAGTGAACACCCGTAACCAGAGTTCGGACGAACAAACCCATTCGATACTCTAAAAATTGATTCCGCAGATGGTGTAATGGTTCTCAGAGATACATCCAAAAATGCTAATTTTTTGATGCCCATCGATAGAGAGCATGATCTGACACTTAAAGAACTTTGGGAACCAGGATTGACTAATTTACTAGGACAAAAGCCGAAGGATCTTCTTGCGGCTGGAATCAAGCCGTTAGCCCAGCAGGCAAGAGAAGCAGAAGCCCCTAAAACAAAGAAAGAGGGAAAAAAAACGCCTAAAGAGGTACGCTGGGATAAAGCAGAAGTTCGTATAGAGCATAAGCCCCCCAAGTATATCAATAAAAGCGATATCGATTCTCACCCCCATTTCAGAAAGTTCGCCGATACGCCAGCCACTGCAATAGATGAAGACAACGAAGCAACAAAAGAGATCGTTACACAGCCGACTACAACCCACTCTATTGAAAAAGACACAGATCACAGCGCCTTTAAAGACGCGCTTAAACGCGTGAGAGAACAAGATCGACGGAACTAAACCCTAGAGGAAAAAAGACCATGTAAAGCCAAATCGCCAGCAACACCACCACCATCACCAAAACGATTACCTTAACGTGTGGAATGCATTAAAGCTTAAAAACAATCCCTTGGGCAAATGGCAATTCATCTCCCCAGTTTAGTGTATTGGTTTGGCGTCGCATATACCCTTTCCATGCATCAGAGCCCGACTCACGCCCGCCTCCGGTTTCTTTTTCCCCACCAAATGCACCCCCAATTTCAGCGCCTGATGTCCCTAAGTTAATATTACTAATGCCGCAGTCACTGCCTAGTGCACTTAAATAGTGTTCGGCATGCTTGAAATTTTCAGTAAATAAAGCCGACGAAAGGCCTTGAGGCACATCATTTTGCATCTGAATGCCTTCATCCAAATTATCATAAGCAATAAGATATAAAATAGGTGCAAAGACTTCTTGTTGAAGTAAAGCATGCGTATGCTGCAGCCCGGTTACCAATGTCGGCTGTACAAAATAACCCGGGCCATCTAATGCCTTACCACCAAAAGCAATGCTGCCACCGGAGGCTTTAATTTCTCGAAGGGTTCGCTCATAACACACCACCGCATCTCGATTAATTAACGGGCCCATTAAGTTTTTCTCATCTAATGGCATACCGATTGTAATTTGTGCGTATGCTTTTTTCAAACGCGTTAACACCTCATCATAACGTGCTGAGTGAACAAACAAACGCCTGGTTGTCGTGCAGCGCTGCCCCGCTGTTCCTACAGCACCAAATATAATGGCGGGAATGGCTTGTTTTAAATTAGCTGTTTCATCAATAATCATTGCATTATTACCACCGAGCTCTAGAATACTTCGGCCTAATCGAGCAGCCACGCGACTGGCCACTTGTTTTCCTACAACGGTTGAGCCTGTAAATGAAATCAAAGGCAGGCGCTTGTCATCTAGCATTGACTCTGTAATGCCATGAGAGTCTGGAATAATCACCGAAAAAATAGCCGGCGCTTGATTTTCTTTTAAAACGCCAGCGCATAATTTATGAATCACGATGGCGCTTAACGCCGCCTGTCTTGAGGGTTTCCAAACCATCACATTTCCACAAATCGCACCAATAAATGCATTCCATGCCCACACAGCACCTGGAAAATTAAACGCCGAAATAACACCAATAACGCCTAAAGGATGCCATTGTTCGTAAAGCCTATGCTCTGGGCGCTCAGAGTGCATGGTTTTACCATAAAGCATACGTGATTGGCCCACCGCAAAGTCAGCCATATCAATCATTTCTTGAACTTCTCCATCGCCTTCTTGTTTTGATTTACCCACTTCAAGCGATATCAATGTACCAAGGCTATCTTTGTTGTGCCGGAGCATGTCACCTATTTGTCGAATAATATCACCTCGACGAGGTGCGGGTATTTTTCGCCAAGCTAAAAAAGCCTGATGTGCACGCTGCATAATGTTATCATAATCATCGGCGGTGCACCCTGATATTTCAGCAATGCGGTCTTCTGTTGCAGGATTATAAGAAGCAATTAAATTTGATTTTAAGATATCACTCGTCCAATCATAGCCACTATATGCCCCTGGATTAACAGCGTCTAATGCCCATGATTTTCGCTTTTTCATCATGTTTGCTCTGCTCCCATGCTTATGTGTAAAAACGACCGAAACGATTGCTTAAAATAGCATCCAAACAAAAATTTTCTTGTAATACTAAACCGCTTAATTTGTTTTTTTTATTTTTTTCATCTAACACTTGTTCCAAAACAGCACAAACAGCTGAGGCTGTACTGACTTGAATGGCTGACCATTTTATTCCACAAATAACCTCTGGATAGATTTTTTTCACATAGCTTTCTTCTGTTAATATGCCGTTTTTTATCCCTTCTACAGAAACATAAATAAGCACCATGTCTTGTGTGGTTTGAGGAATAGCGCGTTCTAAAATTTTTTTCAATGTGTCTCGGTCTTCGTTTAAGCGCAGGGTTTGCATTAAAAAACGCATTTTTTCACAGTGCCCAGGATAACGAATGGTTTTGTACGTGAGCCTATCTATTTTTCCGACATACAACGTCCCGAGCCCACCGAGTCCACCTGAGGTATAAAATGCTTCGTATTTTTTACCCTCAATTTGAATGGATTCTAAGCCTTCAAGTGCTGGAAACATCACAGGCTTTCCGCCTTCAATACCCGCACAGGCTTCCCCGCACTCATTGATTAGGCCATCGGTTGACCATGTGAGTGAGTAATGCAATGCATTACTTGTTTGTTGCGGTAAGGCGCCGACACGTAACTTTACTTCATGGCAGCTATCAAATGTTTGCATTAAACTATGCGCCACCATGCTCACAAACCCAGGCGCCATACCACATTGAGGGACAAATACCGTGCTTGCTCCGGCTGCCAATTTTTTAATGGTTTCAGCCACTGCAATATCTTCTGTTAAATCAAAGTAGTGCGCGCTGGCTGCTTTTACAGCGGCTGCAACCACTGGATTTAAAAAATAAGGCAGGCTTGAAATTAAGGCGCTGATTTGATGTTTTTTAAGTGCCGCTTCAATCACTTGTCCGTCTTTCATATCCAATGTAAGGGATTTTAAGGCTGGCATTTTTTTTAGTAACTGCTGCGTGTCTGGCGCACTAAAATCACAGTCAGCTAGATACACGTCATATGTTTTTGTGTCTGCTAGAAGACAGGAAATTAAACGACCAATTTTACCTGCTCCTGCCACCATCACCGGGATCATAGCCATCCTTATTTGAGATTACTGACGTTAAAAGCACTCAATTTATCGTACACGAAACACACCATATCTGCCTGTTTTTTTAAAAATTTATTTGATTTTATTTTGAAAAAAAGTTATAAATTGTTAAAAAATAAAGAGGTTTTCGATGGATATAGTAACAGTCGACTTTGAAGAACCCTTAGTTCTTACAGTTAACAATGAAGTGGTGCGTGTTGTTGCTTTTAAAACACAGGAACACGGCCATATTAAATTTGGGGTTGATGCACCACGTAGCATTAAAGTGCATCGCGAAGAAGTGTATCTTGCCATCAAGAAACAAGAAGCCGAAGGCAGTCTTGTGTGAAATTCGCGCGTTGGGCATTCACAAACCACCGCTTCTTAACGATACTTGTCTTTTGGTTTTTGACATGCTCAGCTACGATTATGCTTATCAATGCAAGCTATTTGCACTACCCTGGAAACTCTTATTTACCTAATAACACCATTCAAATCATTCTTATTGTAGGCTTTACTTATCTTGGATGTCGTCTTCAATGGCATAAGCAAACCGCTCTGACAGAAAGGTTGCGTTATACCTTCTATTTGTTATTAACAATGCTGCTGATAATTATTGGCTGCTCGGCCATTCAATATACGCCTTTTCCTCCTATTGATGCTTTGGTTTTAAGCTGGGATAAATCGATGCATATCAATCTCATAAAACTGCTTCAATGGAGCGGGGATCACCCTCTTTTTCATCAGATCATGGCCACTGCATATACTTGTTTGTCTGAAGAGATTTCTTACTTTCCTGTTATATTGATTTTATTTGGATACTTTAAAAAAATACATGAGCTCTGTTTTTTGGTGTTAACCTCCGCTGCAATTGGGTATACGCTTTACTTTTTCTTTCCGACCACAGCCCCTGCCAGCATGATTCTGAGTCCTTATTTTACGAGTTCACACTATGCAACCGGGTTAAAATTTAATGAGATACATACTTATATTTCACCATCTACCGCAGATGGCGGGCTCATTTCTTTTCCTTCATTTCATGTGATTTGGGCTTGGTTTTCTGCTTTTATTTTTCTTGAGTGGCCTATTGTTTTTTCTCTGCTTTTAGCTGGCAATATACTCATTTGTATTTCGTGTGTTTTATTAGGTTGGCACTACGTATCCGATATTATAGGCAGCTGTATTATTATAGCCATATCGCATTACGCCTATGCTAAATGCTATCCAATCCAAGGGAAGCCATATACTTCAATTTCATTTAAAACGCCAGCTAATCGGCAGCCTGCCGTAGCCAATCGTCTTTGAGATATGTCATACACCATGGCTTGATAGTCAGCATCTAAATGTTTTTGATGTTTAAAACCATAGGCTTTTTGTTCAGCAATACCATGTGATTCGGCTAGCCAATGCACTGGATTTTTATCAGCATGCTCTACATCACAAGGCCATTTTTTTTCAAGCATGTGTGCGCGCATCTGAATAGAGATTTCATGCGATAAAAAACCGCCGGCTTTGTCCCAATAGGTATGTAGATTACGAGAAATCTGATTATACGGTAAGCGTGTTTTATTGCCTCCCGCGTCGCCATTTGGGTTGTTTTCTGTGCGACGGGTTGCTGCATGTAGTGGCTGATGCAAATCGGCTATGACATGTAATAAAATACGCAGTACTATGATTTGCTCTAGCGTGCTTTTATCTCCCAACAGCAGTGTCTGGCGCGCGCCGTTATAAGCCATTAAACCATTCAGTGGTTTAATTTCTAAGGGTTCATCGGCGCTAAAACCAGGCATAATAACCGGTATATCTACGTAGTGCATCCCCTCCAAGCCAAAGCCCATACCACGCAAAGTATCAAACCACACAGCAGCTTCAGTAAAAGAGGAGGGGGTATTGCTAGATTTATCTAATAATGGATGTGCGACTTGAAAGCGTGCTTTAGCCGCTGGTGTCATGTAATCCAAGGCAATCTGTGCAACCAGTCGATGGCCCTCTGCATTCCAAGCAAACAGTGAGGAGGCTAACAGGCAACAGCAGCTCCCCACACACCATTTTTTCATCCGAAGAAAGGTGACCACGCAGGCTCTTGAATATCCCCATCCCGTGCAGGATAAAGCATTTTAACCGAGCCATCTAGCGAGACCAGGCCTAGCATGCCACGTCCTTCATACTGAGTGGCATAAATCACAAAATGTCCATTAGGTGAAACAGATGGCGACTCATCTGTATCTGAATCCGTTAAAATCATGTAGCGTCCTGTATCCAACGATTGGGTGGCGATATTAAACTGCTTGTCTTCTCGATGGAGCATGACCAAATGTTTTTGATCTGGTGTATACGATGGTCGCGCATTATAATTGCCTTCAAATGTTAGGCGACTCACGCCGCCATCCGCTAAATCTAAGCGGTAGACTTGGGGTGCACCCCCTCGTCCTGAAGTGAAAATAAGTGACCGTCCATCTGGCGCATAACGTGGCTCCGTATCAATTGACATACCAAAGGTCAGCTGTTTCATTGCCCCTGTACTTAAATTAATTTTATATAGCTTAGCTGCCCCACTTTTTGACAGCACGACCGTTAATTCTTTGCCATCAGGAGACCAAGCAGGTGCGCCATTGATACCTTCAAAATCACTAATTAAACGTCGTTTTGCTGTTTCAACTGAAATAAGAAATACTTGTGCGCGTTTTTTCTCAAAAGAAACATAGGCAATTTGTCGGCCATCAGGCGACCAAGCAGGTGACATAATAGGAGCCGTTGAGGTCAATAATGTCTGTGGGTTTTTTCCATCCATGTCTGCTACTTCAAGAGAGTACGTTCGTTTTTTTCCATCAAACTTAACAAATACGTAAGCAATTCGGGTTGAAAAAACGCCTTTAATGCCTGTCAGCTCTTGATACACTTCATCACTGATATGATGTGCTAAGGCATGCAACTCACTTTTAGTAATCTCATAATCTTTTAAAATTAAGGAGCGGCCTCTTGCCGCCACATCGAGCAGCTCAACATGTACAGCATAACGCCCGTGCTCAAGCGCTGTAACTTGACCGAATAAGACACTATCCGCGCCGACTTGTTTCCATAGGCTCAGGGGCGCTTTACCATCTGCAACACGCGGTGCTGGAATCAATTTAAACTGGCCCGAGAGCCTTAAATCACCATCAATCACAGCCGATAAGTCACGTGCAGTTTGACTGTTTCCAAACCCATCAATTCCCATGGGAAAGGCTCGATTAACACCTTCTGTTAGTTCTAAATCAAGTGCAAACGTTATGGTTGATACAAAAACCAAACCAAGCAAAAATAAACGACGCATGTGGTTTTACCCCCTTACATTTTCAGGTCGTACCGTAAGTGTTATCTCACGAAATACATTAAACATTTCAGGTTCGCTCGGAATAGGCAGTGGCGATGCTTTATAAATAGCGGCCTGCGCTGAACGATCGAGTACGGTATCGCCACTACTTCGCGTTAACTGTACATCAAGTACCGCTCCATTGGGTGCTAATTTAATTTTAAAGCGGCTAGAGAGCTCCGTATTAACACGTTCAGGCAAAATCCATTGCTGCCCAATAGCGCCTAAAATAAGCGCTTTATATTTATCAACAACACCTGACATACGTGCGCGATTCGCTGCTTCAATGCGTGCTTTTTCAAGCCTTGCTTGCTCGGCTGCACGTGCTTTGCTGTCTTCTTGCTGTTTTTTCAATGCAATTTGTTCTTTTTTAAGCACATCAAGTTGATGCGCTTCTATTTGCTTTTGCTTTTGAATCTGCTCTAAACGCTTTTGATCGGCGCGTGCTGCTTGTTTACGTTTTTCTGCAGCGCGAGCATTGTCCGCACGCAATTGGTTTAATTTACGCTGCTCTTTTACTCGGCGCGCTTTTAAAGCATCTGCTTCGGCGGCTAATTTTCTTTGTTGTTTAAGCACTGCTTTTTCTTTTGCTGCGCGTTCAGCTTTTAATTGCTGAACCACGGCCGTGACTTCTTTTGTATTCACACTCACAGCTTTCACAATGTCAGGCTGAGGTACGCGCGCTTCATGGCGCGCCTCACGCTCAAATACCGGACGCGTGTTGCTTGGATGAATCATAAATAAAAGCGCTAAACTCACATGAGCAAATACAGCTGCAAACATCGCTATTTGATAGGTTTTGTTAAATTTCACGCGCTGGCACCTCGTTTAGTATTTTGAGCTGCGTCGGTTAATAAGCCCACTTGTTCAGCGCCCGCTTCTTTTAAAATGCCCATCGCATGAACCACTTTACCATAAGGAACACCTGTATCGCCTTTCACTAACACATGGAGCGGCTCTTTGCTTTGCCGAGACAGTTCAATTTCTGCTGCCACGCGTACCATGAGATCATGAGACTCCAGCGGTATATTGGGTGTGTTACTAATATTCAAAAAATATTGGCCTTGCTTATCAACCGATACAATCACTGGCTCACGGTTGCTTGATTTCAATGACTCACTCAGTGCTTGTGGCAATTCAACCGTTACACCTTGTGTTAACATAGGCGCTGTAATCATAAAAATAACCAATAATACCAGCATGACATCAATATAGGGCACTACATTAATATCGGCCATCGGGCCTTTTTTTACGTGCGATTTCTTTTTTAAACGCAACCTACTCATGTCTTTACGCCTCTTCTTAAGAAAGCTTTGTGGGTTGTCGGGCAATTAAAGCCAACAATTCTTCTTGAAATACATCGTATTTATCTAACAAATTTGATGCCCGTGTTCCATAACGGTTAAATGCAATGACGGCTGGAATAGCGGTAAATAAACCCAATGCCGTTGCAACCAGCGCCTCTGAAATACCAGGTGCAACCATAGCAATGGTCGCTTGCTGGGCCTGACCTAGCGCTTGAAACGATGTCATAATCCCCCAAACCGTTCCAAACAACCCAATATAAGGCGAAATCGAACCAACGGATGCAAACCAAGGCAGATGCTCTTCAAGCACCTCTTCTTCTTTGGCATGACAAATTTGCATCACGCGCTGGATAGGCTCAAGTGCAACTGCACCTGCTGATTTTTCATGCAAAAACTCTTTGAATCCCTCATAAAAAATAGCCGCCAAGCCTGTACGGTCTTCAACATTTGTATCCATTTCATTGTACAGAGCACTTAAATCAGAGCACCCTAAAAATCGCGCTTTAAATCCTTCGTAATCTGCGCGCTTTTGTTTAAAATACCAAGCACGCTGAAAAATTAAAGTCCATGATATAAGGGATGCTATCAATAAAATACACATCACGACTTTCACGACCCCACCGGCCCCCATAAAATAACTCAATACCGTTGCATCTTGCATTGTTCAAATACCTCTATTAAGTAATTAATTAGTAATTAATTGATTGATTAGTTAATGTTTATGGCTCAATAACAGACATCCCAAAATGCTGATACGCCAAAGGCGTTGCTGTACGCCCTCTGGGTGTTCGCATTAAAAATCCTTGTTGAATCAAATAAGGCTCAATCACATCTTCAATGGTTGTTCTTTCTTCACCAATGGCTGCTGCCATACTTTCAACCCCAACAGGGCCACCATTAAAACGCTCAATTACGGCCAATAATAATTTTTTATCCATGAGATCAAATCCGTGCTCATCCACCTTTAGTTTTTCTAAAGCAAATGCAGCTATTTTTTGAGTAATGGTCCCATCGCCCGTCACTTCCGCATAATCTCGCACACGACGCAATAATCGATTGGCTATCCGTGGTGTTCCTCGCGCACGTCTTGCAATTTCAAACACACCCTCAGGCTCAGTTGCTAACTGCTGTAAATCGGCTGAACGTTTTACGATAGATTTTAACGCATCAACACTATAAAATTCTAGCCGCTGCACTATACCAAATCGGTCTCGTAGTGGTGATGTCAAAGCACCTGCTCGTGTTGTGGCCCCGACCAAAGTAAAAGGTGGTAATTCTAATTTAATCGATCGCGCAGAAGGCCCCTCGCCTATCATAATATCGAGCTTATAGTCTTCCATTGCGGGATATAAAATTTCTTCAACCACTGAACTTAAGCGATGAATTTCATCAATAAATAGCACATCGTTTTCTTGAAGGTTAGTCAAAATAGCGGCTACATCGCCAGCACGCTCTAACACAGGTCCTGATGTTTGACGCAAA
Organism: Gammaproteobacteria bacterium; assembly: GCA_022600515.1. Classification (GTDB taxonomy): domain Bacteria; phylum Pseudomonadota; class Gammaproteobacteria; order Legionellales; family Legionellaceae; genus JAALKW01. The sequence continues at coordinate 42,168 of JAHZKG010000066.1, forward strand.
TTAACGCCTAGTTCATGTGAAATAATATTAGCAAGCGTTGTTTTTCCGAGCCCTGGCGGCCCAAAAATAAGGACGTGATCAAGCGCTTCTTGTCGCTTACGTGCGGCATCAATAAAAATTTTCATTTGAGAGCACACATCATCTTGCCCAACGTACTCTTTTAAGCTCAACGGCCGAATGGCTCTATCAATTAAAACTTCTTCAGGCCGCGCATCCAAGCTAATTAAACGGTCACTTTCCAACATGATAAATTTAGCCTTCAGATGCATTCAAAATAAGATAACCTGAGTTTATCACAGTCATAATTAAACGAAAGATTAGCTTAAATTTTCTTTTGCAAAGTAGGCGCAATCTAAAGCAATATGATTTTGATATGCCAATGATTGATAAAACGCATGTGTCCCATCTTTTTTTCTATGATTGGCGCTAATTAATTCAATCGTTTTGGCGCCATGTGTGCTTGCATAGTGCTCGGCTAATACTACCAACTGCTTACCAAGGCCTCATCCACGATGATTGGCATCAACCATCAAGGTATCAATATGGCAACAACTACCGGTTAATCTTAATTGTTCGTAACATCCAAAAGCAATCACTTGATTTGCCTCTTCAGTCACAACCAACCGATGATGCTTGCTATTAAACGCCTTAATGCGTGCTTCGATTTTTTCTATATTTAAGTCATATCAAATTTGAGATAATAATAAGATTAATCCATGTGCATCACTTGCTTTTGCATCACGTGTTTCCATTAGCCCTCCTTTTTTTTGTGTAACCCCTTGCTCCGTTTAATGATTACCGATATATTATTGCGACATTCACGCGAAATATTTGAGCATCTAGTCCATTAATTTTAGATCTGTTATCTTTGTGTTTTTTTATAACAAGGAATGCAGGATGCAACTGGTTAGAACAACAGAGTTATCAACCGAAGTAATTGAGCACCATGGTTTAGTTGCAGCAGTTACTCGAGATTTAATGATTGCAAAAAATCAATCTCCGCATTGGCAGTAAAGACTCACGACGTAAAATTCATCCAGGCTTGGCGACTGTTGCAATGATCATTAATGGTCTTGGCTTTACTAACCGACGCTTGTATTTAACGCCGTAATTCTTTCAAAGCAAGGCGATGGAATGCTTATTTGAAGAAGACGTCTGTGCTAAAGATTTTAATGAACATGCATTAGGTAAGGCTTTAGATGAAATAGCAGACTACGGCTCAAGTAAATTATTTGGTGAGGTGGCCTTTGAAATAGCAATGGAACAAGGCATGCTCAGACCTAAAGCCCTTCTCGATAGCGCGAGTTTTGTTTTACATGGTGAATATGCTGATAATGGCAGCGAAGAGATGGTTGAAGTAACGCATGGTTATTCTAAAGCTCATCGTCCTGATTTAAAACAAGTCATGATGTCGCTAACTATGAGTGGCGCGGCTAATCTTCCTATTTGGATGGAGCCGTTGAATGGTAATAGTTCAGACAAAAAAAGCTTTCATGAAACGATTGGACGCGTCTGTGAATTTCAAAAACAGCTCAAAACCGCGGATGATTTTTTGGCTCTTGGCGTCTTTGCGTTGAAGCTCTTATTTAGTACAATCTATTCCACTCACCGGTCATCGGCTAGATGCTTCCATTATGGACAAGAAACCCAAGCAGTCAATTAATATTCCAGCAGAAGTTTTAGGTTTATCAG
>JAHZKG010000067.1 GCA_022600515.1 Gammaproteobacteria bacterium
ATTAAAAGCGGTAACACAATCACAAGGATCTTAATAATGATCCATAAAAGTAGGCTAACATCCCGTAACATGGTTTATCCTAAATTAGGGCTTAATCATTATGGAAGAAAAGGCATGGCCTAAGTCAACCGTTTCCAGCATGGCACATGCCACCCACACCACACCCGGTGCAATGCGTGCATCACATACCAACGGCAATGTTATCTCAATATCACCTTGAGATACAGTAGCTGCTTCATCTAATTTAAACGCATCTGCCGTTGTCGGATGCATGCGAATAACAGCTTTATCTGCCGCTGCACTTGCTTGCAACGCATGTGCATGCCGCACCACCGCATCTACGCGATAAAGCGGCCACTCTCCGACACGAACCAAGCGCTTATTCACAGCAGGTAATGCCTCTGGATAAAAACAACTTAACGCAGGGCCATCAACCAAGGCAAGATCTGTTTTAATACGGGTTAAAACATCTTCTGTTGAGGTATATTCAAAATCTTTGCACTGCAATGTATTACCAAGCACACGTAAAATTTTCCATGCTGGACGTGCCTCACCTTGTGGTGAAACAGCGCCTGTCACCGTCTGCCATGTATTATCAATATTAATATAAGTTCCCGATGTTTCCCCAGGCAGTGCCATGGGCAGCAGCACATCCGCACACTCTAACATCGCATCTGTTTGATAGCCGGTCAAAGAAATAACAAATTCCGCCGCAAGCATGGCTTGTCGCGCATGTGCTGGATTCGCAATATCTAAGCTTGGGTCAAGGCCTAATAAAACATACGCTTTTAACTTTGCCTGTAATGCATCTTGCATTGAAAGCCCTGGGGCTTCTAATGCTTTACCCAAAGGCAAACGATGTGGCAACATGCCCGCAAGCCATGCGCCTGCGCTATTAGCGCCCGTGGTTAAGCGTACATGCGTTGCCCCACTCACAGTACATATCCATAGAACCAAACTACGTAATACAGCAGCTTCAGGATGATTTTCAAATAATTCACCGGTCACAATCACAGCATTCGGCTGTTTAATCGCTTTAGCCAGGGCTTGAATTTGCTCATCCTTGGTTTGCGAGGCTGGTAGCAATTGTTTTAATGCATCCGGTAATTGAACGGCTGCTTTTTTATCCTCAAGCAACGCTAATAATGCAGTAAGCTGCCCTGGCATATCATCTGGCGAGGCTATTATTGCTTCTGTCACCGGCATATTTAAATCATAATCAACCGGATTCATCGCATACACTGCAGCACCATTGTGTTGTGCTTTTCGAAGACGTACCCCCGCTAAAGGCACCTCACGCAGTACATCACATCCCAGCAATAACACAGTTTTTTGTTCTTCAAGCGCACGATAAGGCAACGAACTACTTGGTGTCATGGACTGAAGTGCTTGATCGCGATGATCTGTCGCATGCACACGATGATCCAGATTATTGACACCAACAGCACGCATCAATTGCTGTAACAAATACATTTCTTCAAGCGTTGAGGACGGATGAGAAAATGCCGCACACTGCTCAGGACCATGTGCTTCAATCACACGACTCAAGCCTTTTGCAGCAAAGGTTAACGCGGTTTGCCAATCCACCACGTCCCACTGCCCATCGCGTTTAATCATAGGCTGAGTTATGCGCCCATCTTTTTGATTTAAACCAAGGTAGGCAAATCTGTCTCGGTCCGACAGCCACGTTTCATTGAGCGCATCCTGCTCTTTAGGCACCGTTCGCATCACTTGATTACGACGCGTATGGTAAAAAATATGTGAGCCTAAACAATCATGTGCTGCAATACTTGCGTGCTGTGTCATTTCCCAGGCCCGCGCTGTAAAACGAGATGGTTTCTCGGTCAAAGCCCCTACCGGGCACAAATCAATAATATTCGCTGAGACTTCAGATGTTAAGCTATGCTCGATATAGGTGCCAATTTGCATATTTTCACCACGCCCCATCCCTCCTAGCTCTTGAAGCCCTGCAATTTCTTCGCCAAAACGCACACAGCGCGTACATTGAATACAACGGGTCATTTCGGTCGAAACAAGTGCGCCTAAATCATCATCTTGGGCCACACGCTTAGGTTCGGCATACTCAGATGAGTCCGCACCAAATGCCATCGATACATCTTGTAATTCACACTGACCACCCTGATCGCAAACAGGGCAATCTAACGGATGATTAATAAGCAAAAACTCCATCACAATTTCTTGCGAGCGACGCGCCGCTTCTGATTGTGTGAACACTTTCATGCCATCTGTAATCGGAGTCGCACATGCGGGGAGTGTTTTTTTTGAGTTTGCCACTTCAACCAAACACATACGGCAATTCGCCGCAACCGATAGTTTTTTATGGTAACAAAATCGCGGAATATGAATTCCCGCATCATCTGCCACTTCAATAATCATCTTTCCGTTTTCAACGTCAAATGACTTGCCGTCAATTTCAATGGTTGCCATGATTAAACCGCCACACTCGAATGTTTATGCTTAATAAAATAGTCAAATTCTGAATAAAACTGCTTTACAAAACTTTGAACCGGCCACGCTGCGGCTTCACCAAAGGCGCAAATTGTACGGCCTTCGATACTATCTGCAACGTTCACTAATTTTTCAATATCACCTGGTTTGCCTTGACCCGACTTAATCCGGCCCAAGAGACGCACTATCCAACCTGTTCCTTCACGACATGGTGTACATTGCCCACACGACTCTTCCATATAAAAATGCGACACACGATACAACGTATCGACCATACATGTCGTGTCATCCATAATAATAACCGCGCCTGAGCCTAGCCCTGATCCTGCTTTCTGAATGCTGTCGTAATCCATATCCAGCCCCATCATGACATCACCAGGTAAAATCCGCATTGAGGTCCCCCCCGGAATCACCGCTTTTAATCGTCGGCCATCTTCTAAACCGCCCGCAAGCGCTAACAGTGTCTTAAACGGTGTGCCCAGTGGAATTTCGATATTTAACGGTTTTTTCACATGCCCACTGACACTAAAGCATTTGGTACCGCCATTATTGGGTTTACCTAAATTCAAGAACCAATCACCGCCTTTGTCTAAAATAACGGGAACTGACGCAAAGGTTTCTGTATTATTAACCGTCGTTGGCTGACCATAAAGTCCATAATTAGCCGGAAACGGCGGTTTAAATCGTGGCTGACCTTTTTTGCCTTCTAGTGAGTTTAAAAGTGCTGTCTCTTCACCACAAATATAAGCGCCGGCACCTAAATGATTATATAAATCAAAATCAAGGCCTGAATCTAGAATATTCTTACCAAGCAAACCGGCTGCATAGGCTTCTTTCAGTGCTGCTTCCATACACTCATAAGGCTCCCAAAATTCGCCTCGAATATAATTATAACCAACGGTTGCTCCTATCACATACCCAGCAATCGCCATGCCTTCGATGAGCTGATGTGGGTTATAACGTAAGATATCGCGGTCTTTACAGGTGCCCGGCTCCCCTTCATCTGAATTACATACCACATACTTCTGAACCGGCAAATTACGGTTCATAAAGCTCCATTTCAAACCTGTTGGAAAACCAGCGCCTCCCCGCCCACGCAAAGCTGAATGCTTTAATATTTCAATAATCTCTGCTGCTGGTGTTTGTTCCGCTAAAATACGACGCCATACCTGATAGCCGCCGATGCTTTCATAGGTTGCCAGCGAAGCAGGGTCTTTTAGATCTAAGGTTCGATAACATACTTGATTAAATGTAACCACAGTCAAGGCCTCTTTATTTATGGGTATTCAGCCAACACACTATCCAGCGTATCTACCGTTAGGTTTTCATGATAATTTTTATCCACTTGCATCATGGGCGCATTCACACACGCACCTAAACATTCAACTGAACACAAGGTAAATCGCCCGTCTTTTGTTGTTTCACCTTCGGTAACACCCAATTTTTTTTGTAATGCATCAACAACAATCGGTGCACCTTTTAATCGACACGTGATAGTCGTACAGACATTGATCATATGCCGTCCGGCAGGTTTAGCGCGGTACATACTGTAAAACGAAGCCATTTCATAAACAGCAACAGCTGGCATCTCAAGATATGCAGCAACGGCATCCATAGCAGGTTCTGTTAGATAACCTAATGCTTCTTGAACCAGCATCAGTGCTTGCATAACGGCTGATTGCTTTTGATCTGCCGGATATTTTTTAATCCAGCTATCGATTTCTTTAATTGCTTTTTCAGAGACAAACTGACGCATTAATTCGGATTTACTCATCGGTCAATCTCCCCAAAAACAATGTCTTGACTCGCTAAAATGGCAACACCATCTGCCAGCATATGTCCTTTGGCCATTTCATTAAAGCTTGCCAAATGCGAAAACCCTGGTGCACGAATTTTCATTCGATACGGCTTGTTTGCGCCATCTGAAATTAAATAAATACCAAATTCACCTTTAGGTGCTTCTACAGCGCTATAGACTTCGCCTTCAGGCAAAGAAAATCCTTCTGTGAAGAGTTTAAAATGATGAATTAAGGCTTCCATATCATGCTTCATGCTTTCACGTGATGGTGGCGTGATTTTATGGTCGTCAAGCTTAATAGGCCCTGGATTATTACGAAGCCAAGTAATACATTGCTTAATAATCGCATTCGATTGACGCATTTCTTCAATGCGTACAAGATAACGATCGTAACAATCGCCATGCTTGCCGACGGGAATATCAAAATCAACGTGTTCATAAGCAGCATAGGTTTGTTTTTTTCGTAAATCCCATGCAACCCCTGAGGCACGCAACATAGGCCCACTAAATCCGAGTCGCACGGCATCTTCAGGTGAAACAACCCCAATATCAACGGTTCGTTGCTTCCAAATACGGTTATCAGTTAAAAGCGTCTCATATTCATCGACATAGCCTGGAAAACGCGCTGTAAAGGCTTCCAAAAAATCAAGTAAGCTGCCTTCGCGATGCTCGTTCATGACAGCAACTTCACGCTCAGTGTGCCAGCGTGAGGGTTTGTATTGTGGCATTGTATCGGGCAAATCACGTGCCACGCCACCAGGTCGGTAGTACGTTGCATGCATTCTTGCGCCAGATACGGCCTCGTAGCAGTCAAACAAATCTTCCCTCTCTCGAAAAGCATATAAAAAAACCGTCATTGCACCGATATCCAGTGCCGTTGCACCCAGCCATAATAAATGATTTAAAATACGCGTGACTTCATCAAACAGGGTTCGGATATACTGCGCTCGAATGGGCGCCTCAACCCCGAGCATTTGCTCAATTGACCGCACATACGCATGCTCATTGCACATCATCGAGACATAATCGAGGCGGTCCATATAGCCAATGCTTTGATTATAGGGCTTTGTTTCAACTAACTTTTCTGTTCCACGATGCAACAGACCTACATGTGGATCGGCTCGCAGAATGGTTTCACCCTCAAGCTCTAAGACTAATCGTAATACACCATGGGCTGCGGGGTGCTGCGGGCCAAAATTTAAGGTGTATTGCTGTAATTCCATCATGACTTAGCTCCTTTTTGTGTGGAACGAATCACTTTAGGCACTAAGGTTCGTGGTTCAATCTCAACCGGTTCATAAATAACTTTTCCAACGGTTGCATCGTAACGCATCTCAACATGTCCACTCACTGGAAAATCTTTTCTAAATGGATGGCCTATAAAGCCATAATCTGTCAACACACGCCTTAAGTCAGGATGACCTTCAAATAAAATACCAAACATGTCATAGGCTTCACGTTCAAACCAATCGGCACTTTGCCAAATAGAAATAATGGATGCCACGACGGGAAGCGCTTCATCAAGATACACTTTAACTCGCAATCGCTGATTTTTCGCAATAGACAATAGATGATAGACCACCGCAAAACGCGCTGGATGCGCTTGTTTTTCTTGATGTACTTCTTGAAATGTTGCGTCAACTGCTCGCGAAAAACCTGTTGCGCTTGCCGCATCAGTTTCCCATTCAGCGAGTCCGTAGTGCAAATAATCCACGCCACACACATCGATGAGCATATCAAATGCAAAGTCAGGGTGGTCCCGTAACTCTGCCATGACAGGCAAGAGTGCACTGCTATCAATGATTGCTGTGAGCTCACCAAATGCTTCGGTTATATCGCATCCAGAAGCACCCCAACGCGCGCGCAACGCATCATGCAATGTTTTTTGTTTTGTCATGTTAACTATACCCGTGGCTGTTATGATTAAGCCTCAATTATTTTTTTATGTTTAACTTTGTTTTGCAATTGAATTATCCCATACAATAAAGCCTCTGCTGTAGGTGGGCAACCTGGCACATAGATATCAACGGGAACAATACGATCAGAACCACGAACAACCGAATAAGAATAATGATAATATCCGCCACCATTCGCACAGGAGCCCATTGAAATAACCCAGCGCGGTTCGGACATTTGGTCGTAAACGCGCCTTAAGGCCGGGGCCATTTTATTACATAATGTGCCCGCGATTATCATGACATCTGATTGTCGGGGGCTAGGGCGAAAAATAACCCCAAAGCGGTCTAAATCATATCGCGCAGCACCCGCATGCATCATTTCAACTGCACAACAAGCAAGGCCAAATGTCATAGGCCACATAGAGCCACTTTGAGCCCAGGTACCTAATTTCTCAACCGTTGTGGTTAAAAACCCTTGTTTTTTTAATTCACTTGCCGTCATGAAAAAGCCTCACTCCCACTCTAAAGCACCGCGTTTCCACTCATAAATAAAACCAATTACGAGCAAGCCTAAAAACAACATCATGGCTAAGAAACCAAACCATCCAAGCTGCCGAAGGACTAAAGCCCAAGGAAAGAAAAAAGCGGTTTCCAAATCAAAAATAATAAATAATAAAGCGACCAAATAAAAACGGACATCGAATGGAATACGAGCATTCTCAAATGCAGGAAACCCACATTCATACGGCGCATTCTTCACCGCATCAGGACGATGCACTGAAAGAAGCGACCCTACACCCAGCAAGGCCCCGCCTAGAACAAGCGCAATCAAGATAAAAACCAACACCGGTAAATACTGTGATAGCATCATATTATTTTGCCCATTTGGTACCGAAGGCCGGACTCGAACCGGCACGGCTTGCGCCACCGCCCCCTCAAGACGGCGTGTCTACCAATTCCACCACTTCGGTAAATCGTTATTGTTGCCCTGAATCCTTTGGAATAGGAATGTCAGAACTTGGTGCTTTACTGGTTTGTGGCATGAGCAGTTGATTGGCTTGATGATACTGGCTTGCTACCATTGAAGATAGCGAAACACTCGTCACAAAAAAAGCCAACGCAAGGCTCCCTGTTACTTTAAACAAGAAGCTCCCAACCCCCTGACTCCCAAACACGGTCCCGGAGGCACCCGAGCCAAAAGCCGCGCCAACATCAGCACCTTTCCCATGTTGTATCAGCACCAAACCAATTAAGGTGGCTGCTATCAACACATGACACACTAAAAACACTTGATACATGTCACTATATCCAAAAACTGTTTTGCGTTCAGTGAAGCACCGCCCACTAATCCGCCATCAATATCAGGCATAGCAAATAACGCTGCTGCCGTCTTTTCATTCACACTCCCACCATACACAATCGGTAGCGTGTCCGCACGTTCAGGTGCATGCTTCGCAATCAATGCTCGAATACTTGCCTGAACCTTTGCTGCATCGTCTGGTGTTGCCGTTTGCCCTGTTCCAATAGCCCAAACAGGCTCATAAGCAACAACACATCCGTCAAAATCACCCGGACCATCGCGAAAAATGGCTTGCAACTGCGTTTCTAAAACTGACAATGTCAGGCCTTGGTCACGCTCTGCTGCAGTCTCACCTACGCAAAGAACAGGTATCATATCATGTTCTTTCACCCGGTGGAATTTCTTCGCGACACATTTTTCATTTTCATTGAATAAAGTACGACGCTCTGAGTGCCCGACCAACACATATGTACATCCATATTCTTTCAACATAGGGGCTGAAAGCTCGCCTGTATAAGCGCCTGAATTCTCATGATAGACCGTTTGTGCACCCCATTTAATAGCCGATTTTTTTAAATAGTCAGACACCTCAGGAATATAAATTGCAGGTGGAAACACAACCACCTCAGCTGCTGCCGTGCTTGCGACAGGACAATCTCGCACCATTTCATCCAGTAATACCCGAATAGATGCACGACTTCCATTCATTTTCCAATTACCCATAACCAACTGCTGTCTCATATGCTTATCCTTCTAAAGCGTACTTTCAATTTGCTGTATATCAGCATGCAATTGCGTGGCTTCACGGCTGACTGTATCTGAATCAGATCCTTCCACCATAATACGTAAAACAGGTTCGGTGCCAGATGGACGCAATAATGCCCGTCCTTCACCATGAAGACGCAGGTTAAGTGCGTCAAGCTGCTGTTTAACATTTGCATGACGGACCAGTGATGCTGCTTTTTCTGTTTGAATATTAAGCAGTGATTGTGGCACCCGCGTCATGCCCTCACACAAAGCATCTAGCGGTTTGTTTGTTCTGACCATCATTGCAAGCACTTGCAATGCCGCCACAATGCCATCGCCTGTGGTTGTTTTATCTAAACACACAACATGCCCTGACGGCTCACCACCAATACGCCACTGCTTTTCATGCAGCGCTTCTAACACATAACGATCGCCTACGTTTGAGCGAAAAAAAGGAATATCTTTTGCATGCAATGCTTTTTCTAATCCATAATTGCTCATAAGCGTCCCAACAACGCCGCCGTTTAACACCGCTCGTTCTTGTCTGTCTTTTGCAATCATATATAAAATTTGGTCGCCATCGACCAATTGGCCAGCTGCATCAACCAAAATAATACGGTCACCATCGCCATCCAGCCCAATGCCTATATCTGCACCAGAGGCCAATACTTCGGCTTGCAGGGCTTCTGGTGCCGTTGATCCTACGCCCTGATTAATATTAAATCCATTGGGCTTATTACCAATGACTTTTACATCAGCACCCAGCTCAGAGAATACATGGGGTCCAACATAGTATGTTGCGCCATGCGCGCAATCCACAACAAGTTTTAAGCCCGTCAAACGCGTCAAAGAAGGAATGCTTGCTTTACAAAATTCAATATAACGCCCTGGCGCATCGTCAATTCGCACGGCCTTTCCTAAATCTTCAGAGTTTACAATATCCATGGGTTTATCTAATTCGGCCTCAATCAAAAGCTCGGTTTCATCAGGAAATTTAAAGCCCTCTGCTGAAAAAAACTTAATCCCATTATCATGAAAAGGATTATGCGAAGCACTGATCACAATCCCTGCTGTTGCCCTAAACGTTTGTGTTAAATAAGCCACCGCAGGTGTCGGCATCGGCCCTAAAAGCGCAACATCCACGCCCGCGGCTGATAACCCTGCTTCCAATGCGGACTCAAGCAAATAGCCTGAAACGCGTGTATCTTTCCCGATCAAAACACGCTTTCGTCTGCCGTTAGATAAAACACGTCCAACAGCCCACCCTAGTTTTAAAATAAATTCAGGGGTAATATCTGATGATCCTAAACGACCTCGAATGCCATCAGTCCCAAAGTGTTTACGCTGCTGAGTCATTCCGTTTCCTTATCTAAATAGCTATTTTGTAACATCACGTCAATCAGTTTAAGCCCGCTTTTTGTTTCAGCCACGTCATGCGTTCGAATCATTACAACGCCCTGAAGGGCTGCAAACACGGAGAGCGCCACGCCTCCAGTTAAACGACGTTCCACAGGCCGCTGTAAAATAGCACCTAGCGTACTTTTGCGAGATACACCAAGCAAGAGGGGTAAGTGATTTGTCGAAAACGCAGCAATGTGTTGGGTGAGTCTTAAATTTTGAGCCACTGTTTTCCCAAACCCAAACCCTGGGTCTAATATGAGTTGAGCTTCCGTAAGCCCTGCCGCAAGACAAGCAGCAATGCGTGCTTCAAAAAAAGCCTGCACACGCAGCACCACATCATCCTCTAATTGTGCATCTAGATTTTCTTGCATACTCTCTGGCACACCGTGCATATGCATAAGGCACACAGGCACCCCAAGCTTTGCGGCCATTTCTATGGCCCCTTTTTTTTGCAGTGCAAACACATCATTGATGCATGCCGCACCCGCTAAAACAGCCGCTTCCATCACCTCAGGTTTGCTGGTATCCACTGAAATGGCAATATCATACCGTGACACAAGTGTCTCAATAATAGGAATTAAGCGGTCAAGCTCTTGATTAACATCAACCGATATTGCACCCGGTCGCGTTGATTCGGCACCAATATCTAAAACATCCGCGCCTTCATGAATTATTTTATCTGCTTGCTTGAGTGCATCGTCTTGCTTTAAAAATAAGCCCCCATCTGAAAACGAATCAGGCGTTATATTTAAAATCCCCATCATCAGTGGCATGCCTCGATAATGAGGCGCCACTAAAATAGGTTTAGGCAGGGCACACCAGGCCTTGAAATTGGTTTTATTCACCTAAGGCACCTAGGTTAAACCGCAGGATCGGCCGGGTCTTGTTTAGGTGGGGATTTTTTAACACTCACACGCTTTTTCTTTTTCGGCTCAGTATCATCATCCGTGTTATTTTGTGTGGGTGGCGCACTCATTTTATCCCAGTCAGCTGGTGGCGATGGCGGATTACCAGACATAATTTCATCGATTTGTTTCGCATCAATCGTTTCATATTTGATTAAGCCTTCTGCCATCAGCGTTAATTTATCGCGATTATTCGATATAATATCGGTTGCATGCTTATAATTCCGCTCAATAATTGCGCGAACTTCAGCATCTACCAATTCTGCCGTTTTATTTGAAATATCTTTATTGTTTGACATGGAGCGCCCTAAAAACACTTCATTCTCTTCTTCGTCACCAAACGTCATCGGCCCAAGAGAAGATAATCCCCAGCTCGTTACCATTTTGCGTGCAATATCAGTGGCACGCATAATATCGTTTGAGGCACCCGTTGTGACCTGTTTTTCACCAAACACAAGTTCCTCTGCCACACGTCCGCCAAACAAACTAGCAAGCTGACTTTCTAAACGCTGTTTACTATTGCTGTAGCGGTCTTGCTCTGGCAAAAACATGGTAACACCCAATGCACGCCCACGTGGAATAATCGTTACTTTATAAACCGGGTCATGATCAGGGACCAATAAGCCGACCAATGCATGGCCTGCTTCATGAAACGCTGTTAATTTTTTCTCAGACTCATCCATCACCATCGAACGCCGCTCGGCACCCATCATGATTTTATCTTTGGCTTTATCTAAATCAATCATGGCGACTTTTCGTTTGTTTGCGCGTGCAGCAAACAAAGCAGCTTCATTGATTAAATTCGCTAAATCAGCACCAGAAAATCCTGGGGTTCCTTTTGCAATGGCCAAAATATCGACCACTTTTTCAGCTGGCACTTTGTTCATATGCACACGCAAAATATGCTCACGCCCTCGAATATCGGGCAAAGGCACAACCACTTGACGGTCAAATCGTCCAGGCCTTAACAAGGCAGGATCAAGCACATCCGGACGGTTGGTCGCGGCAATCACAATCACGCCTTCATTGCCCTCAAATCCATCCATCTCAACCAGCAGCTGATTTAACGTTTGCTCACGCTCATCATGACCCCCGCCTAAACCTGCCCCTCGATGACGACCGACCGCATCGATTTCATCAATAAAAATAATGCATGGCGCTTGTTTTTTGGCCTGCTCAAACATATCTCGCACCCGTGACGCACCAACCCCCACAAACATTTCAACAAAATCTGAGCCTGATATTGTAAAAAACGGAACTTTCGCTTCACCGGCTACGGCTTTGGCCAACAGCGTTTTTCCTGTGCCTGGCGCACCCACCAACAACACACCACGAGGAATACGTCCGCCTAATTTTTGAAATTTGCTCGGATCTTTCAAAAAATCAACCAGTTCTTTGACCTCATCTTTTGCTTCATCAACACCGGCTACATCCGCAAAGGTCACTTTGACTTGATCTTCATCAAGTAATCGCGCTCTTGAGCGACCAAACGACATGGCCCCTCGACCACCGCCACTACCACCTTGCATTTGACGCATAAAAAACACCCACACACCAATCAGTAAAAGCATTGGGAACCAATTGATAAAAATATGGAGTAAAAAGCTTTCTTGTTGTTTTTCTTGCCCACTCACGGCCACATTATTTTTTAATAATTCTCCGAGCAACGCGCCGTCATGCATAGGCTGATAGGTTACAAAGCGTTGATTGTTTTTAGTGACCCCTCGAATAATTTTGTCATCTTCCACTAAAACAGATGCAATCGCGCCCTGGTCAATTTCTTTCAAAAAATGACTGTACGTAATTTTTTCTGTCGCTGTATTTCGCGCACCAAAATTACTGAATACTGAAACCAGAATAATCGCTATAATAAGCCAAAGAAATAAGTTTTTTACCATATCATTCAAAATAATAACCTCTTTTTGACGTGAACAAACAATTCAAAATCAATCAAAACAATCAAAAACAACCCCGTATTTGCATAAAGGTACTACAAATCATAGCCTTTCGCCAACAAATACGTTTCTCGTGACCGCGAACGCGATGCCGCAGGCTTTTTTACCATCACCGTCTGAAATTGTATCCGCGCCATTTTTAAAAGCGCATCAAAGCTTGCGCCATGAAACACTTTAATTAATAACGTTCCTCCTGGCTTTAATATTTTAGACGCCAAATCAAATGCAAGCTCTGAAAGCGCCATCGCACGTGGAATATCAATCGCAACATTACCACTTAAATTAGGCGCCATATCAGATAAAATCACATCCACCCCCTCTGATGGAATAGCATCCATGAGCTGCTTAAATACCGCGTCATCATGAAAATCACCTTCAATAGCCACAACATCCGGCAGCGAGTCCATTGGCAAAATATCAAGTGCAATAATTTGCCCGCACGCACCTAGCTTTTCGGCAACATATTGCGTCCAGCCTCCTGGCGCTGCGCCTAAATCAACAACACTCATGCCAGGCTTTAATAACTGCTTTTTCTCATCTAATTCTTTTAGTTTATACACCGCACGGCTTCGGTAGCCTTCACGCTGTGCTTGCTTAACATACACATCATCAAAATGTTCTCGGAGCCATTTTTGGCTGCTCTTTGATCGGGGCATAAGGCACTCTAAATTTTAATTTGATTAATTTAACAAACAACATACCGCTTATTGTATTCTATTGTTCGCTCACGTTAAACTAAACAGTCCATCATTCCCAGCACAGTCATCTTCATCCGATTAGGAGCAACGCGTGTCCATTCCCCTTGATTATGAAACCCTTCGCTTGCTCTGGTGGGGACTCTCAGGTGCCATGATGACCGGCTTTATTGTTCTCGAAGGCGTTAACCTAGGAACACTTATCTGGCTGCCCTCTCTGACCTGCTCACAAATAGAGCGTCGCATTTTAATTCACTGCGTGCGCCCCAGTTGGGAGGCAACTCAACTAGGATTTGTTCTCGGCGTAAGCGCCCTTTTAACAGCCTGGCCTATGATCTATTCTCTGTCACGCTCAGGCTTTTATTTCACGATGTTCGTCACCTTGTTTGCGTTAATATTACGACCGGCTGCCTTCAGATATAGGGCAGAAATCGATAGCCCTGCCTGGCGAAAGCTATGGGATTCAGCCTTATTTTTGAGTGCTTTTATCCCCACGTTAATGCTGGGCATCACCATGGGTAATATCCTGCAAGGACTCCCTTTTTATCTGGACACAACCCTTCATCCTATCTATACAGGTAGCCTTCAAGCACGGCTCAACCCACTCGGCCTATGGTGTGGCATGCTCTCCCTCTTGATGTTAACCATGCATGCTGCTTTTTTCCTAGTGAATAAAACCGAAGGGCACCTGCAGCAGCGCGCACGCCATGCAGCTCGTAGTACCTCCATTCTTATGGTTTTTTTCTTTATTGCTGTTGGCGTATGGCTTTACTTTCATACGGGGTACACCCTCACCACACCACACCATGGCCCCCTTCATCCGGAAGACCAAACCGTACTCACTAAAGCACACGCTTGGCTGTTAAACTATTATAGATGGCCTGTCCTCATCATTGCGCCTGTACTGGCCGTTTGCATGCCACTCATCGCAGCCTACCTTGTCAAAAGAACCCCCTTCTTTGCACTCATATGCAGCGCAACCAGCCTGACTGCAGCAATGATTACCTTTGGCTTTTGCATGTTTCCCTTTGTCGTCCCATCGTCCACGCATCCAGAGCAGAGTTTAACCCTCTGGAATAGCATGGCGAGCCACTCCACCCTGTTCATGTTATTTGTTACTGTGATGATGTGTCTTCCTATTGTGCTCATTTATATTGCATGGACCAGTTGCTCGTTATATGAAAAAGTTACGGATGATTCTTGCATTTAATGCGTAAATTTGATACACTCAGGCTTGTTTTGTTTCTTATGGAGTGTGACATTCTATGCCTGAGACACCAATATCCACACTAAATGCCACGGCACAACTACATCAAGAAAGGCTTGAAAGCATTCTTTTTCAGCTCTTAGAAGACCATCTGCATGGTGAAAAGCGCAGCATTTTAAAAGAAAAACTTGAACGCTTATGTAATGACGCGCAACAAAACAACCAAGATGCGCTAACACTCTATAAAAAAGCACATATCTCCACAGACAATGCACGCAAGCTCAAATCATTGCTCTGCTGCTCCGAAACATTCGATGAACCCGATACGTTATTCGACTGGATTAAAATACTGTCTCAAAAAAATTATGGCCATAGACATCTTGAAGATTTTTACGATCTACTTCTCATCGTCAAGCCCAGAAGAAGCTGGGCCATGCCGTTATTTATTGTAACGCTCATCAGTGCACTCATCAGTGCGCTCACCGCTCTTTACTTTCGTATTGTGCCGGCTCATATGCATGAGATTGATAAATTCATCAAAAAAAAAATAATGCCTCTTCTGGGTGCTTTCTTAGAAAATACACTGTCGGCTTTAAAAAATATTCCACTGATAGCCTTAATTATTAAAGTACTGAGCATTCCGATTCGAATGGTTCAATCTATGTCTAAAAATATCTTGCGATCGACAGGAAAACGCATTCAGAAAATAATCGCTGACAGCTTGCCATCTATACTTAATCTTGTGTCTTATGCAATATGTTATGCTGCCGATGGTGTGTTTACGCCGCTTGCGGTTGTTGTATCCATCACAGGTAGCTTAGTTGGGCTTAGTGATAGTTTAATTAACTTATATCAACTGCCAGCATTCCAAAAAAATAATTTGGGTCCTGACGCCTCGATTGATGAGCAGCTTGACGCCATCCGACAACAAGCACGCTACACACGTACACTAAAAACCATCGGTGTAAACCTTTTAGCCTCTGTTGTTGCATCTACCACCGCGATTATGTGGTGCCTGTTTCCCCCAAGCTTTCTAATCGCAGTCAGCTCCATTGTTTTGCTCAATTTGAGGAGCTTCACAACACAGAAAACGCTCGACCAAATTCATAGCCAAGACGCCGCGGCATTACAAATAAAACTTGATAGCGCGTATCATCAGCATCAAACAAGCGCACAACAAGTGGCCACTACACAAGCGCCCTCACGCACTACCCCGCCCATAACCGACACGCCTGAAGCAAGACGCGATAAAATCGGTACGCTCGAGAAATTCGCCCCCCCCCTTCCTGTCGCTGAAGTAACGTCGGCTCCAGAAACGCCGACAGCGCTAAAGCCTGTCAGCTTCTTTAGTGACAAAAAAACACCACCAGAAACACCCAACGCAGCTGATATACTACAACCAAACCCACAAGCTGCTTAACATCGAAGCAGTAAAGGCATATAATACGACACGTTAGTATATCTGGCTTTTCTATTTATTGCTTTCTGGACCTATTTTTATGACTGACACACTCACTCCTAGCGCTCAACTCCATCGAGAGCAGCTCAATGATGACTTGTTTAGGATTTTAGAAGATCATCTATATGGCATGGATAGAGGCATTTTACGTGCACGGTTAGAGTCCCTCTGCAATGATGAGAGGCAAGGGGGTAAAAGTGCGCTCAAAATGTACGGTGAGGCGCATTTATCAGCAGAAAATGCTGCAAAACTCAAAACCCTCCTGCTGGTGTCTGAAGATATTAAAGAGCCCAATACATTATTTGATTGGATTAAAGTCCTCTCTCAAAAAAACTACAGCCACCGACACCTTGAAGACTTTTTTCACCTCGTCAAAGAAGTGAAGCCGCAAAAAAATTGGACTGTTCCTTTATTTATTACAACCCTTGCAACAGCACTTGGCGGCATTTCTCTCAATAGCATGCCGGAACAAATGCGCGCGCTTGAAGCCTTCATAGCAAAGATGATACCCGCTATATCAGCCTTTTTACAAAGCACCTTTTCTGTACTAAAAAATATCCCCTTGGTTTTGTTTGTCTACACCATCCTGCGTATTCCACTACAAGCGTATCACTCAATTTATCACGATATTTTTCGTTCAACCGATAAGCGAACACAAAAATGGGCCGCAGGAACACTTCCGGCCACACTCACTTTAATTTCTTATGCGCTGTGTTATCAAGCCAACGGGGTGTTCACGCCCCTTGCCATGACCTGTTTTATCGCATCAAGCCTCATCGGTGTTACCCATAGCCTCATTAATTTTCGCCTATTAGAGCATACAACCGACACGCCTTTAACAACGACAACACTTGAAAAAAAACTAGATTATATTCGCCAAGAAGAACGCCAACTACGAACAGAAAAAACAATTAAAGTGAATTTTTTTGCCTCTGCTGCAGTTTCTATTTGCGTCATACTCTGGGGGTTCTTGCCGCCAAGCCCTGTGATTATGATTGGCTCTATTTTATTTATAAACTTGGTTGGCACCACCAAAAACACCATACTCACCCGCATTCACACCAAAGGCGCTGAGTCATTACAAAAACAACTACTCGATACGTCTCGTGGAGACCGCATAACCCTCAGCACACTGACCCAACAAGATATTTTAAAGAAAGCGCTAGAAAAAACATTCGAGAATACAATCAATAAAAAATTAGACGAATTTTTAGAGAAAAAAATACAACAAGCCATTGATGAGCGGGTCTCACCAACGGCCATCACCAGTCAGCAAGGTTTCTTTGCCCCACCCGCAACCACTGACGCGGCAAACCCGAGAGAACTCACCGCGATAGGCCGGGTTGAATCAGCCCCAGGGTTTGTCCCTATACCAGTCACTGATGATTCAACATCACCCGCCTCACCTGTGTCAGGCGGCGGCCTTACTTTTTAATGCCGCTTTGGTTTTATCATCTATAAAAGCCGCATCAAGTGCCATCTGAGTTATGGCTTGCATGGTTGCATCATCATATTGATATGCCGCTTGAACACGCTCATATTCTCGCCCGACTAACGTATCAAAAAAGGGCGGATCATCCGAGTTTAAGCTCACTTGAAGTCCGGCTTCCAAAAACTTAGGAAACGGATGCTCTGACAAATCATTAAATAATCCCAAGCGCACATTACTCGACGGACACGATTCAATCGCGATGCCTCTTTCTTTGATTAAAGCCGTTAATTCGTTTGCGTGCAGGGCATACACCCCATGTCCTATACGTTGAATCGGCAAATATTCAAGCGCTTCTATCATGCCGTTCTCATCCGAAAATTCACCGGCATGCACGGTGCAGCCAAGGCCTGCTTCTGCTACTATGCGATAGGCTCTTTCAAATAACTTAGGTGGGAAACCTGCTTCATCCCCCCCAAGACCTAAGCCTACAATATAAGGTGAGGTTGATTGAACGGCTTCTTCTGCTACTTTTGTCACCGCATCAGCACCAAAGTGACGCACACCGGTCATTAAAATACGCCCGACAATACCGTGTTGTGCTTCTGCATCTTGAATCGCCTGACCAATCGCGGCCAGGTGTTCAGCTGACGGAATGCCTGATACTTTTTCTGCATGCTCTGGGGAATACATCATTTCGACATACAGCACATCATCTTTTGCATTACGCGCCAAATAATCAAACGTGAGATCATAATAATCTTGCGGCACACAAATTAAATCGGCCAACGTATCGTATACAGTTAAGAAATGCAGAAAGTCATTAAATAAATATTTTGTATTATCTTGTGAGATTAATCCATCAGGCAAATCTAGCTGATTTCGTTTAGCAAGCACCCGTGCTAACGCGGGTGTAATCGTACCTTCTAGGTGAACATGTAACTCGGCTTTTTTAACCATGAAGATAATTCCTTTATATAAATAGCAACTTTATCTAAAATTCGGTAGAATTTCTACCTTGTACTAATCTATATCTAATCAAATCAAATCAAGAGATACTCACATGAGCAAAACACCCGACATCGATAAAGCCTATGTCAGCCCTTACGACCGCTTTTTACGTGCCTTCGATGCAAAACATGCACCGAGCGCCTCACAACGACAAGAAAAAGCAAAGCATGACAAAATTTTCAAACAACGTGACCAGGCCACCACAAAAGCCAAGGATTAACTAAAACATGAGTATTTGGCATCAACCCATCACCACCGACATGTTAAACAAACGCAGTGAAAACACACTCGCAGCATGGCTTGACATCCAATTTACAGCAATAAGTGAGAATACATTAACAGCCACCATGCCTGCCAGCGACCGAACCAAACAACCGTTAGGCATTGTTCATGGCGGCGCAAATGTTGTGTTGGCTGAAACGATTGCCAGTACAGCTGCAAATGCCGCGGTTGATCAAGCATTATATTATTGTGTTGGTCTTGAAATTAATGCCAATCATCTACGACCGGTTCAAACAGGCCTGATTACAGGCACAACACGCCCTATTCATATAGGCCGCACCACACAGGTTTGGCTCGTAGAGCTTTATAACGAAGATGGAAAACCAACCTGCGTTTCCCGCATGACCGCCTCGGTTGTTACACGACCTTAAATCTTATTTAAATCACTTTATTTCAGACAAAAAAATAACGCAGGCCATATTGCACCTGCGTTATTTGATAGTACTTAAGATTAAACTTCAATCTTAATTAACTACACGTCATGCTTGTCGCTCCGTCCCGGATGAAAATATTGCAAACAGTCTTAGCAGCCTCAGCAGCGTCAGCAGGACATTGCTCAGTTACACCTTGAAAGAGTGTGCTTACAAAGTTACCTGCAGCACCAAGTACTGGAGCAACTGTCTTAACCGCTTCAGGTGTGTTATTAGCAATAACACTAGATGTATTTGCAACAACTGTAGATACGCTCTCAGCAACTGTAGATGCAGTTAATGCAAAAAGTGCATCTTGGTGAGAATAAGCGAGTCCTGCCAATCCTGCTAATGCAGCTACACCAGCAAT
>JAHZKG010000068.1 GCA_022600515.1 Gammaproteobacteria bacterium
AAACAGATGAAAATAAGTTTACTACTGATATAATCTCCGGTGTCAACGCAGTCACTCCCTGTGATGTTTTTAGTCGAACCGTAGGATAAAGAGTTTTTCAGCGTTGACAACCTTTCACTTGAAAATGGCTAAAGTCGAGTTTTGGCAGATCAGGTAATCAGTGTAAATATCAAGCATGTCCATGCTTTGTTCCTCCCTACAAGCAGGAGGTGAATTTTAATGAATTTTAGTTATGACGCAAGGGCCGGTGCGTAAGGTGAGTTAATGATGAACTTCCAAAAATAGAAGGGGAATACGAGAGCCTCTTGCTTTACCAGCTTGCGCTAGCCGCATAAATGGCTAAAGTCGAGCTCTAAGATCGTTGATTATCGGATAATCAGGATGAGAGGGTACATCCAATTTATTTGGGGATAAAGCAGAAGCAGATGATTGAAGTAAACCGGATGTGGCTAAAACACCTACGAGTAAATGACGAATATTCATTATGCTACTTACCCTCCACAAAAGAATTATATCGAATCTTTGTGTTTATTTATTATACATGTTAATACTTAAGGAAATATTAATGATTTTCAGTTGAGTTCGAATATGCTTGCGATAGCCTTTCTTAAAACAGTAAACTTCAAAATAGACACGCATGTTTAAAATAATGTTTGGTGGTTATTAATGCATTTATTGAGTCAAAATAAAGTTTTTTTCTGCCGCTGGGGCGTTACCTCTTACGATGAAATAGAAGAGCAAAGTTACCATGAAGCCTACATGACAGCAGGAGAAATGCTTGATGCATTTGTTGCTATCCACGATGATAAGCTAGTTGACATAAGTATTGGCTGTCCTTTAATTCATGGTGTGACAATATGCGCAGATTTAATTGAAACAGGGTTAAATCAAGGAAAGCCTTATTATTTTGGCGATATTATTGTTGACAAAAAGTACTGGGGACAAGAGATAGCGAATACGTTATATCAAGAACATTTAAATTATGTTAGAGCAAGAGAATATTCACATGCGTTAGCGTTACTTGTAGGGAGAGCAAATGACGATCCGAGAAAACCCAGTCAATTTAAACCATCGAGGCTTTGGGCATTCCATGATTTTAATCCAACAGACTTTACGATAACTTATCCTTGGTATACGTTCACCGTTTCTGGAGAAATCAAGCAAGAAACGCATACTTTAAGAGCATATGAGAAAGTTCTTTCCCCTGAGCGTATAGATATTTAGATGCGTTATGAGGCAAAAGGGATACTATGCATAAAAGAATTTTAACAATAGGCGTCGGACTCATATGCTTTTTTTTGATATTAATATCGATGATTTTTACTTTTCGTTATGAGGTCGATGAATACTATACGAAAAAAAATAATGCGACCGTTTTAAAAAAAGGGCTGCAAGATCAAATTAAATTTTTAGCACTTCAATTAGAACATCCTAAGGATGAGTTAAATTTGAAGATGCTTCAAAAACGTGAGATGGATAAAAAAAGACAAGCATTAGCAAGTCTTGAGAATCGTGGTTTACTGAGTTATATACCTGAGTGGCCCTTATTAATCTTAGGTGCATTGAGTGTTATTGCCACTAGAATGCTTAATTATTTTATGGATATTATTGCTGCTTGTTTTAAAAGAAAGTAAAACAAAGAAAAAGCGTTGTTATGATGAGGTATTTAGTTATGGTTGTTATTTATGCAGCAAAATGAAGCGTTTAATTTATTAAAAATGGGGGGGAATGTTTTTCTTACGGGCGCTGCAGGCTCAGGTAAAACATACCTTTTGAATCAATATATTAATTACCTGAAGAATCATAACGTACCGGTTGCCGTGACGGCATCGACTGGTATTGCATCAACCCACCTGCAGGGTACAACCATTCACGCATGGTCAGGCATAGGTGTGCGAGATCATATTACAAAAAAAGAACTGGAAAAATTACAGACAAAAAAAAGAATCAGGCAAAACTATAAGAAAACCAAAGTGCTTATAATCGATGAAATATCGATGTTACATCCATTTCAGTTGGACATGATAGATTCAATCGCCAGGTATATTCTTGATTGTGATGAGGCGTTTGGAGGCATTCAACTTGTTTTATGTGGCGATTTTTTCCAGCTGCCGCCGGTATTTTCGCCGAATATGTTAAAAGATAAGAAATTTGCATTTGAAGCATCCGCCTGGGAAGACGGGTGTTTTCAAGTGTGCTATCTAAATGAGCAACATCGACAAGATAACGATCTTCTGTTGGATGTTCTAAACGACATACGTAGCGGTACTGCAGGTGAGCATACAAAAGTTCCTTTACGTACACGTTATAAAAAAGAGCCTCTTGGCGATGTAAAAGCAACCAAACTCTATTCATGCAATATGAATGTTGATGCGATTAATGAGCGTGAGCTAGCCAATATTTCGGGTCAAGAGAAAACATTTCAGATGACTGCTGAGGGGATCAGCGCGTTGGTGGAAGGGCTAAAAAAATATTGCCTTGCGCCTGAAAAATTACAATTAAAAATTGGTGCAGAAGTCATGTTTATCAAAAACGATCCTTTAGGCAGGTATTGTAATGGTACGCGCAGTGTTGTTACCGGTTTTAATGACAAAGACGGCTATCCCATTGTTAAGAAATACGACGGTAGAACTATGACCGTTTATCCTGTCGAATGGGACTATAAAGACAATGATATTGTGCGCGCAACGATTATACAAATACCACTTCGGCTCGCTTGGGCGATTACGATTCATAAGAGTCAAGGGATGACATTGGATGCAGCAGAGATTGATTTAGGTGATGCATTTGAACCAGGCATGGGCTATGTTGCATTATCAAGAGTGCGTCGTTTGAATGGTCTTAAACTAATGAACTTGAATGAGATGTCACTGCGGGTTCATCCTGATATTCTTGAACATGATCATGTATTTAAAGCAAGTTCACTTGATTTAGTGACGTATTTAAAAAATATATCAGAAAAAGAAATGGTGCATTGTCACAAGCAAACCCTAATCAAACGATTCAAAGGGTTCGAGACTAAAGAAGTTAAAAAATCAATCTAAACAGGTTTTGGCAATACACCATAAACTCACGCGTTGAGCCCCTTGTTGTTTGAGTTGATATGCTAGCTCATTGGCAGTGCTTCCGGTTGTAATCAAGTCATCGATTAGAATAATCTCTTGGTAAGTAATGGGTTTGATTTTAAACGCATCAAGAATATTTTTTTTACGATGTTTAGATGCAAGTGCTGCTTGAGGCAGTGTATTTTTAATTTTTTTAATAGAATGTCGTAAGCAAGGCAGTGCTAGTTTTTTCGCTAAATATATTGCTAATATCACGGCTTGATTAAAGCCTCGTTTTTGAATGCGTTTTTTGTGCAATGGAATAGGTATTAAGCATGTATTGTGAGGATTAAACGTAGGGGGTGTCTGTAGCATGTGTTTAGCAAATAAATCACGTAAATATATTTTTTCGTGGTATTTAAAATCATGTACAAGTGTTCGCAGAGGCTCTTCAAACCGATAAGGCGTAAAAACAGCGTCAAGTGTCGGGGGGTGTTGAATACAGTGCCCACACTGCAAAAGGGATGCATCTGGCAAAGGCGTTGCACATTGTGCGCAAGCGGCACCTAAAGGAACAAATAGGTTTTCGCAATAGCCGCATACAGGCCCTAAGGCTTGATGGTATTGAAAACATAAACTGCATGGCGTTTTCAGGTGCCATAGATGTGGTATACTTTCTTTTTTAATTAGTGCTCGCATGTGTTTGGACTTGGGGTGCTTTTTCCTGATGGTTATCATGCGTTTTTCAGAAGAAGTTTGCAATGCATTTCACCGACAAGCAGCTGAATATGAAGCAGTGGCAGGAGTACAACGCGCTATTGGTGAGCAATTATTTGAGCGTTTAGATTATCTTAAAATTCAACCTAATTATGTGCTTGATTTAGGCTGTGGCACGGGCTTGTTTTCGGCGCGCCTGAAAAAAAAATATCCTAAAGCCGTGGTTGTGAGTGTAGACATTGCGCACGGCATGTTGCTTGAAACAAAAGCAAAGCCTCGCTGGCCTCAAAAAAGTATGCATTGTGTACGTGCTGATATGCACGCGTTACCGTTTAAGCATAATATGTTTGATTTGGTGTTTTCAAATCAAGTATTGCATTGGTCTTCTGAATGGCCAGCGCTGATGCGAGAAGTTAATCGTGTGATGCATACGGGCGGATGCCTGATGTTTTCAACCCTTGGGCCAGATACTTTTTTAGAATTGCGAGAAGAAAAGCCATCTGCGTTTTCTCATGCAAATGCTTTTTTAGATATGCATGATATTGGCGATATTTTATTAGGCGAACGTTTTTTAGACCCGGTGGTTGATATGGATAAATTGAGCGTGCACTATGGGAGTTTGCAAGCGTTGTTACGTTCTCTACGACAGCAAGGGGTGCGTAATATGAATACAAAACGTAACCCAGGGCTTACAGGTAGGCATGCATGGGCAGCATTTGAAGCCTCGGTTCAGCAGCATCAAACCGAGACAGGAAAATATCCATTGACCTATGAAGTCGTGTATGGGCATGCTTGGAAAGGCGAGCAACGGGTGACATCAGCTGGCGTTGAGTCGTCTATTTCGGTATCTGATTTACGCCGTACGTTACGATAAAAATGCTTTAAATCAGAAAGGAGTATCCATGGAATTTACGAGCCATTATGTTTCGCACACGCCAAATAAAGCAGGCCTTATTGCTTATTCAGCATCAGAAGATAACGTATGGAATACGCTTTATTTGCGACAAGAAGCGTTATTGGCAGGCCGTGCATCAGAAGATTTTATTAGCGGCTTAAATGTACTTGATTTATCCCCCAATCATATTCCTCAATTACCTGATATAAGCCAAAAACTGCATGAAGCAACGGGCTGGGAAGTCGCACCTGTTGCCGCACTGATTTCTGCACGTGCTTTCTTTGAATTATTAGCAGAAAAAAAATTTCCTGCAGCCACTTTTATTCGAGATGAATCATCACTTAATTATGTGCAAGAGCCTGATATTTTTCATGAATTATTTGGTCATTGTCCGATGTTAATCAATCAGGTGTATGCTGATTTTATACATACCTATGCAAAACGTGTTTTAACGTTTGATGAAGCGGACTGGCCGTTATTACAACGCTTTTTTTGGTTTACGGTTGAGTTTGGTTTAATTCAAGATGCCTCAGGTCTCAGAGCTTATGGTGGCGGTATTTTATCTTCAATAGGTGAAACACCGTATAGTATTGAAAGCAGTGAGGCTATGCGGGTGTTGTTTGATCCTGTGGCTGTATTTAGAATGCCTTATCGCATTGATGCCTTACAACCGGTTTATTTTGTGATAAATAGCTATCAAATGCTTTATGATTTTATAGAGGCCGATTGGGCAGCACTTATGGCTGAGGCACGAAAGCTCGGGGAATATGCGCCGTATTTTTCAGTTGAGGCGAATAACCCGAGCATTCATATTCTAGCGTGTTAATTTATATATAACTGATTGTCATATATAAAAAAAATTGCTATTATCTCTGGCATCTTTCGTGTGTGTCCTGTCAGGGAATGACCGAGGAGTTTTGCTTGATAACCGTGCTCATTGTGGATGACCATGAATTTGTTCGGATGGGTATTCGACTGCTTCTTGAGCATGCCGAAAATGTTGATGTAATTGCTGAAGCAGAAGATGGTGATGCTGCTTTAAAAGCTGTAAAATTACATAATCCTGATGTTGTGTTACTTGATATGAAAATGCCCGGCATGGATGGTTGGGAAGTGACGAGGCGTCTTAAAAAAATAAAGCCTAATATTCATATTATTGTCCTCACCGCGACAACCACCGATCCATTGCCTACTCGGCTTTTGCAATTGGGTGCTATGGGGTATTTGACCAAAGACTCAGCGGCTGAAGAAATGCTACAAGCCATTCAAAAAGTTTCTAAAGGCGAGCGTTATTTAAGCGCTGAAATAGCTCAAAAAATTGCACTAAGCAGTCTGAATCCAACCGAAATATCACCATTAGACGATTTGTCTGAGCGTGAAATGCAAGTGATGCTGATGATAACGCGTGGTTTGGCGGTTAATCAAATTGCAAAAAAATTATTTTTAAGCCCTAAAACAGTGGGTACCTATCGTTATCGCATGTTTGAAAAGTTGGGTATTAAAAACGATGTGGCACTCATGCACCTTGCTTTAAAACATGGGGTATTTGAATTAAATCCTGATGAAATCGAAGACACTATCAGTTGAATTAACAGATATATTAAAACATTTGCCAACCAGCCCTGGTGTGTACTGCATGCGCGATATAAATAAGCGCGTGATTTATGTGGGCAAAGCAACGGATTTAAAAAAGCGTGTTCAAAGTTATTTTAACCAATCAGACAAAGGCAGCAAAACCCGGGCATTGGTGACTCATATTGTGAGTATTGATGTAAGCGTTACGCGGAGTGAAACCGAAGCGTTATTGCTTGAAAGTCAGCTGATTAAAACATTACGCCCTAAATATAATATTCTCATGCGGGATGACAAATCATACCCGTATTTGCATCTAGATTTGGCGCATGCTTTTCCGAGCTTAGGCTTGGCACGCAGTAAAAAAAACCCACAAACCAAAGGATATTTTGGGCCTTATCCTAGTGTGGTGGCTGTTCGGGAAACGCTTAATACCATTCAGAAAGTCTTTAAGCTACGTAATTGTCGAGACAGTGATTTCTCAGCGCGCACACGTCCCTGTTTGCAATATCAAATTGGGCGATGTCGAGCGCCTTGCGTTGGTAACATTTCAGAGGCAATGTATACCAAATCAGTTCAGGATGCCGTACGATTTTTAGAAGGCAAATCACAAACGCTTTTAAAAGCCTTACAAGAGCGCATGGATGAAGCGGTGGAGGTGATGGCTTTTGAAGAAGCAGCGATGCTGCGAGATCAAATTAAACACTTAAGGCTTATTCAGGAGCAACAAGGGGTCACTGGCCGTGAGGGCGATGCGGATGTGATTGTGAGTGAGGTTCAAAGTGATTTTGCCTGTGTGCAGTGGGTGAGTATACGCGGTGGTGAAATTATTGGTAACCAAGCTTTTTTTCCTGCCATTCCAAATGCGGGCCTTGAAGAAAGTGCGTTAAAGCAAGCCGTGTTTGAAGCGTTTATAGCCCATCATTATTTAGATACACCTGCGCGCATCCCAGCACTTATTTTAACAAATCAAGTGCTCGATAACCAGGCTGTCTGGGAGAATGCCTTAAAAGAACGCAGGGGGCGAACATGCCGCATTCAACAAAAAGCGCGGGGGGTACGTGCGCGTTGGATTGATTTTGCAGAAGATAATTTAAAACGTTCTGTTGCCGTACGTAATACGTCAAAAATACAGCTTGAAACACGCTATCAAGCATTAGAAGCTGGCTTAAAGCTTAAACACGCGATTACGCAGATGGTGTGTTTTGATATTAGTCATACGCAAGGGCAAGACCCGATTGCATCGTGTGTGGTGTTTGATAGAAATGGGCCATTAAAGTCAGCTTATCGGCGGCTAAATATTCGAGATGTTACGCCGGGAGATGATTATGCCGCCATGGCGCAAGCAGTAAGCCGTTATTTTAATGGCCTTTTACGTGATGATAAACCTTGGCCTACATTGGTTATTATTGATGGCGGCAAGGGCCAGGTTAGTGTGTCAAAAAAAGCATTAGATGCACTGAATGGACCTGACATCATGATATTAGGTGTTGCCAAAGGGGTAACACGAAAAGCAGGGCTTGAGCGTTTAATTTTAGCTGATAGCATGCAAGAAATGTGTTTTGCTTCAGACTCACCGGCATTACACTTATTACAGCATATTCGTGATGAAGCACATCGTTTTGCCATTACAAGCCATCGTAAAAAACGTCAAAAAACATCATTGAGCTCAGCTTTAGATAATATACCGGGAGTCGGTGAAAAACGCAGACAAGCACTACTGAAGCAATTTGGAGGGATGCGTGAATTAAGCAAAGCGCCTCTTGAAGAATTAATTAAAGTAGACGGTATTAGTCAAACCTTGGCAACCACAATTTATAATTATTTGCATTAACGTTTAGACAGATCCTAGCGGCGCCCCATTCCAACTTTCCCTGTGGTGGTGCTCATTAACTGACATATATCTTTTTTAGATATATACTGTTTTTATGGACTGGGAAATAAAAATACCAACTAAAGTTGGAAAAAAAATTAAAAAGCTTCCTAAAGCAGCTCAGGCTGCCTTGCTTTTGTTAATACGAGATCTTGAAAAAATGGTCCAGCCACAGGTGGATGCTGGAAAAATTATGGCAAGCTAAAAGGTATGCTTGGTGATAAGCGTCATTGCCACCTAAGCAAGGAGCGTCCAACCTATGTATGCTGTTGGGAAATCATTGATAAAAAATTAAAAATTACGGAGGTGTATTATGTCGGCACTCACGAAAAAGCACCATACTGATCAAATAGCCAGAGTATCATGGCATGGCTGCCTTTATGCTGTACCAGTTGAAGTCATGGAGCATTACAAGGTTGAATCTGATGATAAAAGTTATATTCCTATCGATGAGTTATTTAGTGACTTGAAACAAAATATAAGCGAACCTGCTGTTTTATTAAAGGGGTTACGCTATCGAGAGGGATTAACCCAGGTTAAACTTGCAAAAAAACTCAATATCAGTCAAGCAAATCTCTCGGCCATGGAAAATGGTAGACGAACCATTGGGAAAGAGCTTGCTAAACGTATAGCCAATATTTTTGATTTGGATTATAGAATACTTTTATAATCAGCCGTTTTGGAGTCGCGTCAAAGCTTATGGCAAGCAATTTTTTTATCTGAACAAGCCTTGGGTGAGCCTTATTTTTTTAACAGCAAGGGGCAGCGCTTAGCGGTACATCAATAAAAGCTTCTATTCTGGTAATCACATTGCCTCCATAGTGATTAGCGAATTCTCGTAAAAATTCAGGTGATGATCTAAACGGTAACTGAAAATCGACCCCATGCTTTGCAAGTTCAGCGATGACGTTAGTATGACCATTTTGGGCTGCCATCCAGGCAGGCGTTGTACCATTACTGTTGGCTTGATTTAAATCGGTCTCATGCTGTACAAGCTCAGCGATGACATTGGCATGACCATGTTGGGCGGCAATCAAAGGAAAGTGGTAACTCGAGTTTGCCCGGGAAGCGACTTCTTCAGTCAATGCACATTGTCCCTTAAATTGCTCAAGCTTTTCTTTTAGCTGTGTTGATGGTTTGTTTTTTGTTGGGATAACGGTTGCATTAAATGCTATAGTTTCTCTATTTTGAAAAAGGCTCGAGTGAATCTCTTTTGCAATGTTTTTTGTATCACTCAGTTTAAAGTCTAATGAATAATTATTATTAATATCCATCAATTTCCAGCGCTTACTTGGTCTATAGGCCAAAGCAATCGCGTGGCTACCGTTTCCCAAAAGTAGCCCAGCGGGGTCTTTTGATTGCAATGACTTAAATATTTCCCCAAGCTCAGATAAATATTCATTGAGCTCCCCTTGTGTATGAATTTTGGGTTCAGAATAAATCGTCTCTAAGCCACCAAGAAGCTGAAATTCCTCTGAAGAAGCGAGTGTCGAGGTGATTTCTATATCACCCGCTGAACGCCATGGAAGGCTGAAGGCCGAGGCGTTTAGTCCGAGATAGTCTGCGATTTTTTAACCAGCCCGAAGGGATGTTAGAAAATCTTTATGCAGGCGTAGAGTCATTGGGAAGACATTTTTCTTGGCGCGTTTAGCGCAAAAATGTCAGACGCAGGACAGTCGAGGCCAAAATACTTGCCGCGTTGACGAGTCGATTTCGGGAACTTGGATATCCCAGAATCTATCATGAGGTAGCGGCACGCTTGTTGCGATGGGGTAACCCCAAAAACATCAGCATGATCATCGGCGCTCTGAAATAACGCTAAGCTATCAAAAAAAGAACGGATATCAAGTAGTCTGGTTCGGTAATTGTTAGTTTTCTCTCCCCACGTTTCCTGCTCACCTTCGCGCATGAGGCCAACTATTTCATGACCATTCTCGCTGATGTCTTTAAGGCGCTTATTGAATTTATCTTCTTGCCCAAGCATGATGGCTTCAAGCCATCGGATGGACATGCCATGACAGACCCCACCAGTTTCTTTATAACCAAGAGACGTCAATGTTTCTATAACATTGGTGTGAACACTTTTGGACCTTCAACCCTGAGCAATACCTAGAAGACCTAGAGCAATTAACGCAGTTGCAAGGATTAAAGCGGGTAGTGTGGAGGCTGCACCTAAAACAGTGCAGCCTATGAGGTGTACTATCGTTCCGGCAATCATCTTGGTTGAAGGAGATATGTCTTGAAAAAAGTGATGTATGTTCAGAGTATCCGATTTTTTTTAACAGCAAGAAAGGGATACTTTGATTTTAGAGGTACATCTTGGACTTGTTTCAGTAAGCCGAGTACTGTCTCATGAAAATTGGTTTGAACACTCATCTGATTAAGTCATAAAGAATACATTGTGCCGCATTGTCAGACATTATTTTTTTTGTAAACAAGCCAGGCACCTGAGAAGTTAATAATTCCGTCTCTGCGAGCCGTAGGCGAAGCAGTCCAGGGGCTTGAACGATGACACTAAAAGCCACTGGTTTGCCACACCACTCGCGAAGATCGGGTTCGCAACGACGTACGTTATGGATGCCCGCCTTGCGCGGACATGACAGGTTATGTGCATAGATTAGCCGCCCAGCGGGAGAAGGAAAACCACTTAGCATTGACCAGACAGTAGTGCGCCTGCGCGGGAATGACATGTTTTCGGCTTACTTGAATTATTTGCATTGCGCTTGTGCTTTCTAATTGTCTATAAGATTAAACTTTTATTAAGCATCGCCGACAACCTGTCTAGATAAACATTATTAATGTATATGAGATAAGTAGTTGGAGGAACTATGAATAAGTTGCATAAATTATTGGTTTTACTCACTGTTTGCTCGGTAGCAGCGCCTGCGGCATGGGCTGGTGATCCCCTTTATTATGGTTCGAATTTATGCAAACATCCTCAGTTCGAATGTATTAAAGTAAAAAAAGGTCAGTCATGGAAACGCTTGTTTCCAGATGAACAAGATAGAGATTTAGTTCAGCGACTGAATCGTACATACAATAGTCTTTGGGCCGGTAAATTGATTGCTGTACCGAAAAATCTCAAAGAACTAACGATTCTTGATATCTCCCCTTTTCCTAAAAAAATGGAACCTAACGAAAGACAAATTATTGTCGATCAAGATAAGCTCGCTTGGGGGGCTTATGATCAAAATGGCAAGCTCCTCAATTGGGGGCCTATTGCTTCAGGGCGGGATAAATGTCCGGATAGCAGTAAATCTTGCAATACCAAGTCGGGTATTTTTAGGATGTTCAGTAAAGAGAATTCACGTTGTCAGTCGGATGTTTATCCGGTTGGGCGCGGTGGTGCACCCATGCCTTACTGTATGTATTTTCATAAAGGCTTTGCAATGCATGGTTCAAACGATATTCCGGGATACAGGGCAAGTCATGGATGTGTTCGTATGTTTACCCGTGATGCAAAATGGCTAAATGAAGAGTTTGTTGAAATATCAGCGGATGATAATGATCAAAAAGGAACAAAAGTGATTGTTCGTCCGGCTACTTCTGTTAAGAGGGCTTCGTCATGAGACTATTTAATATTAATAATTATAAATGCCTGACACAGGCTGTATGCTTATCTTTGCTGTTTTTAGGAGGGCAAACCCTTGGCTTTGCTGCAAAAAAAGATCCTCAGATAAGAAGCCCGTTGGGCTGCAAAGATGTTGGGTATGGCTTTGATTTGAATGTATTACAAATATTACCTAACAGCGTGGGCGATTCGCAGTCTTTATATTTTATTTATAATAAAAGCAAACAGTCGATTAATTTATATCAAATGAGACAATCAGAAAGCAGTCAAAGTGTATATCTTAATCATGTAATTGCGCCAGGGCGTTGGGCGGTACTCTCAAGTAGTGAGCGGATGAAATATATCTGTACCGTGCATGATGGAGAGTTTGCGCATGGTCGTATGATTGATTGTGAAGGCGGTTTGAAAGTGTGTGAATATGCACGTGTGAAGTACGGTATGAATAATCGTGGGAATTATTGGCTTGCCAATGGGAATACCCGGGGTGGCGCTGTACGGCAAGTGATTAATTACGGGATTATCCCACGTTAAGAGAGAATAGAATAACAAAAAGAATAGGAGAGGTTCATGAAATCTATCGTGCCATGGTTTTGTCTTGTACTTGCGGCAAGTGCACCGGCAGCTCATGCTGAGAATGTCCTTGAAGCCTATCGCTCTGGGCAATACACCAAAGCAGCTAACCATTTTTTAAATGGATCAAAGCCAGATAAAGTTGGGTATGATTACTTGGGGCAGATGTATTTATACGGCTATGGCGTGCTTAAAAATAATCAAAGAGCGATTCAGAGTTTAAGTAAATCGGCTGATCAAGGCTTTTTGCCCGCCCAAAAATTAATGGCGCGTTATGAGTTAATTCATGAGAAAAATCCTAGCAATGCACTTAAATGGTTTAAAAAAGCAGCTGAGAAAGGTGATTTGAAAGCGCAATTATATTGTGCGGCAGCGTATCATTTTGGTGTCGGTGTGTCTAAAAATAAAGACAAAGCTAGGCGTTATGACATCATGGCTGCAAAACAAGGCAATAGTTTAGCACAGGCAAGCTTAGCTGAGCATTTTCTTGAAAGTCGTCATGCCTCTAATAAACGTTTAGGTATGATTTGGGTTAAACGAGCAGTTAAACAGAAAGAACCCGAAGCAGAATATTTATTGGCTGAAGTGTATCTAGAAGGAAAATTAGCGCATAAAGATTTAGGAGAGGCAAAACGTTTATATGATTCAGCACTTGCAGCAGGCTATGTGCCAGCAATGAAAGGACTTGCGCGGTTAGCAAAAGTGCAGGATAACGAAGAGCTGTCGACCACCTGGACTAAAAAGTTCGAAATAGCAGACAGCAAAATTTCAAAAGTACCAGAAGTGCTGGCATCTCATTGGTTATCTGGTGGGAAAGCAGTAAATTTTGCGAGTAGTGGTTATGATCTCTCAGGTATTTTTAATGATTGGACCGATGCCGCAGCACGACATCAAAATCAATATAATCAGCCACCACAAATGGCAGGTATTAGTCGACAAGCCTTATATAAACCACAATTCAAAATGATTAAGCCGAATGCGATTTCATTGACAGAGTATTATGATGTGCTGGTCAAGGCATTACCTCAAGATAACAGCAAAAATAAAACGGCTCAACAAGGGATTACCTATCCAACTTATCCTTTGATGGAAAAGAAATATTCAGTGTTGTTAGAAGAAAAAGCAGCGCTTGGCGATCCAACCGCACAGTTTGCTTTAGGACAATTGTATCAACGCGGTGTGAGTGTCAAAAAAGACAATGAAAAAGCAGTTGAGTATTATATGCAAGCTATTGCACAGCAAGATTTGAAAGCAGAATATACCTTAGGTTTATTTTACCTAGCTGGTGAAGGGGGTACACCCGATTATCCGCAAGCAATGGGCTGGTTAAATGATGCGGCATTTAAAGGAAGCCCTGAGGCACAGTATGTGCTTGGGTATTTATTTCAAGTGGGTCTGAAAGATGCTGAAAATAAATGGGCGGTTGAGCCTAATCCTGAACGAGCCATGTCAATGTATGCTTTAGCTGCATTTAATAAATACCCTGAAGGCGAATATCGTTTAGCCGAGATGATGGTACGAGACAAAACAGGGAGTTTAAGCGTTCAAGAAAAACAAAAACGTCATGCTTTGATGAAGCGTCTGTATCAAGCTGCAGCAGCTAAAGGGGTTAAAGAAGCGGTGTTACCGTTAGCGTTTTTTGATGCGATGGATACATCACATGAAAAACAACTGCATGCACTCGATGTTGCGAAAGAAGAAGCAAAAGCAGGCGATCCTAAAGCAGCACTTCTGTATGGCATGTTGCTGGATAGGGGCATAGGAACAGCGCCTGATTCAAGCGAGGCTATTTTTTGGTATAAAAAAGCTTCAGGTAATCCTGTGAGTGCGTTTATTTTGGGAACATATTATGCAACAGGGCATGAGGTTGGTGTAGAGCAAGATAAAGCAGAGCGTTTACTGCAACAAGCCTCAAAATCTGGGTTTTCGTTTGCGGACTTTAATTTAGCCATACTGTCTCATGATAGGGAAATGCCTTTTTTATCTGAATTAGAGGCAGCACACAAAAAAGGAAACAGTCAGGCGAGTTTGTTATTGGCTGATTATGCGTTAACACAAGCAGAAGATGCGAATGCCATGAAAAAAGCACGGGCTATTTATAGCGTGCTGGCTGAACGAGGCGATTCTAATGCGCAATTAAAACTAGGCTATTTATTAGAGCAGGGCCTAGGCGGTAAGGTGAATTTTGAAGAAGCCGCACAATGGTATACCTTATCAGCTAATCAGAACCAGCCTGTTGCACAATATTTATTAGGGCGCTTAAACCAAATGGGACGTCTTGATGCGCTCCCAAATGATGAAGTGGCAAAACAATGGTATCAAAAAGCGAAACATAGCTATGCGCCGGCTGCCATTGCGTTAGGATTTATTATTGAAACAGTCGATAAAAATTACAAAGAAGCGCTTGCTGCTTATGCGTTAGCCGCTCAAAAAAATAACACGATAGGCCTTTTTGATTTAGGGTTGATATATCAATATGGTAAAGGGCTGCCGGTTGATAATAACAAAGCAGAAGAACTATATCTTAAAGCGGCAGAGCATGGGCATGTGCGTGCAATGGTGCAGGTCGCAGGGATTTACTTACATGATTCTGGAAAATTCAGGCATGAAAAAATAGCAGCAGATTGGTATGAAAAAGCAGCTAAACAAGGGGATCGTGATGCATTGTATCAGTTAGGGCACATGTCAGAAAAAGGCCAGGGTATCTCAAAAGATATGAGAAAAGCAGTTGATTATTATCAAAGTGCTGTTGATAAAGGCAATGCAAAGGCCGTGTTGGCTTTGGCCGGATTGTATGCGCGAGGAGAGGGCGTTGCTAAAGACAGTAATAAAGCAGCAACGCTTTACCAAACACTTTCAGACCGGGGTAATGGCAACGCGCAGTATCACTTGGCCATGCTGTATTATCAAGGTGCACAGGGTGAAGCAAATCAAGATAAAGCCAAACGATGGTTAAAGCAAGCCGGACAGAATGGGTATGTTCGGGCCCAACATACCTTGCAATGGCTGAATGCACAAGGAAGTGAACGTACGAGTTTTATTGAGCCACTCTCGCTTGGTGTTGCAAGTGCTTGGTTTAAGTAAGTCGCCAGAGGAATATAAATTATGTCTCAGTCAAAGCATGTTGTAGCAGCAAATAATATGCCTTTGGCTGTGGGACAATCTGGAACCTCAGACTTAACGATTTATTTTAAACGTTCGGTCGATGCGCAATTTGAATCAGAATCAATTACACCTGAACGCCTGAAGAGTATTATTAGTACGATAGAATCTAATGCACGTACGCTGCATTCTGATGAAGATAAAAACCTGATTCAAACGATTCTTTTTTTTGTGATTAAAGACAAACTATCTGCTTTGAAAGTCGAAAATCCAGAGCTCGCAACCCTGCTTCATGCAGAGTTGATTGATACGATTGAGCCTCAGAAACTCATAGAGCCTTATTCGAGTATGTTGCATGCTATCACCTCTTTTCAAAACATACTTGCACCTGTTTTTGTAGGGCGGCATTCAGAGGCTAAAAAAAGGGCGGATGAGGCGAAAGCAAATAGAAAAAAAAGCGTTGAACAGTGGGTTGTTTCCGGACAAGAGAAAAAAAATGGTGATTTAAAAAAATATCTAGCATTTGTTAAATCAATCCATGAAGGTGAGGGTATTACAGAAGATAGCCTTCAAGCCTTTAAATCGAGTCTTACCTCACAGCAACTTCCTCCTTTTGCATTTGAACAAGATAGCTCTTTCGGGGCATTAGCTGAGAGTGCAACGCATGCAATGAAATATCAAGCAGCCACTGTGCTTTGGAAAGATATTGAAGGTGATATGAAAGTTAGCCCAGAAGAGCGAGAAGAAATTAAGCAGGTTTTTGATTTGATTTGTGCGGATAGCCCCGATGATACAGCGCTTAAGACAATTGAAGGGGTCATAAAAGAACAGCATAGATTGCAATTAGCGCGTGAAGTAAAAGAAATACCCGCTGTTTTGAAACGCCTTTTTTCCGGTGAGATACAGATTGACCAGGCAATGACTGAGATTGGTAGTGCATTGAATGAGCCATTTAAAGACTTGAATCACTTGGAATCGGTTGGCTTAGCGAGTAAAAAGTTGCTCGAAGGGTTATCGCATCTTATCATTTTTGTAATTAAAGCAAATCTTCAGTTAGCTGCAAATGCTATTATTAAACCGCTGGAAGCCGGTAAGCAGTTTGGAAAAATGTGCTTTGATGTGGCTGATATATTGTATTTTTTCTTAAAGGCATGTCACACGCGCGACCCCGAAAGACAGGCGGCCTATCAAGTAACGTGCACTGAGAAATGCGCTAATTTAACATATAATACGAGAAAATTTTTAGAGGCAACCCTCGCTTCTCTTGCTGTTGGTTTTGTTATTCTGGCAAATGTTACGACATTTGGTGTAGTTGCTCCGACCTTTGCAGGCGTTCATGCATTAACAACCGCACATACATTATCTGTTATCAGTGCAGCAGATAATGTCAAAACAAGTGAAGAATATCTTGAGGTATGTGTTGGGGCCGCAGAAAGCTCAGCGGCTGCTGTTGGAGAAAAAGAAAAATTTGCCGTTATTCAACAAGGACATGACTTAAAGGCTCAGCTCGCGGATTTTAAAACACAAGAATGCATGAAAAGTAAATTAAATAATCTAGGAGAAAGACTCTTTCAGGTTAAAGCAAGTGGTTATAGTTGATTGATTTCAAAAAGACTTATTTATTGTGTTATGATATCTGCTTTTTATTATGAGTCATTCATCAGATTTAAGAGTAAGAGTTTTAGAGTATATTGAAGCAGGTGGTTTGATCAAAACAGCTTGTGATACCTT
>JAHZKG010000069.1 GCA_022600515.1 Gammaproteobacteria bacterium
TGGCTGTTATGTAATCGACCTGAGTCTGAGCTTACAGAGAAAGACTATACACCGCCTCGTCTCGTAGAAGCTGCTGCTAAAAAAAACATACAGCTTAAAATATACGGTTCGGATCAGCTTGATTTATTAGTGAGTCATCCGGATGAAAAAACAATGATATTAAATAATCAACGTGTGACCTTGCCGGATTTTATTATCCCACGGGTAGGCGCTAACGTGTCTTATTTTGCATTGGCAGCCATTCGGCAGTTAGAGCAGCTCGGTATTTATGTTTGCAATGGCTCGGATGCCATTTCAATGGCGAAAGACAAATTTCATATGATGCAAATGTTAACCCATCATCATATTCCAACCCCTAAAACCATGCTTGTGAAATTTTCAATGTCGATTGATCGTGTGTGTTCTGATATTGGATTTCCTTTGGTGCTCAAAATGGTCTCTGGTTCAAAAGGCTTTGGGGTGCATTTATGCGAAACAAAACATGCGTTCCAAGAAATTTTGGAAATTATGTCAGCCCAAGTACATCATAGCCCCATGATTATACAAGAATTTGTTAAAGGCAGTTATGGGTGTGATTTGCGGGTATTTGTTTTGAACGGCAAGGCCATTGCGTGTATGAAACGTACCGCATGTAGTGGCTTTAAAGCCAATTATTCTCAAGGGGGAACGGTTGGACCTTATCCGATAACCCCCGAGATCGAGCAGCTGGCTTGTTCAACTGCAGCATTGTTTGGACTAGACGTTGCAGGGGTTGATTTATTGTTTGATGGCAGTGGCTTTAAAGTCTGCGAGGCGAATTCGTCTCCTGGTTTACAAGGCATTGAACTCGCCAGCAAGCGTGATATTGCTGCAGAAATGATTGAGTATGTGCGGCAATCAGTCCTTCGCTCGTGAAACATAGGTGCCTGTACGAGTATCCACTTTAATCAGCTCACCGGTTTGAATAAACAAAGGCACGCGCACCACGGCACCTGTTTCGAGGGTTGCCGGTTTTCCGCCGCCACCCGAGGTATCTCCGCGAAGGCCTGGATCTGTTTCTGTAATCGTAAGCACTACAAAATTAGGTGATGCTACTTGCAGCGGTTCGTTATTCCATAAAGTCACGGT
The DNA here is from genome assembly GCA_022600515.1 of Gammaproteobacteria bacterium. Classification (GTDB taxonomy): domain Bacteria; phylum Pseudomonadota; class Gammaproteobacteria; order Legionellales; family Legionellaceae; genus JAALKW01. The sequence continues at coordinate 1,108 of JAHZKG010000069.1, forward strand.
GCAGGTGTCTTCGGGTTTAATCCAATTAATCGCGGGCTCAACGGCTTTGTCATTGGCAATATACTGTTCAAAACTATCAGGCACCATAAAATGCCAGTATTCACCATCGGTATATAAATACTGCATATCGATTTCGAGAACATCTGCGGCAGGCACGGATTCACCTGATTTATAGGTGCGTTCAACCACACGGCCTGTTTTTAAATTACGAATTTTAACGCGCGTGAATGCTTGGCCTTTTCCTGGTTTCACAAATTCGCATTCAATAATATTACAAGGCGCTTGGTCGACCATTATTTTCAGGCCATTTTTGAATTCGTTGGTGTTATAGTTTGCCATTTGAGACACGACTCCACAGTTGAGATATTAAGGCTGTTTCGCTAAAGTGCCTACAGTTTATCAAAATTGAGTTAATATTTGAATGCAACACGTAACGAATAAACCCTGGCAAGTGCTTTTGAGTGAAGGATTTTCTTCATCATCCGCATTACTCACGTTTTTAGGCTTGCCGGCAGGCGCTGCAAGTGGCGCGGCAGAGCAGGTGTTTAAAACACGCGTACCGCGTGGATTTGCTGCCTGTATGACGCGAGAAAATCCAGACGACCCTTTATTACGACAAGTGTTAGCGGTTCAAGAGGAGCTTGTAGAGCAACCAGGCTTTGTTTCTGATCCCTTAAACGAAGCAGCCTATAACCCAGTGCCTGGGTTAATTCATAAGTATCATGGTCGGGTGTTACTGACCGTAACGGGGGCGTGTGCCGTGCATTGTCGTTATTGTTTTAGACGACACTTTCCATATGAGGCCAATAACCCAGGGCGCGTGGGGTGGCAAGCCGCGCTAGATTATATTCGAGAAGATACGAGCATTCATGAGGTCATTTTAAGCGGGGGTGATCCATTAATTGCCTCAAATGCAACGCTTCAATTTTTATTACATGCTTTAGAGGCTATCCCGCATGTAACAACCTGTCGTATACATACGCGTTTGCCGGTTGTGCTGCCAGAGCGAATTGATACAGCATTATGTGATGTGTTACGCACATCACGCTTTAAAATTGTGGTTGTGCTACATGCCAATCATCCAAACGAGCTAAGCCCTGGTGTATTCAAAGCGTGCAAAGCACTGCGGGACGCACAGTGCACGCTCTTAAATCAATCGGTCTTATTAAGCGGTGTGAATGATACGCTTGCGTGTTTGGTGAAATTAAGCGAGCGCTTATGGACATGTGATGTGTTGCCTTATTATCTGCACGTGCTAGATAAAGTAGCAGGTGCAGCCCATTTCGATGTATCTATTGCATCAGCGAAAAGCTTATTAAATCAGCTCCGTGCGCAATTACCCGGGTATTTAGTCCCTCGTTTGGTGAGTGAACAGCCCGGATTAAAAAACAAACAACCTGTTTCTTGATATTCCAACCATGTCTCAGCCATATGCTATACTTAAAACACAAGGGTAATTAATTTATGGCAAGAAGAGGTTGCGTGTGGTTGAAGAAAGAAAAACGCCTTTTGAAATAGCGGCAGAAAAAGAGCAACAAAGAGCAGCTTTAAGGGCAATTAGACAGCATAAAGAAAACATACAATCGTCGGCGAGCAATTTGGTGGCATTGTATCTTGTGGGACTGAACGTTACGCAAAAAGAAATAGATCGTCTATATCAGCCTTTCCTTGAAACCAGAAGCTTAATTGAAACCGATGCCCCAGTTTATCATCGTGCCATGCCATTAGAGAGAAAGCTTAAGCATACTAAAAATAGGGATTTGCGACGGTATGCATTAGAAATTGCACGTGAACGCAACAAGCTCCAGCGTGTAATGGATATGAATTTTCCGCGGTTACGGCCGGCAGATGAAGATTTATCCCGGGTATTGGTCATGGGGTTTGCGGCAGCACTGCTCATTTCTTTTGTTGCAATGCCTGCGTGGCTTGTCGTGTTATTAATTATCCCGCCTGTTTTTTTCGCGGTTCGAAAAATAGTACGCGCATGCACAAAACCGGCGTTTGATTTTACATTGGAAACATATAACGTCACACGCAGTGAGTATGACAAAAGTTTGGAATCTGAAGATGGCTCTGCACCGAATATATCACGAGGGCCTTTATTTGCTCAGGAGAATGCACCCTCTGCAGCGAGTCAGCAGAGAGGAGGTTATTCACCTAAGCAGTTTACTCAAAGTAGCTCGGGGGATTCTTCTAGTGCACATACAGAAGAACCTACAGCATCGAAGCAACCACCGGGATAGATTAGCGTAAGGAGATAGGCCATGCCTTCACCAGATACTGATTTTAAAGCGCAGCAAAACAAGCTGAATGAGGAGAAAAAAGCATTCGATGACAAAATGCGTGCTTTACTTAAGTGGGAAGAAGAGAAGCGGGCGAACACGCAGACAGACCAGTTACGGTCGAGTTCAAATACAGTTTATAGGATTTGGGGGGAGGCGAATGCTGAGTTTCGTAATCGAGGCAAAACCGGTAATATTTATTCTGAACCTTCAATCCTAGAGAAAAAGGCCGACGAGTATTTTGGTTTGCGAACAAATGGAGAAAAAGCTCGATTAGTAGCGGATGTAAAGGCTGCGCGAAAACAAGTGCAGGCTGCAGCAGAAGCGCTAAACCCTCATGCGGGCTCAAGCAAAGAAACAGAACGGCGTAAGGTTGTTGCGAATAGAATAACGATGGCGGGGTTCTTAATGCTCGCGGTACTGGGTATCGTTATTCTTGCAAACCCTGCCGCAGGATTTACTGCCATAGCGCTCACAATAACCACATTGGTTGTTGGCGGCAGTGGAATGATTCTATATGGGCTGTATCGCAGAGCCAAAGAAGGCATGGGGTATACCTCTTTGAAATCTTCTATGGACATCGGATTAAAAGGGTCAGACGATACGAGCCTTAACGATGCGGGGTACGACCAAAAACAGGAGCAGACATATGAACAGGGGTTAAAAGAACAGAAGGAAGCAGATGCCGCTGAGGATGCTGAATTGAAAGCCCTGGGGAAGCAGCCCAAAGATCGTGATATGCAGCATGCTAGAGAAAAAGTTGATGCGGCAATGCATAAATTACTTAAGTGTCGTACAGACGCGCCCGGGATGCACGGAGAGGAAGTAGGGAAGTTTGCGCTTAGAGATAGAAAGAACGGAGAGCTTTATCATAATCCTACGGCGTTAGAGAAGCATTCGAATCGTTTCGCTACTATTTTGAGTCGGACTTTTCCTCGTTTCGCGAGTCCAGATAGGAAGGAGGAGATGAAGGCCGTTAAAGAACTGAAAAAGGCACGGGCTGAGCTGGCCAGTTTGGCGCAGACGAGGCAACCAGGCAAGGTTTCTAAAAGCAGTAGAGATAGCAGGATGGAAGGGTTTTATACAGGTCTGAAGGTTGCAGTTGGGCTTGGCATAGTCGCCGCGTTTGCGTTGACTCCTTTAGGGCCTGCGGCACTTGCACTTGCAGCAGCTGGAGCGGTAGGCTTTGCTGCAGCTGCAGGCGCCGTGGCTGGGCTTGTTTACGCAGGTATCAACCGTGCTGTAACGCCAAGCGAAGACAAAATATATGATATGGGGCAGGAAGCAAGAGAAAAAAGCCCTGCTGAAAACCGGGGGGAAGGTGCAGATAATGAGATAGAGCTTGCTACCCAGCCTCTTTCTCCTCCTCAGACGAAAGGCGCATCAACTACACTAAGCATCCCGGCAAAGGTAACGGCCTCCGGAACAAACGGTTCACCTGCTTCTGCACCACCCCAAGGAACAGGTTTATTTGATGATCTTATACCATCTACAGACTCCATGTGGTCTGGGGACTCAACGCCTCAACCACCAACTCCTGAGCGAGGAGGCTCAAGTCCCAAATCTTCCGCGGAGCCTAGATCTGGCAATAGCCGTGATTCTCTGTTTGATGCATGCAGGAAGTATGGGGAGGAACAACAAAGTGGAAGTGCAGCTAGCTCGTCAGCACAGCCTGCCTCACCAAGCTCACGAAGCTCATCAAGTGAGGGTAAGGGGTACCCTCCTCCGCTTCAAAAATAGCTAATGGTGTTCTGAGTACATGCGTTATATACTGGGTCTGTTTTTAACACATATGGATTAAGGATATAAGGACATGGCGACTGCATTTTTTCTTTTATATATTGTATTTACTTTGGCTGTGTTAGCGCAGGGGGTGAGTGCTCTTGTGTGGGAGCTGGGTAGTGTTGCTTATCTTCTAGTGGCGACTTTTGCGCTGGGGCTTTCGTGGTTTTCAAGTCTAGTCTTATGGATTTTTATTCCAGCGGTTATTATCTTAAGGCGTTTGCCCGTGTTGCAAAATACATTGGGCGGTTTTATTTTTGAACGTGCCAAAAAAGCCATTCCTAAGCTTTCTAAGACAGAAGAAGAAGCCTTAAATGCAGGAGACACCTGGATTGAGCAGTCTATTTTTAGAGGGGAGCCTGATTGGAAAGCCTTATCTGAAATTCAAACAGAATTAACTGACGAAGAAAGCGGTTTTTTAGCGCAAGAAACCGATGAATTATGCCAAATGCTGAATGATTGGGAAATTACCCAAGCAGGTGATTTGCCAGAGCCCGTGTGGCAGTTTTTGAAAGATAAAGGGTTTTTTGGTTTGGTGATATCAAAAGAATATGGGGGGAAAGGATTTTCTGCCCGTGCGCATTCAGATATTGTCATGAGAATCGCGAGCCGCTCAGGCGTTGCGGCGGTTACTGTGATGGTACCTAACTCACTTGGGCCGGGTGAGCTGTTGCATCACTATGGAACCAAAGAGCAAAAAGAGCATTATTTACCGCGTCTTGCGAGTGGCCAAGATATTCCTTGTTTTGCGTTAACCGAGCCTGAGGCCGGCAGTGACGCAACGTCAATTCAAGCAGAAGCCATTGTGGCCTATCAAATGATTGACGGCGAAAAGGTGCTGGGCTTACGCATGACCTTGAATAAACGCTGGATTACGCTTGCGCCGGTTGCAACGCTGATTGGGCTTGCGGTGGATTTAAAAGATCCGGATGGCTTACTGCGAGGCACCGGTGCCGAAGGGATTACTTGTGTTTTAATCCCGCGGGATTCAGCAGGCCTCGACATTGGTAATCGGCACCTTGCAGCACAACAGCCGTTTATGAATGGGACGATTAGAGGAACCGATGTCTTTGCGCCGATTACGAGTATTATTGGGGGCCAGAAAGAAGCAGGGTGTGGGTGGCAAATGCTGGTGGAGTGTTTATCTATCGGGCGTTCTATTTCATTGCCTGCATTGGGCACTGCATCATCAAGCGTTGCGTATTTAACTACGGGCGCTTTTTCGCGGTTGCGCCGTCAGTTCTCAGTTGAGTTGGCGCAGTTTGAAGGCATTGAAGAAAAGTTGGCAGAGATTGCGGGCTTAAACTACTTGGTGACGGCTACGCGATTGCTGACGGTTGCAGCGGTTAATACCGGTAAAAAGCCTTCTGTTGCTTCGGCTATCACCAAGTATTTTAATACAGAGTTGCCTCGACGGGTGTTGAATGCAGCCATGGATGTACATGGTGGGCGTATGGTTGTGGTGGGTCCTCGTAATTATTTAAGTAATTTTTATCAAGGCATTCCGATTTCAGTGACCGTTGAAGGTGCAAATATCATGACGCGGAATTTACTGATTTTTGGACAAGGCTCTATGGCATGTCATCCTTTTTTACGAGATGAGTTTTATGCCATTTCGAAAGGTGATAGCAAAGCGTTTCAAGCCTTACTCGGCAAGCATGCCAACTATTTTGCATCGAACTTAGCTAAAACATTATGTTCGGCATGGACCGGTGGGCGTTTAATTCGGGTGCCAGCTCATCCGATGAAACGTGAATGTCGGCAGCTTGCACGGTTGAGTTATGCGCTGGCTTGGATTTCAGATTGTTCGTTGATGATTTTAGGAGGCGATTTAAAACGCAAAGAGCGCTTATCTGCACGGCTTGGAGATGCTTTGGGGTATTTATATTTGGCGATGGCTGCTTTAAGACAAGTTGAGCTGCGGGGGGGTGGAGAAGATGAGATATTGCACGCACGCTGGGCCTTGAGGTTTTGTTTTCATCAAACCACACAAGCCTTGCTTAGTATGTGTCGTAATTTCCCGTCGCGCACAGTTGGTGTGGCCATGCGGCTGTTGGCGTTCCCATTTGGGGGCTTGAGTGCACCGTATCCAGCCGATAAGCTAGACCATCAGCTCGCAAAACTCATGACAACGAATAGCCCTTATCGTGATGATTTACGTGATGCGGTGTATGTGAGTGGAGAAGCAAGCGATCCGGTCGGCAAAATGGAAAGTGCTTTCCAGTTATATTTAGAGGCCATGCCGTTGTACCGTAATATGAAAGGCTCTGGAAGATTAAAATCAGGCACAGTGAAAGAAAAGTTGGCAGAGAAGCGGTCGAAAGGTATGATAACCGAAGAAGAAATGAAGCAGTTATTGAATGTAGAGCGTGCACGCTGGGATGCGATTCAGGTGGATGAGTTTACATTTGATTCAATGAAAAAGAAAACCTATGCGTCTATAATAGATACGTATGATAACCCGATTGATTAGTTTAAACGCAGGAGAACATAATGGCCAGTAATGCCGCTTTTCAGAGTTTGCCGTCTAAAGATACTTTACTTGCGTGCTTAAAGCTTGCAAGCACGGCAGAAGCGGCAGAGCACTTAGCTGAATCGGTTAGAACGATTTTTGCGAAAGCACGTGTTTTAGACGAATTTCAAGGGCTGGTTGATAAATTCGAGACCCATGCAAAAGAGAAAAGAGCGGGCGAGATGATGCCTGAGAGGCATTGGTTTGGTGCGACAACTGTAGCGGCTACATTGTATGTTACTGAGGCGGAAAATCGGGTAGCCGTTGTAGAAGGCGAATATGCTGAATCCGATAATCCAGACCAAATACAAGTTGCGATTGCATTTGATGAAGCTGAAAAGCTCAATCGTGGGTATGCCGTCAATGAAGAGGCGGCTGATCAGACAATGTTGGATAGGGTTGACACTTCTTTTGCGGGTTGGCTCGCGAGTGTTGGGTTTTTATGTCGTGGCCAGGTGATTTATAAAGCAACGGATACGGGCGAGATGGACGTGGATGCCAAGGGGCGGCCAATTCAAATTGAGCCCCAAGTATTTGAAGAAAAATTCCTGTCAGAAGAGACGGGTTTTCGGCAATATGCCAATGCACGTGTTCGAGGAATAGAAATACAGCAACCTTATGTAAGCATTGCTGAGAAAGTAGAGGTAGCCGAAGACGTAGCGGCGGCAGTAACAGAAGAGATTGCAGCGCAAGAAGAAATCACACCAAAAGCACCTGAGAAGCCCGCGGCTGGTGAAGAAGGCCCGGCGGCTGGGGGTTAGTAAACGCCTACACGTGTTTTTGTTTGCTTGTCCCCGCGCGCGTACTATTATCAGGTCAAAGCTGGATGGTTTTCCTTCTCCCGCTGGGCGCTGTCTCTTGATCATTCCACCCTCCAAGTCTAGCAATTGCTTTAAATGCCCAGACAGCGGTAGGAGGCTTAGTGCGGAGTGGTTTTTTTCTATTGCCTTCCAAAGCACTTCCTCTTTATCCACAGAACTTGCTTTTGCAACTTCAAAATACTCCTTAAGCTGTAATAACCTGATAGCAAGAAAAGATGGAATGACGATAATTTTCTCAAGGTGTTCTATTGATTGTATCCTAAGCTTTTCAACACCCGCGCCAGATTTCCATGCCTTATAAAAATCTTCTATACCCAATACACTTCAAGATGCGAGATCGTGAATGCTTTAAGCGCTGAGAATACTCCCTCTCCCTCAGCGGTGAAATACGCTAAATCACGGAAGTTACAGCTGGGAGAGGGTTGGGGACACTGCCATTAAGTTAAGCGCATATTATTGATTTTTATAAAAATAAAAACTAAGTTCCCTCATTTTTTATGAAAAACA
>JAHZKG010000070.1 GCA_022600515.1 Gammaproteobacteria bacterium
AACGCCTCGCCCATGACTAAACGCCATACCCGCACGCACAGGATCTTCGCCCTGGCCAAGATGACACACCTCAGCACCAAACTGACGGGCCAATTCAAGTTTTGTCTCATCAAAATCAATCGCCAATACCCGGCAACCATGTGCTTTTAATAACTGAACGGCTAAGAGTCCAATTAATCCAGCACCAATTACGACAACCCCCTCTCCAAGGGTTGGTTTAGCCAGCCGAATACCTTGCAGTGCAATGCTTGCCATGACCGTAAATGCAGCCGACTCATCCGTTACATTATCCGGAATGCGGGCACACAAATTTTGAGATGCCGAAACAACATCAGCATGTGGCGCATTCGAGACAACCCGTTCTCCCACTTTAAAGTTTACATCCGGCCCTGATACATCCGAAACCACCCCCACATTGCAATATCCCAAGGGCAAAGGCTCCGCTAACTTGGAACGAACTGCCTCAACCGTTGATAACAAGCCATCGGTTTTTACTTTATCCAGTACAGCTTTCACTTTTTCTGGCTGCTGTTTCGCTTTTTGTAGATAAGATGCCTTTCCAAAATCAACCAACATCCGCTCTGTTCCTACCGAAATAAGACTTACACGGGTATTAATTAATACTTTACCTTGAGATAAGTTTGGGACAGGCGCTTCTAACATCATCGTATGGCCATTCGCCAAATCTTGTAGAATTTGTTTCATGCTGTTTCCTTCAGTCGCTGTGTCTCAATATGAGGGAATAATTTTTTCTCTAAATCCAGCATCAATTGATTATTTACTGTAAGCGAACGTAAAGAATCACAATGCAACCCTGTTTTAATATCGCTCGCAATGCTTTGATACATCAATCGATAGGCATGTAATTTACTCATCGAAACACGGCGCAATACTCTGTTAGAATCTTCAGAAAAATACCGCATGCCATTCTTAATACTAACCGTCACACCATTCGCACGAAGCTCTATATGATCTTGCACACCAATACGTGAACTCCCCTCATCTGTAAGAATCATCGTAAACAATGCGCCGTTCACTGCCTGAACGCTACAATTAATCGTTCCATCTGCGGCAACAAACCCATTAACCTCTGAATATTCAGGATAATCATTTAAAAACAAGAAATGATCAATCCAATGACAACCATTTGAAACCAGCCGAGTATGTGAGTTAGGCCAATTGTACCAATGCTTTTTAGGCAAAGGCACTTCATGAACAATACAATGATAATTAATCGGCTCGCCTTTGATTACCCGAAGATCTTGCTTTGCAAGCGCATTAAATGCAGAAAACCGTTTATGGTAACAAGAATAAAGTCGACCTTGATTTTTAAAGACACATGCGATTAGCGCTTGAAGCTGCATCACATCAACAACCACTGGTTTTTCTACAACCGCAACAGCCCCTTTTTCAAGTGCACATAGTGCAGCAGGCGTATGCATGTGATGATAACTTGCAATAAAATAAACATCATAATCATCATCAGGATCAATACTCGGGGCTGTTGACCACTCTATGTCCCCCCGATTTACAGGAATTTGAAGTGGGTCAATCTCATAAATTTTCTTAACCTCAAGACGTGATTTAATATTAGGGATAATATTTGTTTTGGCGTACTGCCCATATCCGATGATTACTGCAGATGGCTTTAACGAAACAGCTTTTTTCATTTTTCTTGAAACTTTAGTTGATGATGCGAGGGTGTCTTGATGAAACACCTGTGCCTTATTCCAGTCAACTGAAAAAAACAAATCGAATGCTGCTGTATTTAATGCACTTTGAGAAACATCGGATAAAGCGCTTAAAGCGTGGCCCGAATGAACCGACCAGCCTGCTATAGATAAAAGCAATGGAGGAATCGCTACTTTCTCTCTGCAATCAGAAAATAAAAGCTTTGTTTTATCAACCGCAGACAATTGATTTGAAGCAGACACAGGAAAAACAAATTCAACGGGCAAAACCAACTCACTCATACACATCGGATGACAATATGCGATAAAAACCACTAACTGCTCTTCTGGTGTGCCTTGCATTCGCATCGCAAGGCCAATTGAAAGAAATTTTTTATTTCTTAAATATTCATCACGACGAGACTTAACTTTTTTTATAACCTCACGAACACCAATTTCTTTTAAATAATTAAAAACTAAACGCCAGCTTTTAGAACGAACAAAATAAAGTTCATCTATCAAAGACAAGAGTGCCCACCGAAGCACTTTCAGCTCAACCCCATTTTCCAAATTACAAGGCAAAAAATTATTATGCCATTCTCCTTCATGCATCACATTCACAAAGCTATCCTTACGTTCGTGACTCACAAAACACCCGCAAGTTCTGGAAAAATCAAAGGCTATCTACTACCTCACGGCTCCAAGCATGCACTACATTACTTGCTTCATTCTCTAGTGTCCAAGGCGCGATATGCTGCTTGGCTTGAGTTGCTATTTTTTTACGAACCCCATCATCAGCAGTTAAATATTTCATTGCTAAAACAAGGGCATCAATATCTTTCGGCGGAACCAGTAAGCCTGTTTCTTCATGAAACACTAAATCATCCACACAACCTGCATCTTCTGAAATAATAATTGCATTCTCTGCAGCCATGGCTTCATTTACAACCAAGCCCCATGCGTCACCCCGTGAAGGCAACACAAGTACATCAGCAGCGTGATATATTTCAATCAACCGATTGCCCTGTTCACGGCCAAAATAATGAATATTCGGAAAATCACGAATCATCTCGACTACCTTAGCTTCCAAGACACCCGTACCAACAATCCATAATTTAGCACGCGAATTACTCATGGCTTTAAATGCTTCAATCAACTCAATAATACCCTTTAACGCTAAAAGCCGACCCACATATAAAAATATCACCTCATCAGCATGTGCATGGTAAGTGTGACGAAAATTTAATTTTTCTTCTTGCGTTATAGATAATATTTTTTCTTGTAACGCTGTGATATCAACTGTCATTTGCGCAAGAACAATTTTCTTCTTAGCAACGCCATAATGCTCCAAATACTTTTGCTGCCGCGTTCCACCCGGTAAAAAAACAGACGGTAACTTAAAAAGAATAGGGTATAAAGGCCGCTGATATCCCCAGTACTTTATCAACTGCTTCCATTTTGGGATTGTTTTGTTCAGTTGTGTATCACTTTCAATAGATAACGGAATACCTTTAAATCGACCCAGCAGCATCAAAGAAAGGCACGTTAAGTTTCCCCAACCCGCCAAATGAATCAGTTTATATTTTTCCCGAACAATTCGCCGGTTAAGATAAACAATCGATTGAATCAAAGGCGTCGATAAAATGCGGTAAGCCTCTGGCAAATCCAACACCCATGCTTGAGTATGGTTCTCTTTCAAAAAAAACACATCTATTTTCCCAGGCCATTGCCGCTCCAATGCGTTTAAAAAATCTAAAATATAAGGTGTTGGCTCAATAAAAATAGCAAGAATAGCTTGCGTTTTTTTCATCCTAGAAGTTCCTTATATATTTCCATTAAATGCTCTGCATGTTTATCGTAAGTCAATTCACTCAGCACATGTAAACGGCCTTTCTCTGCCATTTTCTGCATCTCTATTGGCCGCTCAAAAACCGATTTCAAAAGCTCCATTAATGCCTGCATATCCCGAGGTTTTACCAATAGTCCTGTTTTTTCATCGTCAATAAACGCTTCGGGTCCCTCTCCTTGAACGCCAATGGCTAATAACCCGTAAGCCATCGCCTCCAAATACGCAATTCCAAATGCTTCTCGGTACGAAGGCAAACAAAACACATCCGCCGCTCTCAAGTATTGATAAACGCTAGCATGCGCACAAAGACCGGCAAAAGAAACATATCGCTCCAACTGAAGCTGCTTTACTAGATTTTCCAGGTTTTTTCGTTCTGAGCCATCACCAACTATTGTATAATGCCAATCGAAAATATGTTGTTTTTTTAAAGTCGCTAACGCACGTAACGTAATATCTATTCCCTTCCCTTCTTCAAGATTACTTACACTCACAATTTTAATTGTATTCGACCAAGCTTTCTTATTAAACGCGTGCATATCAGCAGCTAAGAGAAAGCCGTTATTGACCACCTTAAAGTGATTCATATTCGACAGCCTTGGTTTATAATATTCAAGTAATGGCTTACCCACAACAATCACACGATCGGCTTGTCTCAGTGACTTATCTATCATTTTACCTGCCATACGAGCGCATGCCCTTGGACAAGTATCAATCCCATGAAGCGTCACCACAACAGGAATTTTCATCACTTTCCCTATACGCACAGCCAACATACCGGGCAATTCTGTATGTGCATTAATTAGATGAATATTGTGTCGTTTAATCAGCTTTAAAATAACCCGTCTTAATCTCAAGATATATAACCAGTTTGAAATAAAGCGACCATAATGACGTGGAATAGACAAACAGTAATACGTTTTAAGCTGGTCATTTTGATGAGGAATTTGAGTTTTTTTTGGCTTCCACGAAATCGTATGTGCAATTTTTGCGGTAACACCTAGAGCTTCCTGCGCTTGAATCGAATCTAAAATAAAGCCACTTTTAGGATCTTCTGATGAAGCAGGGAACCAGGGGGTCAAATACAAGACATTCATTGTCATTTTTATTAATTCTTTATTAATTTAGCCGCCAATGAACCAATTTTGCTCAATGGATAAATTGCTTTACCCGGTAAAGCAATAATCTCCCCGCCCATCTTTTTCTTAAACGAAGCAACACCAGGGTTGGCGACTTCATCAATTCCTTCCAAATCATAACGATGATAACCTGCGGCACAAGCCCAGGAAATTATATGCCATTGAATAAACTCACCCACTCGTTCTTTGGAATACTTCCTATCAACAGCTCCCCACATATAGTGGACGGTTTTACCAACCCTTAGAATAAAAGCACCTGCCGTAAGTGCATTATCTAACGTCGCTAAAAATAATTTGGCTTCTACTTCGGCTGTTTCATTGTTGTTTAGCAAATAATGTAATAGCTCAACTGAGCCATTCAACTTAAACTTTTTATGGTTGCTCACTTGTTGGCACAGCTTAAAAAATGCCTCCACATGCTCTTTACTCTGAACTGACTTAACTAAGACACCTAACTTACCTGCACGTTTTGCACCATAGCGCCACTGTTTATCAAGATTGGACCACAACTGTTTTTCTCCGAGCAATAAATCGACCCAAACTGTTTTCCGTTGTGATACATCTGGAAGTGTTTCTATTTTTTTCCACGAAAGAATAACTAACACGCCATATTTATTCCTGAATACTTTTAAAATGTATTCTTTAATCTCATCCCATGAACAGGAACCATTCAACACAGGCCCCTGAGGAACCCATGCCACCAACTTACTCAAGGGTCCAATACCTCTATGTTCCATACGCAATAAAGCAAGAACCAGTTTGTCTTGCATGATAAGCCAGCGCTCATCATGAATTCCATCACAAGCGCGTCTGGCATCCCCCCATAACGCTGATTGCAATGGATGCCCACCTAACGTAACTAAATGCGCATCCCATTCAGTCGAAGACTTTACTTTCACAATCTCTAGTCGCATGAACACCCTTCATTAAGCCTTAAAATATGTTGGAAATTGCCCCTCAGTATCTATCGAGACTTTGTTAGTCAACAAGCACGCTCTTTCCTCTTGTTTTAAGTTTATTTAAACCGCGTTTTGCAATATGCATTAAACCTAAATAATCCCAATTTCCTTTCACAATTTTTATGAAATCATCTAACGAATAGTTTTTATCAATATTCATTCTAGGTAACACATAAGAGCCTGAGCTTTGTGATATTTCTCGATGATGTGCTGCGACAGCGTATTGGTAACCCGCTTGCTTTACTAAAGCCCTTACCTCTTGAGAGTGCCTCCCCCATGTATAAGCAAAATGTGGGCATGCAATTTGTAATTTCTCTTCAATCATCTTTTTTGATTCTGTGAGTTGTTGCTGAATATCTTGGCGTTTCATTTGCGTTAAATCCACATGCTCTACACCATGTGACCCAACTTCCCATTTTTTTACAACGAGTTGTTCAACCTCACCCCAAGTTAAAAAATTTTCTCCGAGGTAATGTCCTAATTGAGGGTTTGAAGCGCAACGCGTTTCTATATTATCTGAAATCCATCCTGTATTTAAATAAACCATTGCGGAAAGATTCAAGTCTTCTAAAATAGGGGAGCAGACATCGTACAGACAAGCATATCCATCATCAAAGCTTAAGGCCACTTGAATCATATTAGGATTACACGGAGTAGTTAACAATTCAGATAAAGATAATACCTCACAGTTTTTCTTCAACCAATGCATCTGATTAAAAAATAATTGCTCACTCATTGCATTGGGGCCCGACCCAACAGCATGATAGAGTAAAACTATTTTTCTTTCCCCTGATTGGGCAGACGGATAAAATCTACCAATGTTTCGTTTTAAACGGAATTTATCCATCACTCACATCCCTATTCTTTCATTCCAACAGAAGAATCACCTTGCCTTGGAGCATCTTCCATTATACGCATGAATCCAACACTTATTCCATATAGCACCCAAAAGAAGATTGACTCTGGTGCCGCTGATGCAGTCCACCAAGCCTCTACTATAGATTGGATCAACAACCCTAAAATCCCTCCTAAAACAAGCCCAAAC
>JAHZKG010000071.1 GCA_022600515.1 Gammaproteobacteria bacterium
TGCGGTAGAAATCGTAATACCACGCGCACGTTCTTCTGGCGCTTTATCAATATCTTCAAAATTAACACTACTACCCATTACTTTTGTAATAGCCGCTGTCAACGTTGTTTTACCATGGTCAACGTGACCAATCGTGCCCACATTTACATGGGGCTTTGTTCGTTCAAATTTTTCCTTTGCCATGTGTGCCTACCTCACTCGCTCTTTTGTTTCTTAATAATGTCTTCAGCTATATTCCCTGGGGTCTCTGCATACTTAGCAAACTCCATGGTATACGTCGCTCGCCCTTGTGTTGCTGAACGCAGATCAGTTGAATAACCAAACATCTCTGATAACGGAACTTCTGCTCGAATAACACGTCCTGCCGCTGACTCATCCATTCCTTGCAATATGCCACGACGACGACTTACATCACCCATGACATCCCCCATATATTCTTCTGGGGTAACCACTTCAACCTTCATTACCGGCTCAAGTAAAACAGGGTCAGCTTTCACTGCTCCTTGTTTAAAGCACATGGAGCCTGCAATTTTAAATGCCATTTCACTCGAGTCAACATCATGATACGAACCATCAAACAGGGTTACTTTAACGTCCACTACTGGATAGCCGGCGATAACCCCATTTTGCATTTGCTCTTGAATTCCTTTATCAACTGCAGGAATGTACTCTCTAGGAACAACACCACCCACAATTTCATTAATAAACTCATACCCTGTGCCGGCTGGTTGCGGCTCAATACGAAGCCAAACATGCCCATACTGGCCACGTCCACCTGACTGACGAACAAACTTTCCTTCGTGCTCAAGCGCTGTTTTTAACGTTTCACGATAAGCCACTTGTGGTTTACCCACATTTGCCTCAACCAAAAACTCTCGCTTCATTCGGTCAACAATAATTTCCAAATGTAGCTCACCCATGCCTTCAATAATTGTTTGCCCAGACTCTTCATCCGTATGCACTCGGAACGAAGGGTCTTCTTGTGCTAGCTTTCCTAATGCAGTCGACATTTTTTCTTGGTCAGCTTTTGTTTTGGGCTCTACCGCAACAGCGATCACAGGATCTGGAAAGTCCATTTTCTCAAGCGTTATGAGATTATTAACATCACAGATTGTGTCGCCTGTTGTTACTGTTTTAAAACCAACGGCTGCCGCAATATCACCCGCACGAACCTCTTTTATTTCCTCACGTGAATTCGCGTGCATTTGAAGCAAGCGACCGACACGTTCTTTTTTGCCTTTAACCGGGTTATAAATCGTATCACCCGATTTAATTACACCAGAGTATGCGCGAAAATAAGTCAACGCACCTACAAATGGATCTGTTGCAATCTTAAACGCAAGGGCAGAAAAAGGCGCATCAACCGCTGTTTTTCGTGTGTCATCTTCGCCATCGTCATTAATCCCTTTTACATCAGGTACATCTAAAGGTGACGGCAAATAATCAATTACTGCATCCAATACAGCTTGCACACCTTTATTTTTAAATGCTGATCCACAAAACACAGGAACGATTTCATTGCTAATCGTACGTTCACGAATGGCGGTTTTAATCTCTTCTTCGGTTAATTCCTCACCTTCGAGATATTTCTCCATCAGCGGCTCAGACTGCTCAGCTGCTGCTTCGATAATTAACGCGCGCAACGCTTCACATTCAGCCAGCATGTCAGA
Organism: Gammaproteobacteria bacterium; assembly: GCA_022600515.1. GTDB lineage: Bacteria > Pseudomonadota > Gammaproteobacteria > Legionellales > Legionellaceae > JAALKW01. Next base: position 1,671 of record JAHZKG010000071.1, read on the forward strand.
TGCAATATCTTCATACTTAAATGTCACGCCACGATTTGCCTCATCCCATACAATTGCTTTCATTTTGACGAGGTCAATAACACCTTTGAAGTCTTCTTCCGCACCAATATTTAACTGAAGAACCACTGGATTAGCACCCAAGCGTTGTTTAATTTGCCCAACAACCCTTAAGAAATCAGCGCCCATCCGGTCCATTTTATTAACAAAAACAACTCGTGGCACGCCATATCTGTCCGCCTGTCTCCAAACTGTTTCAGATTGGGGCTCAACACCAGACACGGAATCAAACACCACAACAGCACCATCTAACACGCGCAAAGAACGCTCAACTTCAATCATGAAGTCAACGTGCCCAGGTGTGTCAATAATATTGACGCGATGCTGCGGATACTGCTGCTCCATACCAGACCAATAGCAAGTTGTTGCAGCAGACGTAATCGTAATGCCGCGCTCCTGCTCTTGAACCATCCAGTCCATAGTGGCTGCACCATCATGCACCTCACCAATTTTATGAGAGGTTCCTGTATAGAACAACACACGCTCTGTTGTTGTGGTTTTCCCAGCATCAACGTGTGCTGCGATACCAATATTTCGGTATAACTCTAATGGCGTTACTGACACAGCATTATCCTCTTGATCAATTCCATCTAAAATGAGCAAAAGCTTGGTTAGCTTTTGCCATCCGATGCGTCTCTTCACGTTTTTTAACTGCGGCGCCTTTATTTTCGTAGGCATCCATCAACTCACCAGCCAAACGCAGCATCATACCTTTCTCACCGCGAGCACGTGCAGCCTGAACCAACCAGCGCATACCCAATGCAACACTTCGCTCAGAGCGAACTTCAACGGGCACCTGATAGGTCGCCCCACCCACTCGACGAGAACGCACCTCAACGCTTGGGCGAATATTACCCAAAGCATCTTCAAAGCAACGCAAGACGAGCGACGAACCAGCACTTGTTCGTCCACTGTCACTTTCATCTTCATCTTTTTTTACACGACGAAGACGCTCTTCTAACAAATCTAATGCGCCATACACTACGGTCTCAGCAATGGATTTTTTTCCACTGACCATTAACACATTAATAAACTTCGCCAACAACTCACTATGATGCTTTGGATCTGGCAAAATTTCGCGCTTAGGGACTTCTCTTCTTCTTGGCATATCTCGTTCCTACACTAGAATCAATTACTTTTTGTCCTTCGGTTTTTTGGTACCGTACTTCGAACGCCCTTGTTTTCGCTCACCTACGCCCGAGGTATCTAAGCTTCCACGAACCACGTGATAGCGTACACCCGGCAAATCTTTTACACGACCTCCGCGAACCAACACAACAGAGTGTTCCTGTAAATTATGTCCTTCTCCTCCAATATAAGAGGACACTTCAAACCCACTGGTCAAACGAACACGAGCAACCTTACGCATTGCTGAATTTGGTTTTTTAGGTGTCGTCGTATAAACACGCGTACAGACACCTCGACGCTGAGGGCATGCCTTCAATGCAGGAACTTTACTTTTGTTCTTGACATCTTTACGAGGCTTTCTCACTAACTGGTTAATCGTTACCATTTAACATTTACTCCGAACGGTCGCTCTTACATTTTTCTCAGCTGCATAAGGAGGCCGGATTCTATGCTAGGTTCGACCCTAATGTCAAGCCCAACAGAGTATCTAGCCCACAGCCCCTTAATCTTGCCTTCTCTCTTCTGCATTTAAAGCTTCGCTTAATGCATGCTCTACTTCTGTTGCTGTCAACGGCTGCTGCTCTTTCTCTGCCAGCCGAATACGTTTCGCTTTACGCGTCTGGTGGTACGCATAGCCGGTCCCAGCCGGAATAAGACGCCCAACCATTACATTTTCTTTAAGTCCTCTCAGCTCGTCTGCCTTACCGCTTACAGCAGCTTCTGTCAAGACACGGGTCGTCTCTTGGAAGGAGGCAGCTGAAACAAAGGACTCAGTTGCCAACGATGCTTTTGTAATACCCAATAAAATAGGCATGCCTCTTGCTGGCTCTTTACCGTCAGCTATTAATCGATCATTTTCTTCAAGCAATGTCGTTTCTTCAACCTGCTCACCGACTAAGAAGTTAGATTCCCCTGAGAATACAATCGTTCTTTTACGAAGCATCTGCCGAACAATCGTTTCAATATGCTTGTCATTGATTTTTACACCTTGCAGGCGATATACATCCTGAACTTCGTTCACAATATAATTCGACAGCGCACTAATACCTAAAAGACGCAAAATATCATGTGGATTTGGCGGGCCATCAGCAACAACCTCACCGCGTGCGACATGCTCACCTTCAAACACAGAAATATGACGCCATTTCGGAATTAATTCTTCATGACCTTGTCCTTCTGCCTCAGAAATAATCAAACGTCGTTTACCTTTGGTTTCTTTACCAAAACTCACAACACCTGATATTTCAGCCATTACAGCTGAATCTTTTGGCTTTCTTGCTTCAAACAAATCCGCCACACGAGGTAAGCCCCCGGTAATATCACGTGTTTTTGAACGTTCTTGAGGAATTCGTGCAATCACATCACCCACACCAACAGCAGCAGAATCTTCAAAATTAATAATCGCATCAACCGGCAAGTAATACTGCGCTGGCACATTGGTTCCAGCTAGGAAAATTTCTTCCCCGCTGTCTGACACCAATTTTACCATAGGCCGTAAATCACGCCCTGTTGATGAGGTACGCTGCTTACCATCAGTCACAACCAAGCTGCTCAATCCCGTCAACTCATCTGTTTTACGATTCATGGTCATGCCTTCAACCAAATCGACAAACTTAAGCTGTCCGCTCACCTCTGAAATCACAGGGTGTGTATGAGGATCCCATGTTGCAATGACCTGACCCGCATCAACCAATGATTGATCATGTACAGATAAAACAGCCCCATAAGGCAATTTATAGCGCTCTCGCTCCCGGCCATACTCATCAGCAATCGTTACTTCACCTGAACGAGAAACAGCAACCAAATTACCGTTTGCATGTGCCACTGTTTTAATATTATGTAATCGAACGCTACCTTTGCTTTTAATCTGGATATTGTTCTCAGCTGTTGCACGCGAAGCAGCACCACCAATATGGAAGGTCCGCATGGTTAACTGTGTTCCTGGCTCACCAATAGATTGTGCCGCGATAATACCAACCGCCTCACCTTTGTTCACCAAATGCCCGCGAGCTAAGTCACGGCCATAACAGCTTGCACACAAGCCAAATCGTGTTTCACACGTAATCGGTGAACGAACTAAAATCTGATCAACACCTAATTGCTCAAGATGCTCAACCCATACTTCATCCAAGAGTACGCCGGCTTTAACAACTGGGTCCTTTTGGGTTGGTAAATACACATCAGCAGCAACCACACGCCCTAAAACACGCTCATGTAATGGCTCAACAATATCACCGCCTTCAATCAACGGCTGCATCAACACACCATTTTCAGTCCCGCAATCCGCCTGTGTAATCACAACATCTTGCGCAACATCAACGAGTCGTCGCGTTAAATATCCCGAGTTTGCTGTTTTAAGCGCTGTATCGGCAAGCCCTTTTCGTGCACCGTGAGTCGAAATAAAGTACTGAATTACATTTAAGCCTTCTCTAAAGTTTACCGTAATTGGGGTTTCAATAATCGAACCATCTGGTGCTGACATCAGCCCCCGCATACCCGCTAGCTGCCGAATCTGAGCTGCAGATCCCCTAGCACCCGAATCAGCCATCATAAAGATAGGATTAAACGATGGTTGCCTGACGTTATCACCTTTTCGCGTGACAACTTCTTCTGTTGCAATCGTTGTCATCATCGATTTTGCAACCATTTCACTGGTTCGAGACCAAATATCAATAACTTTGTTATAACGCTCACCATTGGTGACCAAGCCAGAACGAAATTGCGCTTCAATTTCACGTACTTCATTATCTGCTTTCTCAATAATCATGGGCTTATCTTTCGGGATTTCCATGTCTTCAATCCCAATCGATGCACCACCGCGTGTCGCATAACGAAAACCTGTATACATCAGCTGATCGGCAAAAATAACCGCTGCTTTCAAGCCCAAAATACGATAGCAATGATCTAAAACTTTAGACACATTTTTCTTGGTCATTGTTTTATTAATCGTCTCAAACGTAATACCATCAGGTAAAATTTCAGAGAAAATTGCACGACCTACCGTGGTTTCAACCAAAGTGGTTGTTTCTGGTGTGTCTTCCGTTGCCGGCACACGCATACGCACTTTAACTTTTGCATGCAATGACACATAGCCTTCTTCATAAAAATTTTGTGCTTCTTGAGGACTAGAAAAAACCCGCCCCTCGCCTTTTGCATTCACGCGCTCACGCGTCAAATAATACAACCCTAAAACCACATCCTGACTCGGTACAATAATCGGTTCACCGCTTGCAGGTGAAAGAATATTATTCGTCGACATCATCAATGAACGTGCTTCAAGTTGAGACTCAATTGTCAAAGGCACGTGAACTGCCATTTGGTCGCCATCAAAATCAGCATTGTAAGCCGTACAGACCAAAGGATGTAATTGAATCGCTTTTCCTTCAATAAGAACCGGTTCAAATGCTTGGATACCTAAACGGTGTAACGTTGGTGCACGGTTTAATAAGACTGGGTGTTCTCGAATAACATCTTCAAGAATATCCCAAACAACAGGCTCCTCACGCTCAACCATTTTCTTTGCTGCTTTAATCGTTGTGGCAAGCCCGCGAAACTCAAGCTTACTAAAAATAAACGGCTTAAAGAGCTCTAACGCCATTTTTTTAGGTAGTCCACACTGGTGTAACATCAATGTCGGTCCAACGACAATCACTGAACGTCCCGAATAATCCACTCGTTTTCCGAGTAGATTTTGACGAAAACGTCCTTGCTTTCCTTTGATCATGTCTGCAAGTGATTTTAACGGACGCTTATTGCTACCTGTAATCGCACGACCTCGTCGACCGTTATCTAATAACGCATCTACAGCTTCTTGAAGCATTCGCTTTTCATTACGCACAATAATGTCAGGGGCGTTCAAATCAAGAAGACGTTTTAAACGATTATTACGATTAATTACGCGCCTATATAAATCATTTAGATCAGACGTTGCAAAACGACCACCATCCAAAGGCACTAAAGGACGTAAATCAGGTGGCAGCACGGGTAATACTTCAAGCACCATCCACTCTGGTTTATTACCTGAGCCTTGAAATGCTTCTAGTAATTTTAGTCGCTTGGTTACTTTCTTCGCTTTGGTTTCCGAATTAATATTAGGAAGCTCTTCTCGAAGGGTTTTAATTTCTTCATCGATATCAATTTGAGTTAACAAATCACGTACGGCCTCGGCTCCCATGCGGGCATCAAACTCATCGCCATACTGCTCAATCGCCTCTAAATAGGCTTCATCATTAAGAAGCTGACCACGCTCAAGCTCGGTCATGCCAGGCTCAACGACCACAAAAGCTTCAAAATATAAAACACGCTCAATATCTCTGAGCGTCATATCTAATAATAAACCAATACGTGAAGGCAATGATTTTAAAAACCAAATATGTGCTACAGGACTTGCTAGCTCAATATGTGCCATTCGCTCTCGCCGAACTTTTGCTAAAGCCAACTCAACGCCACATTTTTCGCAAATTACGCCACGATGCTTTAAGCGTTTATATTTTCCACACAAGCACTCATAATCTTTAATCGGTCCAAAAACCTTCGCACAAAACAAACCATCGCGTTCAGGTTTAAATGTTCTGTAATTAATGGTTTCTGGTTTTTTAACTTCACCATAAGACCACGATCGAATGAGCTCAGGAGATGCAAGCCGAATTCGAATTTCGTCAAACTCTTCACTGTGAGTTTGCTGTTTGAGGATACCAAGCAAATCACTCATTATTGGTGCTTTTTTCACTGGTTCGATGCTAGCCAAGTTTATGCCTCCAAAAGCGTCTGAATTGTGTCACCTGAACATGATTTGTCATGAACAGGCGCCCTTCATCTTGTATGTTAAGTGTGGTTTAACTCAATATCTATCCCAAGTGCTCTAACTTCTTTCAGCAACACATTGAAAGACTCGGGCATTCCAGGATCCATTTGATGATCACCATCCACGATATTTTTATATATTTTAGTTCGCCCAGCGACATCATCTGACTTAACGGTTAACATTTCTTGTAACGTATAAGCGGCTCCATAAGCTTCAAGCGCCCACACCTCCATTTCCCCGAAACGTTGTCCACCAAATTGCGCTTTACCACCTAATGGCTGCTGCGTTACCAAACTATATGAGCCGGTTGAACGCGCGTGCATTTTATCATCAACCAAATGATTCAACTTGAGGATATACATATATCCAACCGTTACAGGATTATCAAATTGACGGCCCGTTCGTCCATCAAACAAGATTGTTTTCCCATCTTCTGGTAATTCTGCAAGCCTCAGCATGGTTTTAATTTCAGCTTCTGATGCGCCATCAAATACAGGGGTTGCCATTGGCACACCGCCGCGAAGATTTTGCGCCAAGACCATTAACTCTTTATCAGCTAAGCTGTCTAATTCCACACGCTTTCTAACATCGTGATTATAAATTTTAGCCAAATAATTTCGGAGTTCTGAGATATCTTGTTTTTTATCTAGCATAGCAGCAATACGATGACCTAAACCTCTCGCAGCCAAACCAAGATGAGTCTCTAAGACCTGTCCGATATTCATCCTCGATGGAACACCCAATGGATTTAATACAATATCAACTGGCGTCCCGTCTTCAAGGTGTGGCATATCTTCCATCGGAACAACAATAGAGATAACCCCTTTGTTTCCGTGACGACCGGCCATTTTGTCACCCGGCTGAAGGCGTCGCTTAACCGCCAAATAGACTTTTACTATTTTCAACACACCAGGCGCTAAATCATCACCTTGAGTTATTTTCTTGCGCTCATCGTTAAAGCGTTTTTCAATTTCTTTAACTAAGTCATCCAATTGCTTAGATACTTGCTCAAGCTGCTGACTTGCATCTTCGTCTTTCAGGTGAATACTAAGCCATTTATCTTGCTCTAACTCATCAAGATATGCTGCTGTAATTGCGGTACCTGATTTAAGGCCTGCAGGTCCACCTGTTACTGTTTGCCCGACTAACAAATATCGAAGACGTTGATAAATATCTTCTTCTCTAATTCGTCTTTCATCGGTTAAATCTTTACGTGCTCGCGCTAAATGCTCTTCTTCGATGCTTTTAGCTCGCTCATCTTTTTCTAATCCATCTCGCGTAAAGACTTGAATATCAATAATCGTTCCATTCATACCTGAAGGCACGCGTAAAGATGAATCTTTTACGTCTGATGCTTTTTCTCCAAAAATAGCACGTAATAGTTTTTCTTCTGGTGTTAGCTGCGTTTCACCTTTAGGTGTTACTTTTCCAACTAAAATCTCACCTGCAGTTACCTCAGCGCCAATATAGACCACGCCTGAGTCATCCAGGTTGGTCAACGCTGCTTCACCTACGTTTGGAATATCCGCTGATATTTCTTCTGAACCAAGCTTGGTATCACGTGCAATACACGTTAACTCTTCAATGTGAATCGTGGTGAATCTATCTTCTTGAACTACACGCTCAGAAATAAGAATCGAATCCTCAAAGTTGTACCCATTCCAAGGCATGAAGGCAACCAGCAAATTTTGCCCTAAAGCCAGCTCACCCATATCGGTAGAGGGCCCATCGGCTAAAATATCACCGCGTTGAATTGTATCCCCATTGCTTACAATCGGAATTTGATTAATACATGTATCTTGGTTTGAGCGAGAGTATTTTGTAAGTGTATAAATATCAACACCGGTTTCACCCGCTGATGTTTCTGCTTCATTAACACGTACCACAATACGAGAAGCATCAACTAAATCAATAATTCCGCCTCGTTTTGCTACAACACAAACCCCGGAGTCAGAAGCAACTGTACGCTCCATACCCGTACCAACCAATGGTTTTTCCGCACGTAATGTCGGAACGGCTTGACGCTGCATATTGGAGCCCATTAACGCTCTGTTGGCATCATCGTGCTCTAAAAATGGAATCAGTGACGCCGCCACAGAAACAATCTGCTTAGGCGAAACATCCATATAATTAATTTTATCCGGTGTCGTTAACGAGAATTCATTTTGATGACGACATGGCACTAGATCTGACAAAATTTTGCCATCGGCATCAACTGCAATGCTCGATTGCGCAATAAACTGGTCAACCTCTGAGATAGCCGACAAATACTCAATTTCATTGGTTACTCGGCCATCAAATACTTTTCGGCATGGCGTTTCAATAAAGCCATAATCATTCGTTCTAGCATAAACCGACAACGAGTTAATCAAACCAATATTAGGCCCCTCAGGCGTCTCAATAGGACAAACCCGACCATAATGCGTGGTATGTACGTCTCGCACTTCAAACCCAGCCCGCTCACGGGTTAAACCGCCCGGCCCAAGCGCTGAAACACGTCGTTTATGTGTCACACCAGACAATGGATTAACTTGATCCATAAACTGCGACAACTGACTTGAACCAAAGAACTCTTTGATTGCGGCTGAAACAGGTTTAGCATTGATTAAATCTTGTGGCATTAAGTTTTCTGACTCAGCTAAACTTAAACGTTCTTTCACAGCACGCTCAACGCGAACCAAGCCCACTCGGAATTGATTTTCTGCCATTTCACCAACGCTTCGAACACGTCGATTACCCAAGTGGTCAATATCATCAACCAGACCAATACCATTTCGAATATCAATCAATGTTTTAATAACATCTAAAATATCTTCTTTTTCTAAAGTTCCTGCCCCTATGTCTTCTTTTCGACCCACGCGACGATTGAATTTCATTCGACCAACCGCTGATAAATCGTAGCGCTCTTCTGAAAAGAAAAGGTTTTTAAACAATGTTTCTGCTGCTTCTTTAGTCGGTGGCTCACCAGGACGCATCATGCGATAAATTTCAACCAAGGCTTCAAGCGGTGTTGTAGTTGGATCTACGCGTAACGTATCTGAGAGATAAGAGCCATGATCTAAATCATTGGTATAAATCATCTCAAATTCTGTGATGCCTTGCTCTAGCAATTGTTCTAACATTTCCGAGGTAACTTCTGTATTTGCAAGCGCCAACAACTCGCCTGTCTCGGTATCTATAATGCCTTTGGCTAAGGTTTTTCCAATCAGATAATCACGTGGAACCACCAAGTCTTTCATCTTGGCTTTTTCCATTTCTTTAATATGACGGGTTGTTATACGTCGCCCGTCTTCAACCAATACGTCTTCTGAACCTGGCAATTTAATATCAAATAACGCAATTTCACCTCGAAGACGCTGTGGAACCAAGTCAATATGAAATTCACCCATTTTAATATGGCAAATAGTTGAGTCAAAAAACTCTTCTAAAATAGATTCAGTATCATAACCAAGTGCTCGCAACAAAATAGTTGCAGATAACTTACGTCGACGATCGATTCGAACAAACAGACAATCTTTGGGGTCAAACTCAAAATCTAACCATGACCCTCTATATGGAATAATACGCGCAGAATAAAGCAGCTTTCCTGAGGAATGTGTTTTACCTTTATCATGCTCAAAAATCACACCTGGCGAACGGTGTAATTGTGAAACAACCACACGCTCAGTCCCATTAATGACAAACGTTCCCACATCTGTCATTAAAGGCACTTCACCCATGAATACATCTTGCTCACGAATATCTTTAACTGGTTTAGGATCACCCGAAGCTTCTTTGTCTAAAACAATTAGACGCACTTTCACGCGAAGAGGTGCTGAATAAGTTAAGCCTCGTAATTTGCACTCGCGCACATTAAAAGCTGGGTCACCTAGTTTATAACTAATATATTCAAGCCGTGCATTGCCTGAAAAACTTTGCACAGGAAAAACAGAAGTAAATGCGGCTTCTAAACCCGTCTCAGATTTTATACCTGGCACTACAGATGACTGAATAAAATCTTTATATGAATCCAACTGAATATCAAGAAGATTAGGGATAGCCATCGTTTCAACGTGGCTGCCAAAGCTTTTTCGAAATCGTTTTTTCTCAGCATAAGAATATTGAGGGTTAGCAATTTCTACGGCCATAAGGTATCCTCTTCAATGTTTGAACGTCGTTTGATCGATTTGTCTTTTTAAGCACGCAAACCCAGCTATAGCAAAGGCTATAACTGGGTTATAACACAGGTTTCATTTGTTTTATTTTATCTCAACAGATGCGCCTGCTTCTTCAAGTTGCTTCTTCATATCTTCTGCTTCTGCCTTAGTAACGCCTTCTTTCATAGCTGAAGGTGCACCTTCAACAAGATCTTTAGCTTCTTTTAAGCCAAGTCCTGTAATAGCACGAACCACTTTAATGACTGAAACTTTATTTGAGCCAAAGCTAGACATAACAACATCAAACTCTGTTTGCTCTTCTGCTGCTGCTGCTGATGCGGCTGGGGCGGCAACTGCTGCAACTGCTGATGCTGCAGATACATTAAATTTTTCTTCCATTGCTTCGATTAGGTCAACTACTTCAATAACTGACATATTACCGATAGTTTCCAAAATTTCGTCTTTTGAAACAGCCATTATTACTTGCTCCTCATATTAATATAAAACAACCAATTACTTTTTAACTTGCTTTTTGATCTTTAATAGCAACGACTGTGCGTACAAGCTTGCCATGTGGCGCTGCCAATGTACGAACAAACTTCTCAACAGGTGCTTTCATCACAGCCATTAAGGTTGCCAAGGCTTCATCACGTGTTGGGAGGCTTGCAATTGCATCCAGGTGCTCAGCACCATAAGCTTTCCCATCAAGCGCTAACGCTTTGATTTGAAGTTTATCGCAGCTCTTAGCAAAATCTTTTAATAACCGCGCTGCATCTCCAGGCGAAGCCATAGATAAAGCGAGAACTAAAGGACCTTTTAAAGCATCATCCAAACAAGCAAAAGGGGTTTCGTCAAAGGCTCTACGTGTTAATGTATTAGGTACAACACGTAGATAAACACCTTGCGCACGTGCTTTCGCACGCAACGCAGTCATGTCATTGACGGGGATCCCCCGATAATCAGCAAGAACAGCCGATATAGCATTAGAGGCAGCAGCTGCTACTTCTTCGACCACGACTTTTTTTGCGGCTAAAGTCAACGTCACGTCACTGACTCCTTGCGTTACTCAAATCTAATAAGATTTGATGGTTATGGTGGTTATTTATAAGCATGTATATCACAACATATTTATAATTAACTCCACCGTCTGCGCAGGATATTAAGCTTTCGCACCTGCGGTCTTCGACGACATGGAACCGAAGTTTATGTCGTGAAAGCGTTTTAAATGGCTCGATATTCTACACTTAAATTGTAGAGAGATCAATAGCAATCCCAGGACCCATTGTTGTTGATAACGTCAGCTTTTTTAAATAAACACCTTTAGCTGAAGTAGGCTTGGCTTTTTTAAGGTCAGCCAGCAATGCGCTAAGGTTCTCAGAAAGGTCAGCTTCAGGAAAGTCAATCTTGCCAAGATTACAATGAATAATTCCGCTTTTATCTGTGCGATAACGAACTTGGCCTGACTTAACGTCTGCAACTGCCGCTTCAACATTCATGGTCACTGTACCGACTTTAGGGTTTGGCATTAAACCACGTGGTCCAAGAATTTGTCCTAATTGACCCACAACGCGCATTGAGTCAGGTGTTGCAATTACCACATCAAACGGCATGTCACCTGTTTTAATCTGTGCAGCTAAATCATCAAGACCAACAATATCTGCGCCTGCTTTTTTTGCTTTCTCAGCTTGTTCACCTTGAGCAAACACGGCAACACGAACAACTTTTCCTGTTCCTTTCGGCAAGCTGGTTGCACCACGGACCATTTGGTCTGATTTTCGTGAATCAATGCCTAAGTTTACTGCAACATCAACCGCTTCATTAAATTTTTTGCTGGCAAATGTTTTTAATAATGTCACGCCTTCTGATAAAGAATATAGTTTTCCTGGCGTTACTTGCTTTTGTATGGCTTGTTTTTTCTTTGTTACTTTAGTCATGGCTCATCCCCTACGCAGCATCATCTGATGATTGGTCTAAATCTTCAACGTCAATACCCATGCTACGTGCTGTGCCCGCAATCACACGAACAGCCGCATCAAGATCTGAAGCCGTTAAATCTGGTTCTTTTGTTTTAGCAATGTCTTCAAGTTGAGCGCGCTTAAGCACGGCTACTTTAGTTACATTAGGAACGCCACTGCCTTTTTTAATACCTGCAGCTTTTTTAAGCAAAACAGATGCAGGTGGTGTTTTTAATACAAACGTAAAACTTCTGTCTGTATAAACAGTAATCACAACAGGAATAGCCATGCCGGCTTCCATTTGCTGTGTTGCCGCATTGAATGCTTTACAAAACTCCATGATATTCACACCGCGTTGTCCTAATGCAGGACCAACAGGTGGGCTTGGGTTTGCTTTTCCAGCTGGAATTTGTAACTTAATGTATGCTTCTACTTTCTTCGCCATGATAACTCCTCGCGGGTATAACGCTTGCTAAAGAAACAAGCTTCCCAAATAATATTAGGTTTTCTCCACCTGACTAAACTCAAGCTCAACCGGTGTTGAACGACCAAAAATCAGCACTGAAACACGTAACCGACTTTTTTCATAGTTCACTTCTTCAACTGCTCCATTAAAGTCCACAAACGGACCTTCTTTAACACGAATAACTTCACCTGGCTCAAACAATACTTTAGGTCTTGGCTTCGTTACGCCGTCTTCCATGCGCTGCATAATGGCATTGGCTTCTTTCTCAGAAATAGCTGAAGGCGTTTGTCCTGTACCACCAATAAAGCCCAATACACGAGGAATCGCACGCACCATATGCCACGTCTCGTCATCCATCACCATGTTAACTAAGACGTATCCAGGGAAAAACTTTCGTGTGCTCTTCCGCTTTTGCCCTGCACGCATTTCAACTACTTCTTCAGCAGGAACCACAACCTCACCAATTCTAGATTCAAAATGATGGTGTTCCTTGCGCGCATTAATTTCACGCATAACAAAGTTTTCATACCCTGAGTATGCATGAACAACGTACCACTGCTTTACTTTTTGCTCTTCCACCGTCATATCAACCCAAGTGCGTTATTTTTCCAATGGCCCACATCATAACAGAATCGACACCCCAGAGAATAAACCCTGTAGCACCAACCATTAACATCACAATAGATGTTGTCTGCACCGTTTCCTGGCGCGTAGGCCAAACCACCTTCTTTAATTCAACATTTGCTTCTTTTGCAAAAGCAAAAACAGCCTGTCCTTTTTGTGTAAAAAAGGCAAGCACCAAGCCAAACACCAACCATACCAACCATGCAAGGACTTCAATCGGGCCCGTCAAATGCAACCAATACGTTAAAGCAAAAGCTATTGCTGTTATTAAAGTAATGCCTAGCCACAAAAACGCATCACGTACTGTTTTTTTTGGTTCCGTCTTATCATTCATAATTTATCAAGCTGTGGTTGGCAGGCCAGGAGGGAATCGAACCCCCAACCTGCGGTTTTGGAGACCGCCGCTCTGCCAATTGAGCTACTGGCCTATACACGAAAGCACCGAGGCGAGCCCCGGGCTTACACGACAACATCAAAACCATCTATTATTCGATGATTTTAGACACAACACCCGCACCTACGGTACGGCCACCTTCTCGAATTGCAAAACGAAGCCCTTCATGCATAGCAATCGGTGCTTGTAATGACACTTCGACTTTTACATTATCGCCAGGCATTACCATTTCAACA
>JAHZKG010000072.1 GCA_022600515.1 Gammaproteobacteria bacterium
ATGTCATACACAGTATTTTTTAGACGTAATTAAGCTGCAAGCCTGTTGAATTGCTCAAAAATAGATTGATTTTCTGATTCAGTATGCTGACCTTTACGAAGCATGTGATGTAATTCAATGCCCGATAAAGTTGCGTCCGCACTATGAAAAGCTTTAAATCCTTTCATTGGCTTGGTAATTTTCTTCACAAAACGGTGGTCTTGTTCAACAATATTATTGAGATATTTGATTTGACGAACAAATATCTGCATGAAAACACCGCCCAACATAAACAACAAGGCTAAGCGTAAATTGATAGTATTTATACCTGCTTTATTGGCGCCACTTTTATCCAGTGTTACTTTATCAGGCGCGCCATTCGAGCCTATAGCTTTTTTGAAAAACGCCCGGGCAGCAGGCTCATCACGTTTTTCTGACAACATAAAGTCAACCGTTTTTCCTTCCTTATCGACGGCCCGATACAGATAAACCCATTTGCTGTTAAGCTTAATATAAGTTTCATCCATACGCCATGAACCACCCACAGGCCGCTTGAATCGTTTTCGGAAAACTTCTTCTAATTGCGGTGAGTAACGAATAACCCAACGATTGACTGTGGAGTGATCTACTTTGAGCCCACGCTCAAGTGCTAATTCCTCAATGTCTCGGTAACTCAATGAATAAGCCAGGTACCACCGAGTCAGCATTAAAATAATATCTTTTTTAAAATGGCGCCACTTGAAACTGATCATCCTTAATCCATGTCAATCTAAAATGCCGGAACTTTAGCAGTATCCTGAATTTTTTGCGACAGAACCCGCAAGAGTGCCGCTACCTCGTGATAGATTCCGGGACATCCCAGTCCCCGAAATCGACTCGTCAACGCGGCAAATATTTTGGCCTCGACCGTCCTGCGTCCGCCCCTTCATACGCTAAACGCGTATAAAGCGCCTACCTCAAATGACTCTACGCCCTCTAAAGATTTTGTAACATCCCTCCGGGCTGATTAAAAAATCTCGGGCTATCTCAGACTACACGCCTCGGCCTTCAGCCTTCCAGGGCGTGCAGCGGTTGAAAGCTTGATCAACCAGCGCTGCAAAGGACAACAACACATGCGCTGGTCAAGAGAAGGATTAGACCCATTGTTACAATTAAGAGCAGCTATCGGCTCGAATGATTGGGGTAAAATATGGAAAACTGCTGTCATGAATGCCATGATCGCACAATAATACCGCTTTTTATATTACACTCTCAGTGACAATAAACTGCGCCCATGAAGCTTCTCCTTGTGCAACGCATAACATCTTAATCATTTGTCGCACTTGGATCTAGCTTCTGCCGTTAACCGGAAAGTGCAGCTAATACATGTAGTGGATCTTTACTAATAGCTCGCAATAATGCTTTTGCAGGACCGGTAGGTTCACGCCTGCCTTGCTCCCAATTTCTTAATGTTCCTAAATTCACATCGATTAAATGACAAAATTTAGTTTGCGTTAAACCTGTTTTTTTTCTAATTTCTTTTATGTGTAGTGCGTCAACAACAAACTCACGAGAAGGAACTCGTTCTCCATCAATGATTTCGTTCATCTGAGTCATGCTTTCAGTAAGTCGTTCAAATAGCTTATTATCCATGATTACCACCGTTCGTTTATATGGCGCAAAGTCTTTTTTTGATCAGATGTTAAGTCGTCCTGTATGCCTTTCTTATAGATCAATAACAACCTTATTTGTGAATCTGGCGTTACATGATAATAAATAATCCTAACGCCACCCCTCTTACCTTTACCGCCAGCGGCCCAGCGAATCTTTCTAAGTCCACCTGTACTTTGAATAACATCTCCAGCTAATGGATTGCTTGCAAGATATTTTTGAAACTCGGTATATTCTTCATCTGACAATAGGTTAAGTAAGTCTTCAGTAAAGATTTGAGTCTCAATAAATATCACAATAACCCTTTATTATTATTCTATATTTATATAGTATAAAACACTTACGAAAGTAAGTCAATGGCGTACATTTGACTGTGATTATCCCAGTAATCACTGGTATGCTTAATTTGTTTTATCTTTTGCTAGCCCCTGTGCAAGCAAAGTAATAGTTAGCGTATTCAAACTAACACCCTCTTCTTTCGCACGAGAAGCCAAGGCTGCATGGAGTGATTTTGGAGCGCGCATTCTCCATTGCCCACTGTACTTACTGGGTAGGCTTGGCGTTGGTATTTTGTCTCCAAATTCTTCTGCTGTTTTTATCCAGGCAATCATCGCATCTTCTGCCTGATGAAAAGCTTCTTCTGGAGTCGCTCCATCTGCAATGCAGCCAGGAAGATCTGGGAAACTTACTAAATAACCACCACCATCTTCTTTTGAAAGTGGCTGTATTGTTGCCGGATAATTATATTTACTCATCTAAAAATCCTCCTTCATCAAGCAGCCCTAAAAACTGTTTAATATAAACTGGTTTAATCGGTTTATGAGAAGGAACCGTCACCTTGGATCCATTAGGAAATCTAAAAGTAACATGACTTGTTCCTGGTTGACGATAATCAATACCTAATCTTTCAGCAATGGCTTTTAAACCGTCAATACGCCAATCACGAGGATTTGAACGCATTTTTATTATTAATTTATCGAATTTACTCATATCATATATGGTACCATATAAGGAACCATTGTCAAGGTGTTATCCGTTGGCTTTGTTGCATCGCTCAATTATTGGTTCTGTCGCAAGAATTTTCAAATGTCATACACAGTATTTTTTAGACGTAATTAAGCTGCAAGCCTGTTGAATTGCTCAAAAATAGATTGATTTTCTGATTCAGTATGCTGACCTTTACGAAGCATGTGATGTAATTCAA
>JAHZKG010000073.1 GCA_022600515.1 Gammaproteobacteria bacterium
TCTACACCCAAGCATGGAAGTTGGTTAAATATGGCTTAAATAGAATTAAGCCATTTAAACAGGCAATGTCTTAACCGGCGAATCTCTGATAAAGAAACGTTTGTTCGTGAAGTGTCCGCATGGAATAAACTAAGGGATGCCGAAAAATCAAAGATTGACTGGCAATTTACAACCACGGACGCCAGGATAAAATTAAAAAATCTTTATCCTGTCATTCACGCTGAAGGACAAAATCACTGAAACGATGTACTAGTTCTGCCTATTGAAAATGATGCGGGTAGTACTGCAACAAAGCCATTGAGCGGTGCAACAAAGCCATTTTTTTAGCCGAACCGTAGGCTAAAGAGTTTTTCAGCGTTGACAACTTTCCACTTGAAAATGGCTAAAGTCGAGGTTTAGGAAACAAAGCCGATATGTGCTATTATTTTAGTGGTTGCTTTGAACAATTTGATAAGCCAAAGGGGTGATATTTATGAAAAATTTGTCTGATGAAAAACAGTTGGCGCTTTTGAAAAAGAGCCTTGATGCGCTTCCAAGGGGTATAATTATTACTGATTGCCAGCAAGACGATGATCCAATCATTTATGCCAACTCATGCTTTTTGAAAATGAGTGGTTATGATGAAGGTGAGGTCCTTGGAAATAATTGTCGGTTTATGCAGGGTGAGGAAACAGATCCTGAGTCTTTAAAAAAACTGGCAATGGCCGTTAATAACCGTGAGCCTGTTACAATCTCAATGGTTAATTACCGCAAGGATGGTGAGAAATTTATAAATAAATTTACGATCTGTCCAGTTAAGAACGATAATAGCGATGTGACACATTTCATTGCTTTAGAAAAAGAGTTATGAGCATGGAATACACGCCATAGCTATTGATTCTACTGGCTTAAAGCGATTTGGATGAGGCGAATGGCATCAAGAAAAATACAAGCGATCTAACAAGGCGAGTTCGCAAAAATTACATGCCGCTGTGAGTCAAAATTACTATTTTGAGGCGTGTGTTTTGACCGATCGTTTTAGTCATGATGAAAGCCAAGCAGAGGCATTACTTAAATAAATTGACGATGATATCGATCATTTTTCTGCTGATGGTGCGTATGATGAAACGCCAAATTATAACGCCATCAGAGATCATTCTCCTGACGTGGATGTGGTTATTCCTCCCCGTTCTAATGCTGTTTTATCGTGATTTGATTCTTAAGTGAACCATAAAAGAATCCCTACGTGCCGTGGCTTGTCCACGGCATCCAGTCAACATGAGTCAATCAACCGGATAACGCGAACAAGTCGCGTTAGGTAGGCACTGGGAAAAAGTCATTTAAAAGTCAAATGACTATAAATAAAAAAGCAGCTGCCATGTGAAACCGAAACATTCAAAAAATTAAAGAGTATGGCCGGATGGCTTGGCAGAAAATAAGGCAATATGGACAGCGCAATTTATCGGAGCTTGGGGTTCAGCGATACCGGCGCATTCTTGGCTATATGATGCATGCATGTAGGATTGAACGTCAAAAACAAGAGGCCATGATCGGCTGTGGTTTGATTAATAAAATGACATCGCTCAGCATACCGGTAAGCTATAGATCTGCCTGAATTTTGAATATTGCTGAGAAGTTAGGGTTAGGAGACAAAGCCTCCACGCTATATAAAAAGCAGCAAGATGGCGCCTGATATCGCTGCGATAGCGATTGATTCTACAGAGTTAAAATGCTTTGGACATGGTGAATGGCATGTTGAAAAACATCGAATAAATGTCGTCGCTCTTGGCGGAAAGCGAACTTTGGAATAGATGAAAGTCACATCATTCAAGCTGCAATACTCACCGATAGGTTTTCACATGATGATGAAGTCATTGATAGTTTGCTCAGTCAGATTTATGCAAAGTCGATCATTTCTCAGCTGATGGCGCATACGATGAAACACCTGTATATGATAAATTTTTAGCACATTCACCTGATGCAGATATTGTGATTCCTCCTGCAAAGAATGCGGTTTTAAATATTAAATCGCATACAATGCGTAATCGAAATGTTTCGGAAATTGCAGTATATGGACGAATGGCTTGGCAAAAAAAGCGGCGGTATGGCCGAAGAAATATTTCTGAGCTTGGCATACAGCGCTATAAAAGAATGCTTGGTCGAGCGATGCATGCCAGATCATTTGAAAGGCAACAACAAGAGCTCATGATTGGCTGTCGGAGCTTAAATAAAATGACCCACCTTGGAATGCCGGAAAGTTTTAAAACAGCCTAGTTCTGCCTATTGAAAACGACGTGGATAGTACTGCAACAAAGCCACGGAGCTAAGCTGTCGAGGATAGGCGACGTCAAATTCGAGGTATTATTACTTGATAAGGCCGCCTGAGATGCATTAGCGTTGCTTTGTAAAACAGATGCTGTAGCTTAAGCGTAAGTTACTAATTTACGTGTGTGCATATATCTGCCTTGGTGTGTAATATTAAGAATTAATTTCATCATGCAAATGGACAAGTAAAATTTTTGTTGGTTTATTTTAGAGCTGTATTTTTGGTGGGAAAGTCTGCTTAGCGTGCTCTGTATGGGCTCTAAGTAACATATTGTCGCGACGCTTAATTTTACGGGAGAGGTGTTTAGACGCTGATGAATGAAGGTATTGTCAATCGATTCAGAGGAAAAAATAGATGAGGCATGTGGGAACCTTTGGCTTTATCCGCCTGCTCTTGCCCTGCCCTGGAAAAAAAAATATATTCTTATATACTAGATGCCCTGAGTTTAAAGCCACAATGTAATTACAATGGATGTTAATTGTCATGAAAGCTGAGAAAATTGCGCGTTTTTTTAATTTTTTAAGAGAGAAACTGCGCTCTGCCACTAAAAATCCAACCACTGATATCCCTCAAATAGAATCATATTTTGTTTTCTCTGATCCCGATAAAGCCTATTTAAGAGAACTTAATGCACATTGTCAGCAATTGTCTGGAGGAAAAAACACACCAGAAACGGCAGTACCATTTCTTTTTTACCAATTAACACAAAAATTACTGCGGGAGGGCCAAGCGCAGGTCAGTATTTTTCTTTTATTAAGTTATATAAGAAATACGTTTACAATGAGATGGGAAAATAGGCTGCGGCATTTGAGTCCAAATGATTTACTATATGCTTCTCTCGAGTCTCGACCTTGGGCCATAACAGCTCGTGCTTTACAAACACTTGTATCTGAAGCATATGAATTAGATCTTATGACCATGAGTGATCTTAGGCGCGTGGCTCCAACATATAACATGGGGCGCGAGCATTGTATGGATTATTGTGAGCTTTTTTTTCCTGGCTTGAACGAGTTGTTGTCTCGTGGCAGAGAAAATTTTGATAGTGGAAAAGGTTGTTTTTGTTTACCTCCTATAACAGCCGAAGCACAAAGTACAGCTTCACTTGTGCCGATACGCTTATTTACGGCTGCAGAAAAATGTATTGCGTTAGTGCAACATCGTTATTTTCGTGATCCTCATGTACCTGCTTCAGAGGTGGATTTTTATAAAGACTATGTCATTACAAAAAACTATAAATTACCTCTGACAGCCGAGAGTTTTATTAAGCTTGTAAGAATGACAGAAAGCTTGTTACTGGCGTACCATGCCTTTCCTTTTTCTGACGGTGTGTTGGCTAGAGCAAAACTAACTGAAAAGGCAATCCAGTTTAAAAATAACTATGAGGCCAGGGAAGCTTGGCCTGGTGATGCGTTAGAGCGCAGCAGACTAAATAACCAAGTGATCTGTTTGAAAGGCATGATGTCGGCTGATGATGTTCATGAATATTGTACACTAAAAACCTTAATAAATCAGTTGCCCTCTGCTGAATCTCCGGCTAATCCTGACCCATATCCTACTGCAGAACGTATTCTAATATTACTTGCTCAGATTGCTCCAGAATATACGTTTAAGAAGAAGATTGAAGAAAAGCATGTCTGTTATTTGAAACTTGGACGTGCACGTGCAGCAGTAGAAAGCAAAACTGCGACCGCCTCTCTTGTGGCGCATTCATATGCTAATGCGAGCGTTTCTTTTTTTAATGGGAGCACGGCTCCATCGAGTGAAGGTGGAGCAGAGCAACGCTCATCTCCTGTAGGTTGGGCGCCCCCTTTTTCTTTAACGCTTACGTTAAATTAATTTATGTCAAAGAACAACCAGGAGAAATTACAAAATGGGAGCTAAAACAGGCGGATTAGCGGGCGTTGTAGCAGGACAGTCAGCCATTGCAACGGTAGGTCATGAAGGTTCAGGACTCAACTATCGGGGATATTCTATCGATGATTTAGCCGCGCGCGCTTCGTTTGAGGAAGTTGCTTTTTTGTTGATGCGGGGGTATTTGCCCACACAAGATGAGCTCGCAGCGTATACGCAGCAATTACTTACATTACGAGAACTGCCAGATAGCTTAAAAAGAATACTGGTATTAATTCCCCAAAACACACATCCAATGGATGTTTTAAGAACAGCGACCTCTTTTCTGGGAACCATTGAGCCAGAAGATGATTTTTCAGAGCAAACACATATTGCAGATAGATTGCTTGCGCTTTTCCCTGGTATTTTATGCTATTGGTATCAATATCACTTTTTTGATAATACGATTTCAGCTCAAAGTGATGAGTTGAGCATAGGGGGGCATTTTTTATCATTATTGCATGGTAAAAAACCAACGGATTTAATGCGAGACATGATGAATGTGTCTTTAATTTTATATGCTGAACATGAGTTTAATGCGTCAACGTTTGCAGCACGGGTTACGGCCGGGACATTGTCGGATTTTTATTCTTGTATTACAAGCGCGATAGGCACACTTCGAGGGCCTTTACATGGCGGTGCGAATGAAGCGGCAATGGAATTGGTTGAGCAATTTAAAACACCAGATGAGGCAGAAAGCGCGTTAGTTAATATGTTAGTAGCCAAAGAAAAAATCATGGGCTTTGGCCATCGCGTGTATACAACAAACGATCCACGCTCAGATATTATTAAACTATGGTCTAAACGCTTAGCTGATTCTGTACAAGACACGGTGCTTTATCCCGTTTCTGAGCGCATTGAAACCGTCATGTGGCGCGAGAAAAAATTATTTCCTAATCTTGATTTCTACAGTGCATCGGCGTATCACTTTGCGGGTATTCCAACGGCATTGTTTACCCCTGTTTTTGTCATATCGCGTATTACAGGTTGGGCTGCGCATGTGTTTGAGCAACGTGCGGATAATCGTTTGATTCGTCCTGCATCTGAATATATTGGGCCTTCTGCCCGTGCTTTTGTTGAAATGGAAATGCGAGGTGAGCATGCTTGATAGTCTAGTAACAACAGTCGAAACAAATATTAAACCGGATTACGATACAGTGATTTGTGATATTGCTGATTATGTCTTAAATGCATCAGTTACCAGTACAGAGGCTTTTGAGACAGCGCGCTTGTGTCTGATGGATGCGTTAGGTTCTGCAATGCTCGCATTAAATTTTCCTGAATGCACAAAATTATTAGGGCCGGTTGTACCTGGCGCTATTTTAACCGGTGGTGCACGTGTACCCGGTACATCTTATACGCTGGACCCAATTCAAGCGGCATTTAATATTGGAACCATGGTGCGTTGGCTTGATTTCAACGACACCTGGCTTGCAGCTGAGTGGGGACATCCTTCAGATAATTTAGGGGCTATTTTATCGGTTGCTGATTATGTCAGCCGTGAACGTCTTAAAACCGGTGAGCCAGCGTTGCTTATGCATGATGTGTTACTTGCTATGATCAAAGCCTATGAAATTCAAGGTGTTTTAGCGCTTGAAAATAGCTTTAATCGGGAAGGTCTTGATCATGTCATTTTGGTTAAATTAGCAAGTGCTGCCGTTGCCGCTGTTTTATTCGGTATGGATGAAGATGAAATTAAGCAAACGCTGTCACAAGTCTTTGTGGATGGACAAAGTTTAAGAACTTATCGACATGCACCGAACGCAGGCTCTCGAAAATCATGGGCGGCAGGAGATGCAACGGCGCGTGCTGTACGCTTGGCGTTAATAACGAAAGCCGGTGAAAAGGGCTACCCTAGTGCACTTACGGCTAAACGTTGGGGGTTTTATGATGTCAGTATGAATAAAAAACCGTTTGTATTTCAGCGAGGTTATGCTAGTTATGTGATGGAAAATATATTATTAAAATTATCTTATCCGGCAGAGTTTCATGCGCAAACAGCTGTTGAGGGTGCCGTTCGTTTGCATCCTGATATTAAAAGTAAACTCAATCATATTGAGCGCATTGAATTAATCACACATGAGTCAGCTATTCGTATTATTAGCAAATCGGGTGCATTGCATAATCCAGCGGATAGAGACCATTGTTTACAATATATGGTTGCGATTGGTCTGCTTACAGGTAATTTAACAGCTGAAGATTATGAAGATGCAATGGCTGAAAATCCTGAAATAGATAACTTGCGTGCTAAAATGCACGTATCTGAATCGGCTAATTTTTCACGTGATTATCACGATCCCAAGAAACGCTCTATTGCGAATAGTATTCAAATATTTTTCTCAGATGGTACGTCAACTGACCGTGTGACCGTTGAATATCCGATTGGGCACCGACGTCGTCGAGAAGAAGGCACGCCGGTATTATTAGACAAATTCAAGTGTAATCTCAGCACACAATTTTCATCAGATAAAACAGCTATGATTTTTGATGTGATGCAAGATTCATCGCGTTTAAATAACATGCCCGTTACAGATTTTATGGCACTCTGGTGTGAGCCTGAGTGTTAGAGCACTGTGTTATGGATTATAGATTCTAGTTCTATAATCTATAATCTTCGTTGAATTTTTGTTTTAGCCATAATTTTTGTTGAAATTTCTTCAATAGAATAATGCGTTGAGTTTAAATAAGAAATACGCTCATCAATATATAGTTTTTCTATTTGTCTTATTTCAGCGCTGCATTGTGTTGGGGATGCATATTGGCTATTGGGGCGGCGGGCTGAACGGATGTTTTCAAGGCGATCGCAATCAATGGTGAGGCCAAAGAGTTTTTTCCGATAAGGCCTTAAAGCTTTGGGGAGCTCTGTGCAGCGTAAATCCTCATCGGTAAACGGATAATTCGCAGCAAACACACCAAATTGAAGGGCCATATACAAGCAGCAAGGTGTTTTACCTGAGCGTGAAACACCGACTAAAATCACATCAGCGTCTTGATAGCCTTTGAGTTTAATGCCATCGTCATGATCTAATGCATAGTTAATTGCATTAATACGATGATCGTATGTTTTTATATCAGCTAATGCGTGGGTTTTGCCAACCGTATAAGATGATTTTTCACCGAGTTCTTTTTCGAGTGGACTTAAAAATGTCCCGAATAAATCAAGCACACATGGGTTCGCTTGTTTAAAATAATCAGAAATTTCAGAATCAATCAGTGTGACAAATACAATGGGTTTGCTGTCGCCGGCACATGCATTAATTTTTTCAAGTGCCCCTTTTGCTTTTTCAATACTATCAATATAAGGCATGGTTTCTTTTTCAAAGCTTACATCTTCAAATTGCGAGAGCAAGCTATTGCCGAGTGACTCAACGGTGAGTCCTGTTCCGTCTGAAATCATGAATGCGAAACGTTTCATATGATTTTTAGGGATGTTATAAATGAATTCAGGTATTATTAGAGCAAATATATCGTCCTAATAGCAAGAGATTAAATAGAAATGAGCGCTATCGATTCGACAGAAGTTATTACACACAAAAAACGAGGATTATTGCGTTCAACATCTGTGGTATCACTACTCACATTTTTCTCGCGTATTATGGGATTTGTTCGTGACATGGTGCTTGCACAATGTTTTGGGGCAGCAGCAGGAATGGATGCTTTTATTATTGCGTTTCGTATTCCTAATTTTATGCGGCGCTTGTTTGCTGAGGGCGCTTTTTCACAAGCGTTTGTACCCGTATTGAGTGAGTATCAAACCAACCGTTCTTTAGATGAAGTACGCTTATTTTTAGCGCGTATTGCCGGTAATTTAGGGATTATTTTATTGGGTGTTGTGATTGTTGGTGAGTTAATCGCACCGGGTATTATTTTTGTGTTTGCACCAGGGTTCGGAGACGATGCAGGACGAACGCATTTAGCCGTTCATATGCTGCATTTAACATTGCCTTATTTAATGCTGATTTCACTGACCGCGATGGCGGGCGCTGTACTCAATACGTATGGATATTTTGGTGTGCCGGCACTGACACCGATTATTTTGAATATTAGTTTAATTACAGCTGCGTTGTACTTAAGTCCTCATGTACCTGTGCCTGTCACGGCATTGGCCTGGGGCGTATTAATCGGCGGCTGTTTGCAGTTGTTGGTGCAAGTGCCGTTTTTGGTGCGTCATCGCTTTTTAATGCGTCCACGTGTGATGTTTCGTGATCCTGGCGTGTTGCGTGTATTAAAACTGATGTTGCCGGCTTTATTCGGTGTGTCGATTGCGCAAATTAATTTATTAATCGACACGGTTTTTGCGTCCTTTTTACAAGTAGGTAGCGTCACGTGGCTTTTTTATACAGACAGACTCATTGATTTTCCACTGGGTGTGTTTGGCGTTGCGATTGCAACGGTTATTTTGCCCCATCTTTCTCGAAAACATATAGAGGAGAGTACGGCGTATTTCTCACGTTCAATCGATTGGGGGCTGCGTTTATTATTGCTTATTGGGGTGCCTGCGTCTGTCGGGTTAATTTTATTTGGTATGCCGCTGTTATCTAGTTTTTTTGGTTACCATGCATTTAAAGTATTTGATGTATTACAAACACAACAGAGCTTAATGACGCTGGCGCTCGGCGTGCCTGCATTTATGATGGTGAAAGTATTAGCACCAGGATTTTATGCGCAACAAGATATTAAAACGCCGGTTAAAGTTGGCGCGTTTTGTATGATTTTAAATACCATATTGTGTGCCATATTAATTTCTCCGTTGGCGCATGCAGGGTTAACCCTTGCATCAGCAGTGTCAGGATATGCCAATGCGTTTAGTTTATTGTTTTTATTATGGCGTCGTGGCTCATATCAGCCTTCTCCTGGGTGGCGGCGTTTTATATTACAGTTATTATTAGCAAACATTGTGCTTGGAGCGTATTTAATTTGGGCTGCCGGTGACTTAAGCGACTGGATGGGCGTTAGCATGCATCATCGGCTCATGCATTTATTGAGTTATGTGTTCTCTGCGGGCGCGATTTATTTCGTTTGTCTTGGATTAACAGGGATGCGGTTTGGGCAATTTAGAGGTCAATTTTTGGAGACGTGATGAAAGCAGATAGATTTTATCAAACAGACACTACACAGGCTATTTCACTGATATTAGTCGCAAGCCTTCAGGGCGTTCATGCGGAAGATAAAGCATCGGTTACAGTACAACAATTTGCAGCCAAGTCAGGTGAATACGCACTCATTGGTGATGCACAGGGTCATGTTGTCAGAGTATATGTCGGGTTGGGTAATCAGTCAGAAGCAGATGCATTAGCTAAAGCTGTGACGGAATTACCAGCCGGTTGTTATCAACTGGAAGCTTTATTGTCAGCGCGTGCAGCCGTGCTATGGTCTCTTGCGCAGTATCAATTTGATGCGTATAAAAAAACAAAAATTAAGCCACGTGTTTTGGTGTTAGATAAAGCCATGCTACCTAAGATATTAGCGGAAACATCCGCTGTATTTAAAACACGTGATTTAATTAATGCCCCTGCCAATGATATGGGGCCCGTCGCACTTGCGGCAGAGGTCAAAGCGTTAGCGAAAGCAGCGGGTGCTGACTATGAAGAAGTCGTTGGTGATTTGTTACTTGATGCTAATTTTCCGGCCATTCATGCGGTAGGTCGTGCAGCGGTTGAGGCGCCTCGTTTGGCATCATTGACTTGGGGCGATCCGACCCATCCGCGCATTAGCTTAGTAGGCAAAGGGGTTTGTTTTGACTCTGGAGGGCTAGATTTAAAGCCTTCGCGTGGTATGCGTCTGATGAAAAAAGACATGGGTGGTGCCGCACATGCCATAGGACTCGCACAATGGATAATGGCGATTAAATTACCTGTTTATTTAGAATTATTAATACCCGCGGTTGAAAATGCGGTGAGTGCATCTGCTTACCGTCCGGGTGATGTGATTACCATGCGTAATGGTCTTACGGTCGAGATTGATAATACCGATGCAGAGGGGCGCTTGGTGCTTGCCGATGCTTTAACAAAAGCGTGTGAAAAAAAGCCGGATGTACTCATTGATTTTGCAACCCTGACAGGGGCTGCGCGTGTTGCGGTAGGCACTGATATTACGGCAATCTTTAGTAATCAAGATGCGCTTTCAGACGCGGTTATCGCGCATTCAAATAGCATGCGCGATCCGGTGTGGCGTCTGCCCTTGTATCAGCCATACACGAGTTTGTTTGATTCGAGTATTGCTGATTTAGCAAACTCGGCCAGCTCAGGATATGGTGGTGCCATTACAGCGGCTTTATTTTTAGAGCGTTTTGTTGATGAAAATACAGCATGGATGCACTGTGATTTAATGGCCTGGAATTTAAAATCAACCCCTGGAAAGCCGGCTGGCGGTGAAGCAATGGGCATTCAAGCGATTGCAGCCTATTTAATTAAACAGTATGGGGGTTAAGGCGTTGAGTGATTTAATTCAAGTGCCAGACAAGCGATTGCTGTAGACGAGCAGTGAGCTGCACTTAATGCAGCTATTATGTATTCTTAGAATAGCTGCTTGGCTACGGAGGGTATCGGTAGAGCAAGTGCTATTTTTAATTCATCTGATGCAAACAGTGCTGCATTTCTATTTTGATCGACTGCAATACGAACCATCTCTTCATTATTTTGGAGTTTTTTTGATAGATACTTCAGGTTGAGGCCGTCGTATTGAAGTGCTGCTTCGATAACTTCTGGGTCGGACCGAAGTGCTTTAGATAAGCAGCTAAAGGGGACATCTTGTTCTCTTATTTGATTGATAGCCTCGGTAATATATGCACGGTCTTTGAGAGTTGCATTAATACTGCTGTTTACTTGCCCGAAGAATCTATAGTCTTGCTTGCCTAATTGAAGACTTATGTCTGCCAATATATTCTCATCCATTCTATCAAGCAAAGAGGGAGATGCAGATGCAGCGGAGGCTGAAGGTGCAGCTTCAGCTGGATGATATTTTTTGTGAGGTCTTGGAGGCATAAAAAACCTTGATTGATGAATAAGAATAGATTTTTATTGTATTACAATTAGACCGTCATTTAAACATAATGGTAATGTAGTTCGGCTTGTTGTTTTTGATACGCTTTATATCGTGTACGTCCAGCGTCTTTTTGATGATGTGCCACTAAATCAAGTATGCGATCAAAATTTTGTATGTTTTCCGGTGTGCTTTCGCTTAAATTAAGCAGTAAATGAAACGCATTTTTAGGTGGCGTATTATGATTTGAGCTAATTTGAATAGGCGGGTCAAGTCCTTCGGGAATAGCAGACGTAAGGCAATGAGGCAGAAAGCTATTGTCTTTATAGGTCCAAAGCCAATCATCAAGTGCTTTGGCTTCTGCTTGATTGGCGCATATAACCCATATGCGAAGGCTTTGTGCATAGGCTTTTTCAAGCAGGCGCGTAGCAACGCGCCTTAAAGCTTCGGGGTGCTCATCTTTAATAACATAAAAATCAATGCGCATATGCAAGATGCCGTAAAAGGTTCATGAGCAGTGGTACGGGCCTACCCGTTGCGGTATTTTTTTTGCCTGAATTCCACGCTGTGCCTGCAATGTCTAAATGCGCCCAACGAAATTTTTTGGTGAAGTTTGAGAGAAAATATGCCGCCGTAATACTACCCGCCTCGCCATCAAGAGAGGCATTAATCATGTCAGCGACAGGGCTTTCAAGTGCTTCTTTATAGTAAGGATTAAGGGGCATGCGCCAAGCCGGATCGCAACTTTCTATTCCTGCGGTTTCAATCAGCTCGGCAAGTCTTTCATCTTCTGTCATAAACCCACTGGCCCAGCGTCCCAGTGAGACAATAATCGCACCGGTAAGTGTGGCGATATCAATAACAAGTTCTGGCTTTAAGCGTTCAGCATAGGTGAGTGTGTCGCAAAGCACCATGCGGCCTTCGGCATCGGTATTTGTGATTTCAATGGTTTTACCTAGCATGCTGGTTACAACATCGCCAGGTTTGGTTGCATTACCACCGGGCATATTTTCTGTGCAGGCTAACAGTCCGGTGACATTGATGGGCAACTCCATCAGGGCACAGGCTTTGATAACCCCTAAAACGCTGGCGGCGCCAGCCATATCATATTTCATTTCATGCATGCCTTTAGGTGGCTTTAACGAAATGCCACCCGCATCAAACGTCACGCCTTTTCCCACCAATACAATGGGTGCGCTGGTATTGCTTGTGCCTGTATATTGAAGTTCAACCAGTTTGGGAGGTTCGGTACTGCCGTTGCTAACGGATAGAAAAGCACCCATGCCTAGTTTCTGCATGTCTTTGCGTTCAAGTACACGTGCACTTAATGTTTTATGTTTTTTTGCGAAAGCAACCGCTTCTTTTGCAATGTAGGTGGGTGTACAGTGATTAGCAGGTAAGTTGGCAAAGTCACGTGTCCAAGTGATGCCCGCCGCTGTTGCTGTGGCCGCCACTAAGGATTTATTGGTTGCATATTCCTGATAAAATTGAATGGATTCAAGTGCAGGTGGGTGTGGATTACATGTGCTTTTAAGGTGGGGTGGTGTGTAGCGTAAGGCATCAAATGTTAGCACCATGTATTCAATTTGTTGATTGGGGGTAATGTTTTTTATTTGTGGCAAGCAAATCGTTGCGTGTGTTATTTTTTGTTGGTTCAACGCTGTTAATATGGTTTGAATCAACGGTTTTATTTGCTCTAATATTATGTCTTTCTCACTGCCACAATGAATCAGTAAAGTGGGCTGCTGTTCGGTGTTATGCCAGAGTATATCGCCTTTATGGGGTAATTTTTTGAACAGCGTTTTGAGTTTATTATCATTGGCTTGAACAGGTGGTGTACACTGTTCAAAACAGCCGAGGACAAGACAGTGATCTGAATTATCGGAATCAAAAGTGGGTGTTGTGATCAGTCCATATGTCATGTCGACTTCCTCTAATATGCAAAAACTGTTATTTTAGCGAGGCCTGCGTCACTTGGCTAGACTTCTTTTTTTTTGTGTGTAGGACAAATAGACCGTGCTTATTTTTCGTTATTTAGCTAGAGAAGTATTTACAACCTTACTTGCGTTGACAAGTATTTTGTTGCTTATTTTTATGAGTAATCAATTTGTTCGTTATTTGGCTCGCGCTGCGAGTGGGAAAATTCCTGCTTCCTTTATTTTTAAATTATTAGTACTTGAATTACCGATGTTGATGGGACTATTAATGCCGCTCGGTTTTTATATGGCGCTGCTACTGGCCTATGGCCGTTTGTATGCGGACAGTGAAATGACGGTATTGCACGCCTGTGGCTATGGCCCGCCAAAGCTTTTAAAGCATAGTTTGATTATGGGATCGGGCGTTGCATTGATTGTGCTGGTGATTTTACTTTGGGTTAACCCCTTGATTGCATTAGAGCGAACAAAATTACTACGTAGCACAGGCATTCAAATGCTCATTCAAACCTTAGAGCCAGGACGCTTTGGTCATGTGCCAGGTGAAAATGCGGTGTTTTATGTTGAAAAAATGAAGCATGAGCATACAGAGGCGCATGATATTTTTTTAGCGCGCCTGGATAAACAAAAAGAAAAAAAAGGCTGGGAGGTGCTTTGGGCTGATAAAGCACATATTATAACGCGTCCGGATACAGGAGTGCATGACCTCGTGCTAACCAATGGACATGCATATCAAGGCAAGCCAGGCCATGCGAATTATCGGGTGATGCATTTTGAGCGTTATGAAACCCCTTTGCCTGAACCTGTTATTATCCCTAAAGCGGGTGATTTACGGGCGCTTAAAACAGCAGATTTGTGGGCTTTAAATACAAACAAGCAGGCCAAAGCGGCAGAACTTGTCTGGCGTTTTTCAATTCCACTCATGGTGATTGTCTTAACGTTTATTGCGGTGCCGCTCTCTCGTGTGAATCCGCGCGTAGGAAAATATGCGCGTTTATTCCCAGCGATTTTACTTTTTATTTTATATGCGGATTTTATGTTTGTTGCCCGTGATGCGATTGCGAGTGGGAAAATTTCGTGGTGGTTAGGTATGGGGTGCTTGCATGGCAGCATCGCATTGGTTGGTTTGGCGCTCATTTGGCGAAACCGGGTGAGGCTCTCATGAAAATACTAGATAATTATATTGGAAAAACAGTACTAAGCGCGATAGCGCTTGTTACGTTGATGTTAATAGGTCTGCAATTATTTATTTTATTTGTCAATGAATTAGATGACTTAGGGCGTGGGCAGTATCATATTCAGCAGGTGCTTTCAGTCATTGGGTTAGAGGTATTGGGTGAGGTGTACTTATTTTTTCCTGTGGCGTGCTTGCTTGGCGCGCTGATGGGGCTTGGTAGCCTTGCGAGTCATCGAGAATTAATCGTGATGCAAGCAGCAGGTGTGTCTATTAAGCGTATGACATGGGCTGTTTTGAAGGCGGCTTTGTTGGTGGCTGTTTTTGTCGCATTGCTCGGCGAAGTATTCGCCCCGCGTTTTTTAGCCCTTGCGAATGAAAAACGATGGGAAGCTATTAATAATGGACAGGCCATGCAAACATTGCACGGCATTTGGTTTAAACATGACACTGATTTTGTCGTGATAGGGGATGCATTAACTAATAAGAAATTACACAATATTGAGCAGTTTCATTTTAATAAGCAGCATGATTTAGTGTTTGCAAGAAGTATTGCGCGGCTGGTTCAAGAAGCAGGAGCGTGGCGTGCCTACGGCATTGAAGAAACGATGTTCAAAAAAAATAAAACACATGTACGTGTTATTGAAAGCATGCCTTGGGATATTCCACTTGATATTGTGACCTTGCGAGTGACGGGAAAGCAGCCAGATGAGCTAGATTTTCTAGCGCTTAGAGCGTATGTAAAATCACAGCATGGTCGGGGTATGTTTTTCCACTATAGGCTTGCCTATTGGCAGCGTTTAGTTCAGCCTTTTACAACGGCGGTTATGATGATGCTAGCCATTCCTTTTGTGTTTGGATCATTACGCAGTTCAACCATGGGTGCAAAATTATTGGTGGGTGCAAGTATTGGCTTTGGATTTCATTTGATCAACCGTTTTTTTGGGCCGTTAGCTGATGTGTTGAATTGGCCACCTGAACTTGCAGCGATTTTACCGACCGTTGTGTTTGCATTGCTTGGGCTTTATTGGATGGGGCGTGTACGTTAATAAGGAAAGTGAATTGTGACATATGGAACGCTGGCAGCAGCCTGTCGAAATTTTTTTGAATATTTACTGAATCCATTTGCTTGGTTTTTTTTGATTCTACTTGCCTGCATTGCTTATTTATTGTGGCCAGGACGAGAATGCACCACGAAATGGTTAGGCTTTGTGTGTGCTTTTTTATGGGTTGGGTTGTATTTGACCAGCACACCCTGGTTGCCTGATTGGATGATAGCTCGGCTTGAAAGCGAGTATTCGTATGTTAAGCAGGTTGATGCAGCAGTGCCTTGGGTTGTGGTATTAGGGGGCGGCGTTGCTGAAAATTTAAGTCTTCCTGCCGCTGAAGTATTGAGTGGTCCGAGCGTAAAGCGCGTGCTTGAAGGGGTACGTCTCTATCGTCAATTACCACACGCAAAGCTGATTGTATCGGGTGGGGGGAGTAAGCATGTTGCATATGCTGAAGCCATGAGGCAAGCATCGTTTACTGATTGGTTAGGTGTACCTCAGGCAAATACTGTGCTTGAGACAGATTCGATTAATACGGCAGATGAAGCACGTTTTATTCAGCCTATGATTGGTTCAGCCCCGTTTTATTTAGTCACTTCAGCACTTCATATGCCCCGCGCCATGCGGCTCTTTGAAAAACAAAACATGCATCCTATCGCGGCACCTTGTCAGTATCTTTTTATACCATCAGAAGTCAAAAAACCATGGCGACGCGTTTTACCGACTGCAAGCAACCTGATGCGCTTTAATGTGGCATGGCACGAATATTTAGGGCGATTTTGGGGTTTTCTGAGACGAAAAGTTTAATTAATCAGTAAATGCTCGCATAAAGCGCCCTGTATAAACAATAAATAACTCTGCCATAGCGTAATCTGTTTTGAATTGTCTTAAGCCGTGTAGCATTTTGGCTGTGATGGTCGCGTTGTGTTTAATTTCGAAGGCAAACAGCTTTTCTTCGCCGTATACAATAATGCGACAGAACCAGGTTTAGTTGCTTTACTCACTCAACCTTTTAGCTTGTTGGTATGCCAGCAAGGCCTAGAAATACCACAAGTCCATCTCCGCCAGGATTCACAGTGGTTAAGTCCGTAAACTGCTGTAAATTCGAGGTGGCTTTTTGAGTTAGGGGTCATCACCAAAATTCGGTATATTAGTTATGTCTCTATAACAATAAAAACCGGAGGATAGCGATGACCGATTACAATGTTACCGTTGGAA
>JAHZKG010000074.1 GCA_022600515.1 Gammaproteobacteria bacterium
ACTGGGAAAATGTAAGCCATCGCAGAAAATACAAACAGTAAAATAACAACATTCGCTGAATTAGAAAAAAATGCCTTTATTCGCTCGCCAAAGGTTCGCGTATCTCGCAAAAGTCGCGTAGGGTCGACCTCATGCTGCGACTCAATACCTCGCTTCATGGCGTTAACTCCTGTAAATCTTTAGGGGACAGTTGCACTTCTTTAACCGCCACTTCAAGCGCCTTAATTGCTTCATCAATCATCGGTGCTAATGAACGACGTCCCATAACTTGCTCTGCACGCAGATGCGCAAAAGGGCCGCCGACTTCTGAAAAAGCGGTCTGTCGCCCGATCGTATTTAGCATGTACCATAAGCGCCTATCCACAGGTTTAAGCCATAAAAATTCAGCGCTCGGTACCACCCCATCATCACGTGACGCAATCAGCAAGGCTGCAACCACTGTTAATTGATATGCATGTCGCTGCACAATGTTTTGTACCATGTCTGTGTTTTCATATTTCTTAATGGTCGGAAGTGCAACTGAATAATCAGGCCGTCCATCTGCTGATGTTTTATCTAACGTCGTTAAGATTAATTCTGCCGCCTTACGATCACGACACATGCGAGCCATAAACACTGCAGCTAAGGCACGTGCTTGTGGTGTGCAATTCTCAAACCCATCCCAATAAGGCCCTAACTGTAAGGTGAAAACACGTTTTGCGTCACCACGTCGCACACCTGCTGTCATTTCCTGACCTGGCATAGGATTATCTAACAGTGCATCTTTTTTTCGCAATAATTTATTTTTACGTGCAAATTCTACCGGCGTCATTGCCATCGACCAAACGCCTTTGTTCACATCTAATCCAACCAGATTTTGCTCTGTCACCGCAGGAATAATACACGGCCAATTTGCCTGCTCTTGGCTTTTAAGAGAATTCATGCTGTGTGTTTTTTTAAATTTCAATATGACATTTGAACGGTATAAGTGAAACGCTAAGAAAGCCAGGCAAGCAATCACTGGATACCGCGTATACTCACCTACACCCGTCGTAATTGAAACCATGTCACTCCAAGAAACGGCGCCAGTATCGACTGTTTGCATCAACCGTAGCTCTTGTTGCAAGACCGCATCATTGAAAACAAGAAGTAGAAGTTTCGCTTGAAGAGCGTTCAGGAAAAAGACAGCTGAAACAATATAAGCATGGCCGAAATACCATATAAGATAAGCCGTACCAAGCAATAAAATAGTAATCCAAACCGGTGCGAGTGCATCATCGCCGCCACCGCCTGAAGACTGTTGTTGTTGTCCTGCCATATGTGTTTCTGCGCCGAGAAAGCAATATAGTTAATTCTGAGTATATACCCAGTTTCTTCTTGATGCGACTATGAATCGCTATTAGCGGATAAATCTTTTGTCAATCGCCCACGCGCATAGGTATAAACACTATCCAAATGCACAAACCGCACAATTTTATCAAGCGACAATGCATTATTTTTTAAGGTTAACAAAGGACTGCCCAGACGGTCTTTAGGGGTTCTGTCATCAGGAACATTCAACAAACTTTGCTTGCTTACATAAATCACAAGATAGGCTTCATTGACTTGGTTATCCCGTGTTTTTATTGCCTTTTTAATTGCGTCTTCTTCTGCATAAATCGGTCGAGATAGCATTTGCTTGGGCAAGGTAATCAAAATCTGTTCCCACGATTTTAACTGCTCCCCATCCGTTGAATATAAAGAAACAAATATTTCTTGCTGTGTTGAGTTCGGTTTTCTTTGAGTATGATGTTGGCTTTCTTTAACGGTCACGGCCTTGTTCTTCAAATGAACCTGTGCCTCAAATTCATCATGAATGCCTTGTAATTTTTTACCTAACACACGTAATAACGACGAACTCGCCCAAGGCCCATGATCAAGGGCGTTTTGAAAGGCCGCCAAAACGGCCTTGATTTGCTCATCTGATAATTTATTATTTTTCATAGTCTCTTTATTATAGCAAACCAAAGCGCACTTAAAGCAAAAAATTTATTTTTCACCATCACTAAGCTGCTGGCGCACTAGGCCCACTCTGATGCTCAGATAAACGCTCTAGTTTACCTGCGTGTATATCCCCAAGCTGATTAAATAAATCCGAGAGGAGCTTGGCGCCCTTAATCATATCAGCACCCCTCATTATGTCCACGCCCTTCGATAACTTTTCACCATAACCTTCCGCCTGCGCTACTAGCACTTCGACCTCAGACATAGTAGGTCCTTTCAAGTACTCGCTTAGGTCCAGGCGCTCTCCGTGAGCAGCTACTCTGCCTGCTTGCACCGCTTTTTTCATATCAAAAAAATTGTGTGGATTGTGTGACATAACAGCACCCCTTAAAACAATAAAACTTAATCAATATGCCCAATATAAAAGCATTGCTTACCCTAAAGAATACGCAATATACCTTAAGAAAAGATTAAGTAGGTGTTTTTTTTCGATTTCTTTACACTCTGAGCAAAAAAACAGATGAGGAGCAGTTAAAACAGCAGACTAATCATACATTAACTCATCAAGTGGTGCGTTATCAGGACTAGGGGAGCCTTGGATTAGTTCATTCAACACATCAGTAAGACAAAGCAAACGGAGCGCGTTGGGTGTGACTTCATCAAATAAAACACGTGTACCGAGTAAAGCGCCTTCCGCATCTTCAAACGATGCGCCAAGACCATACCCCAAGCACAACGAGCTTAATTGATCAGCACGACGAACAATTGCAGGCAATAAGCCGGTGGGGGAAAAAACTTCTTCTGGTTTAATTGGATGATTATTTAACATAAATTTAGCTTTTAATTTAAAAGCAATTAAAACCATACTTTGAGAAATATCTAACGCCATATCACATCCACCATGGCCGTGACATTTTTACATGCCCAGCAAAAAAAGTACGTATCCAGCGAAAAAAAACGGGTAGGCTAAATCCATAGTGCTCAAGTATGCCAAAGAAAAAAGCCGATACTAAAACGAGTATGCCCGTCCAAACACGAATATGCATCAAAAAGAAGAAAAGAGGAAAGGCTGCTCGTGCATCCACCATGAAAAACCGTGCAGCTCTGGCTGAATCACGCCAATGCGCTCCTTCAGAAAACCCAGCGGCCATAATGAGTCCAATGTATTTGAGTAGTAATTTAAAGTATACCTAAGGTAGAGGCGAATGCAATTCAGGCCAAATGCTTATGACCCCAGTTTATCATCAGGGCTATTTGTATTATTCATGCACGCCGCTAAGGTATGGCGCATATCGGGTGTATTTTTTGGCGATTCAGGGACTTCTTCCGCACGCGTTACCCGCTTTTTCAGCGCTGTTTGCTTAACGCTCTTCCCTAAACGACTTAAAATCAAGTGTGTGCTATTTTTCATCATACAAACCTCACACGTGCTCTTATAATTAAATTACTGCTAGATTAACGTACAAAGATTAAGGTTTTATGAAGCAGTTGAAGTTTCTTTGCATCCACGCAATAATGCTCTACTTTATTTTAAGCGGCTTTTAATGCCATGCCATCCTTCGATAAAGCCACAGTGCGCCATGCCTGCCTTACACAGTGCAAGGTACTCTCACAGCAAGCGCAACATGAAGCATCAATCGCACTGTGCGCACGTATTCAGGCTTTATCCGTCTATAAAACAGCACAGCACATTGCATTCTATCAAAGTATAGGAGGGGAAATTAGCTTGAATCCCTTATGGCTTTTGGCTGAATCCACAGGAAAAACCTGCTACATGCCAGTCATGATACCCAGCAGTAAAACCCTCATGTTTTTACCTGCAACATCTAAAACGCCTCAAACAATCAGCACATATCAAATTCTAGAGCCTGATGTGTCTTCGGTACACGCTATCTCTATCGAAGATTTAGACTTAATGATTCTACCGCTCGTTGCTTTTAACACCCAAGGCACACGTCTTGGCCGAGGGGCAGGTTATTACGACCGTACACTTAAAAATAAAACCCCAAACTGTCTATTGGGTGCCGCTTATGAATTTCAACACGAGCCATCACTCATCGCAGACCCTTGGGACATTCCCTTAACAGGCGTTGCTACCGAAAAAAACACATATTGGAGTACTTCATGACCCGTTACTGGCTACTTAAATCTGAACCTTCTTGCTTTAGCATTGAAGATTTAAAACAATCATCCAATCAAACCACACACTGGGATGGTATCCGTAATTATCAAGCCCGTAATTTTATGCGTAATGACATGCAACTCGGTGACAAAGCTTTTTTTTACCACTCCAGTTGTGCGCTACCAGGGATTGTTGGCACAATGACTGTTGTAACAACAGCTTACCCCGACCACACTGCGTTTGACCCCGAAAGCGATCACCCAGACCCTAAAAGCACACCTGAAAAACCACGCTGGTTTATGGTCGATTTGCGCTTTGAAGATGAATTCAAACAGCTGATTCCACTCAATGCTTTAAAGCAATACACTGAACTGCAGCATATGCAATTATTAAAAAAAGGGAATCGCTTATCGATTCTGCCTATTACCACCGAAGAGTGGTTGTTTATAAACCACTTAGGAGAAGCCGCTCATGTTTAATGCCCAACAACTCGATAACCTCACAAAAAAATTGTGCGCTACCTTGCCAACAAGCATTCAGCAAATTGAGGCTGATATGCAAGATACATTTAAATCTATTTTACAAGCAGCTTTTTCACAGCTTGATTTAGTCACACGTGAAGAATTTGATGCGCAAGTTAAAGTGCTTGCAAGAACACGTGAAAAAGTTGAGGCTCTGCAAAATCAACTCGATATTATATTAGCTAATAAAAAATAGCCTCTCAGATTAAAATAGGCTATTGTAGCTTCGCATCCCACACGGAAAACGGGATGTTTTTATCCAACCAACAAGGACGTTATACGCATGAATCTTGCTATTACCCGCACACGTAGCACACTTGGCATCCATGCTCAGCCGGTTGCTGTGGAAGTTCATTTGTCTCGAGGATTACCCGCCTTCGCCATTGTAGGACTTGCAGAAACCGCGGTTAGAGAAAGTAAAGACCGTGTTCGAAGTGCTATTTTAAACAGCCACTTTGAGTTCCCAAACCGACGCATCACCGTCAATTTAGCCCCAGCTGACTTACCCAAAACAGGGAGCGGATTTGATGTGCCCATTGCGCTTGGTATTTTAGCTGCATCCGGACAAATACCACTCGCACCATTAGCCACGCATGAATTTATTGCTGAGCTGGCCTTGAATGGCCAACTTCGAGGCGTATCAGGTATTATCCCTGTCGTGCTTGCAGCGCGCCAAGCCAACCAAACACTCGTGATTGCCGAAGCCAATGCAAAAGAAGCCAGTGTTGCCGGGTATCATGCACTCTTTATGGCGAACAACTTACGTGAATTATGTAATGCGCTCTGTCATGGCGAAATGTTGCTCCCTATTCCTGACTTTCCCCCTGAAATAAATACTGAACAAGCACTGGATTGGTCTGATGTAAAAGGCCAACATCATGCCAAGCGCGCTTTCGAAATTGCCGCTGCCGGCGGCCACAGCTTGCTCTTATCAGGGCCACCCGGCAGCGGCAAAACCATGCTAGCCAAGCGTTTCACCACCTTATTGCCCAAATTAAACGAGACAGAAACCCTTGAAAGTGCTGCCATTCATTCAACGCGTGGCCGCCTTCCCAGTACACATCGCTGGCAAGATCCGCCTTTTCGTTCTCCGCATCATACGGCCTCTCCTGTCGCATTGGTCGGTGGCGGCAACCCGCCAAAACCTGGCGAAATATCACTCGCGCATCGCGGTGTTTTATTTTTGGATGAACTCCCTGAATTTAATCGTCGGGTACTCGAAACCTTAAGAGAACCGCTAGAATCTGGGCAGATTTGTATTTCACGCGCGGCAGCACAAGCTGAATTTCCTGCAAAGTTTCAACTCATTGCCGCCATGAACCCTTGCCCCTGTGGGCATGCGGGTAATCCAAGTCGCCTATGTCTTTGTACACCCGATCGCATCAATCGCTATTTAGCCAAGCTCTCAGGGCCCTTATTAGACCGAATTGATATGCAGGTTACTGTGCATGCCTTAAGCAAAGAAGAACTACTTCAGCCCAACACCTCCCAAACCCATGAGAGCTCGGCTATTCGCGCTAAAATAGAAAATGTTCGTGCACATCAGATCAAACGTCAAGGCATGCTCAATGCACACCTTAATGCCAAACAATGTGAGACATTTTGCGACTTAGAAACACAAGATCAGGCTTTTTTAGACCAAGTGCTGAACCAGCTCAAGTTATCCGCACGCGCCTTTCATCGACTGCTAAAAATTGCACGTACCATTGCTGATCTCAATGCCCACGAGACAGTGACTCAAAAAGATTTAAAACAGGCTTTATCTTATAAACAAGTGTTAAAATCCATGGTGATTTAATTTTATTTTATTTTATTTTATTAAAGCTTCAAGAATCGCCATGCGAATAAACACACCATTTTCAACTTGTTTTAGAATACAAGACTGAGGACCATCAGCAACTGCGCTGTCTATTTCAACCCCTCGGTTCATTGGTCCTGGGTGTAATACACACGCATTGGGTTTTGCATGGGATAATAACGCTTCTGTAATTGCGTATTGTTTTCGGTACGCATCAAAATTTAAACTTTCTTCT
This sequence comes from Gammaproteobacteria bacterium, assembly GCA_022600515.1. Lineage (GTDB taxonomy): Bacteria > Pseudomonadota > Gammaproteobacteria > Legionellales > Legionellaceae > JAALKW01. The sequence goes on from JAHZKG010000074.1 coordinate 6,639, forward strand.
GGTGTAAACCGCTCTCGTTGCACACGCAGCGTCATCACAACGTCAGCATCTTCTAACGCATCCGACAATGAATCTGTCATATCCCCATACTCAAGCGCATCAGGCAACCATGCCCGTGGCCCTGTAAAAACAAGCTCTTTCACACCTAAAAGCGCGCACAGCCTTTGTAACGACCCTGCGACACGTGAGTGTAAAATATCACCGACCACCACAATTTTAGCATCTTGTAATACAATTTTTTGCTCAAGCATGGTCATAATATCAAGCATTGCTTGTGTTGGATGCGCAAGCATCCCATTGCCTGCATTAAGTAACTTAAGTTCTGTGGGTATCGTGCTCACCACACGTGAAAATACATCATCATCTGGATGCCGCATCACTAATATATTAATCCCCATGGCGGCTATGGTTTGTAGCATATCAGCCATTGATTCGCCTTTGGCTTCTGAGGAGCGTTTAGGGTCTAGATTAAGAACAGAAATACCTAGCTTTTTAGCAGCTAAATCAAAACTTAATCTTGTCCGTGTGCTCTCTTCATAAAATAAATTTAAAAGCGATATATGATGATATTGAGGATAAGTCTGCGCTTGTTTTAAATCAAATGCGCGCTCAAATAATGCATGCGCCGTATCAGGTGTTAATGTATCAACATCTAAAAAATACTTCATGATTCCTTCACTCCGATTCCTGCAACCACTGCTCCAAGATAATACATGCGGCCATGCTATCTACTTCTACTTTTTTGAGCTTTCGATACCCCCCTTCGGCAAACAATTGTGCACGTGCTTCAACCGTTGACAGACGTTCGTCCACTAAAAAAACGGGTAGGTTAGAACGCTCTTTCAAGGCTTTTGCGAATCTTCTTGCGGGTTTTGTAACATATAAGTTGCCGCCATCCATTCGTGTGGGAAACCCAACAATCAATGCATCTGGCTGCCATTGCTTAATCAAAGTTGCTATTAATTCCCAGCGAGGAACACCTTCATTGGCCTGTAATGTAGGCAATGGATTGGCTGTAGCGGTTAAACGTTGACCCACTGCAACACCAATACGCTTATATCCAAAATCAAACCCTAAATAAACCGGATCAGGCATGCCCTGCTTTTCCAATTAACTGATTCACATCGACTCCAATACCTGTGGCTGTTTTTTTCCAGCGTTCATCAAATGGGGTATCATACAATAATTCAGGCTGATAAGGACATACCAACCACTTTTCTTCAAGTTCTTGATCAAGTTGCCCCTCTCCCCAAGCAACAAACCCAAGAGCGACCAGCGCATCGGATGGCCCTGTATTACATGCAATGGCGCGAATAATATCATTTGATGTGGTAATCGTCACATCATCACTCAGTAATAAGCTCGAACGCCACTGACCAAATGGACGATGAATAACAAACCCGCGTTCAGGCTGAATAGGCCCGCCAAATAATAAGGGCTGATTTTTTTGTTTCGCATCACTTGAGTCAATCTGCAGTTGCTCAAACATAAAGTCTAACGGGTATTCAAGCGGCTGATTAATAATTAAGCCTACCGCACCTTCTGACTGATGTTCACACACATAAATAACACTCCGCTCAAAAATCTCTCCCTGTTGAGATGGCATCGCAACCAATAAGTAACCTCTAAGTGATAACGGCGTATCCATTTACGTATCCTAAAAAATAAAGGCATTTCATTGAGTATAGATGACTCTCACAAAAATAAAATTTGCTTATTTTCGACTATGGCTCCTAAACCCACAGCCCGGTATGATAAATTAGCGTTACGTCACGAAAAAGGAACATTTGTGGCCACACCCCAAATTGACAAAGAATATCCCTATTTATTTGACACTTTAATTTTGGACCAGTTTTATTCCCGTGTTTTTATCTTACTCGCTCTTATTATTTGTATCGCTGTTTATTTTTTAGATAAAAGCCAGAAAAAACATACGATTCTTCGAAATTATCCATTGGTTGGGCATTTTCACTATTGGTGTGAATATTTAGGTGAGTTTTTCAGACAATATTTTTTTACAAGCGGTCGAGAAGAACTTCGGTTTAATCGCGCTGAACGAAATTGGGTGTATGGCGCAGCAAAACATATTGATACGACCATTGGTTTTGGCTCAACAAGACCGCTTCACAGCACCGGCACACTTTATTTTGTCAGCGCTTCTTTCTTCCCGTGAAGCACATATAAAACCCCTTACGATTGGTAAGCATTGCAAAACACCTTATGTTGCAACCCATATGTTTCATGTGTCCGCCATGAGTTATGGCGCACGGTCAAAACAAGCCGTAAGAGCTTTATCTCTTGGGGCTAAAAAAGCAGGGTGCTAGCCCAATACAGGTAAAGACGGCATTTCACCTTATCATCTTGAAGGCGGCTGCGACGTTATCGCTCAAATAGGCACCGCCAAATATGGTTTTCGAAATAAAGAGGAAACGCTTTCTGATGAGCGTCTTCAAGAGTTTGCGAAAAATCCTAATATTAAAATGTTTGAAATAAAACTCAGCCAAGGGGCAAAACCTGGGAAAGGAGGCATCTTACCGGCCATTAAAGTTACTGAAGAAATTGCTAAAATTCGTGGCATTACAGCACACGAAGATTCAATTAGCCCCAATCGACATCCTGACATCTCCGATGTCGGCGACTTACTGGATATGATTCAACGGATTCCTGATGTAACCGGTAATCCTGTGGGATGTAAATTTGTTCTCGGTAGCTACGAGTTGCTGCATGACTTATGCCTTGCTATTCATCAGCGAGCCATTTTATCTGCACCTGATTTTATTACACTCGATAGTGCTGATGGCGCCACCGGCGCCTCACCACAAGGCCTCATCGACTACGTTGGCATTCCTATCTCTGAGTCATTACCAAAGCTTGTTGATATTTTAGTTATTTATAATTTACGCGACCGCATTAAAGTCATTGCAAGTGGTAAATTAATTACCCCTGCTGAGGTGACCTGGGCATTATGTGCTGGGGTTGATTTTGTTAATTCAGCCCGAGGCTGTATGTTGGCGCTGGGATGTATTCAATCCATGAAATGCCATCAAAATACCTGCCCAACCGGTATTGCCACACATAACCCTCGCCTTCAAAACGGCTTAGTTGTCAAAAACAAAATGGATCGCATGTATCATTATGCGAACAGCATTGCGCATGAAGTTGCTATTTTATGTCACTCTTGTGCGGTTGATGAGCCACGTCAATTACAACGGAAGCATGCACGTATTGTGCGAGAAGATGGATTATCAGTTTCTCTTGCTGAGATATTTCCTGATCAAGAACCACTTCCTGAGTATGAGTAATGTAAAAACGACAAATCGCATTCTTTGAACTATCCTTCAAGTGTCAATGCACACAAAAGAAGGATAGCTTACTCATGAAACGGATTTTACTCAGCATTGTATTTTATGTTCTTACAAGCTCACTGTGGGCAACCCCAGTACAACATGACATCGAACAGCTTTTAAACCGCGTTGACCCTGATATTAATATTGGTGCATTGGTTGTTGATTTAAATACAGGGGACACTTTGTATTCCCGTAATGCCTCCGAAGCATTTATTCCTGCCAGCAACATGAAATTATTTTCTGATGCAGCCGCTTTGCTTGCACTGGGACCTAATTATCGCTTTCAAACCGAGTTGAGTACCACGGCAAAGCATCTAAAAAATGGCGTTTTAGATGGCTCTATTTATTTATATCTACCGGGCGATCCGTCTTTTAGCACAGATGATTTAAATCAATTATTGAGCGAACTAAACACGTGGGGCATCAAACAAATCACAGGAAATATAGTGCTTGTCAGCCATCGTCGAGGCATTAGTCCTTCCGCGCCAGGCTGGACTAAAAAAGACTTAATTCAGGGCTACGGTGCCCCACTCTCACCGCTCGTACTTGATGAAAATCGTTTTGTGGTCATTACTAACCCTGCCGCCCGTATAGGAGAGCAGGCCATCATAGAACTGCACCCCAAAACCAATGGCATTCACCTCAATAACGAAGTCATCACCAAAGCCAAAGCGGCTGGATGCGGCCTAAATTATATTATGGACGCTGATAATCAACTCACTGTTCGCGGCTGTATTGGTATAGGCAGTTGGTCTGCCCGAAAAAAATTAGCGATTAGAAACCCTTCTATTTATGCTAAAGCCCAAATTCGCTCCGGACTCTCTCAATTAGGTATTCAACTCAATGGGAAAGTAGTTTATGGTAAGCAACCTCAGCACGCCTTATTACTGGCTAAACATAGCTCTAGACCCATTTCCCAACTGCTTGCTGATACACTTAAAACCTCTGATAATTTATATGCCGACAGCCTTTATTTACATACAGCGTCTGTTTTAAACGGCTCACCTGTTAATTGGGCTGGTGCAAAAACCGTACTCAAGCAATTCTTGCAACAAGAAACCGGCATTCAACTCAACAAAGCCAATTTAACAGACGGCTCAGGATTATCGCGACAAGACCGACTCACGCCTAAACAGACCGTTGAATTATTACAGTTCTTATATGCACGCTTTCCATTGGCATATGAATATATTGCAGCACTCCCTGTTGCAGGGCGTGATGGCACACTCAAGAAACGATTGAAAAAACCAAACCAAAAAGGCTTTGTTCGTGCAAAAACAGGCACCATGAAAGGGGTTGTGAGTTTATCTGGCTATTTATACACCGCCAATGCGCATACACTGGCCTTTGCTATTTATATTAATAAAGGCCCTAAAACCGAAGCTAAAACCACTTGGCGCTACCCTTC
>JAHZKG010000075.1 GCA_022600515.1 Gammaproteobacteria bacterium
CAAAACCAACAATCAGCATTTGCCCAATTTTATCTCGTAATGAGATATTTGTTGCATAAGCTGCTTGATTAAAAAATATGCAAGATAGAGATATAACGGTAAGTAATGCACGCATAAATGATCCTGTTGTTTTAATTAATTGCATATAATACCATATTTAATCTAAAAGAAAAATAAACAATCATTTATTGGTTTTATTGCTTGTCTTGATAGCGTGGTTATTCATGGGTAATGTTATACTTTCTCTTTGCTTTAGAAACTTACGATCATAGGAAAAACACCATGCAGCAGACTGGCACTGTTATACGATTCAATAAAATCAAAGGATATGGATTCATACAATCTGAAATAGATAACCAAGAAATATTTGTTCACTTTTCTGAGGTGCAAGCCGCCGGTTACAAAGAGCTAAAAGTGGGGCAACGTATCAGCTACACGCTGAAACAAGGCGAAAGGGGTGCATTTGCAACGCATGTTCAAGTAACTGAAGCATGCTAACTCATATTTTTTGAAACGTAGGATATTAATATGCACGGTAAGCACATAGCGCTGGCTTCATTGGTTGCCTTTATTTGGGGGTGTAATTTCATTTTTGTTCAGCTAGGACTGAAAGAAATTCCACCGCTAACGCTTTGTGCATTGCGTTTTTTCTTGTCGAGCATTCCCCTTATTTTTTTTATAAAACGTCCAGATGTCCCTTGGCGATGGCTTATTTTATATGGATTTTTAACATTTACGTTGCATTTTTCTTTTCTATTTTTGGGGGTTAAAGCGGGTGCTTCGTCAGGTATTGCAGCATTGCTTTTACAAATCAAAGTGCTCTTTAGTTTTTTGTTTTCAGCCATATGCTTGGGCGAGCGTTTAACGCGATGGCAAGTCATGGGGGGCTGTTTTGCAGTGATAGGTCTTTTGATTGTATTTGAGCATCTAGGGGGTGGGGATATTACATTTGCAGGATTTAAATGGATCATGTTAGCGGCCATTATGTGGGGTGCTGGAAATTTATGCATTAGAAAAATGGGAGAAGGGCAAGGTATCGGGCTTATTGTATGGGCCAGCTTTTTATCTTTTCCACCGCTTTTTTTAGCTTCTTATGTTATTGATGGCCCAACGGTTATTTGGACATCGCTTCATGCCTTATCATGGCATGGTACGTTAGCTGTATTTTATATAGCCTATATATCAACTTGGATTGGCTATGGGCTCTGGGCATGGCTTATTAGTATTTATTCAGTCAACATGGTGGTGCCGTTTACTTTGCTTGTGCCTGTGTTTGGTTTGTTTGTTTCAAATAGGGTGCTTGGCGAAGGCATACAATCATGGAAAATATGGGCAACATGCTTTATTTTATTTGGTCTCATGGTACATTTATTTGGTGCGCGATTGCCTCGTTTATTTAAACGACGCTTTTGGAGGCAGCAGAACTTATAGCAGCTATACTATAATATTGATAGCATTTAGATCATATAAGGATGTTTTTTGAACTAACCAAAAGGATATTGGGTTATTTCAAGAAAGCTTGATTCACTTGACTCAAGATTGCATCAAGTCAAAAGTATTGAACAGCTTCCAGAAAAAGGCTGTCTTTTGGTTAGGGCGTGTTGACAATTCATCCCCACCGCCTACGTGCCGCGGCTTGTCCGCGGCATCCAGTAGATTTTAATTAATAGATTTCTTCATAGAGGTCATGACATTCTGAATTAAAAGCTTCAATTGCATTCAACTTCCACTGTCTGCACCAGTTTTTGAAACGCTTCTCACGACGGGCAGCTTCTACATAGGTCTCATGCGCCTCATATAGTGATTTGATTCTTAAGTGAACCATAAGAGAATCCGTACGTGCCGTGGCTTGTCCACGGCATCCAGTCAGCATGAGTTAATCAACTGGATAACGCGAACAAGTCGCGTTAGGTAGGCACTGGGAGCAAGTCATTTAAAAATCAAATGACTATAATAGACTAACATGTGCACATTATACTTAGCAGTAAACCCTGGGATGACTTTGTTTTTGTGTTCCCAGACTCGTTTAATCAAATCGGACGTTGAACCAACGTACAACGTGCCATTACGCTTATTTGCCATAATATAGACATAAAAGAATCTCATTTCTCTCCCTTGTTTAGCGTTTTGGACTCAGTTGGATCGTAGCATTCAAGTGACGTTAATTACATAGGAAGCCAGATATATGAACATGCCATCGCCAGCATCGAAGCATAATTTCGCTTCAATTCATCAAAGCTCCTGCGTTCTACGACAAAGAACCTACGCCCCGCGACTTGTCCGCAGGGTCCATGGATGCCACGGATAAACCGCGGCACGTAGGCGGGACGGGGGCTGTAGCCCAATTGTCAACACACCCTATACATTTTTAACCAAATGACGATATTTATATAAACCCGAATCTATATCAGCATGACCCGTTTTAGAGTTTTTCTTCCGTGGGATAATTGGAATAGATGATTTCTCTTTAATTTATTCTCTAATTTCTTCGCTGTCATAGCCCTTATCAGCAATCGTA
>JAHZKG010000008.1 GCA_022600515.1 Gammaproteobacteria bacterium
ACCTACTGGCAATCTAAGCAAGAGCAAGAACAATCTAAGCAAGAGCAAGAACAATCTAAGCAAGAGCAAGAGCAATCTAAGCAAGAGCAAGAACAATCTAAGCAAGAGCAAGAACAATCTAAGCAAGAGCAATCCAGGCAAGAGCAGGCGCAGCAAAATCAAAATCAATCGCTGCGACTAATACCAGATGATCCAGGCGGGCTATTACGTGAAAAATTTTGGCGTGACCACTGGCGTCGCCTGAAGGCAGATCGCCCATGAGATTAAATATTAATCCCGTCATTCAATCCCAATCTAAAAACCCTTCTCCCGCAGGCGGGGGAAGGTGCCCGACAGGGCGGATGGGGGCTAATTTAATCAGAACAAGGTCGCTGGATTGCCGCGTCGGGCTTGCGCCCTCCTCGCAAAGACGAGGGTCGGTTAGAATGTATACAAATATAGCCGTGCGTATTTTTATTTTTACGCTTATATTTTGGATATTAACCAGCAGTCTCTATGCCTCAACCCTAACCGCTCATGCAGAGCCTGCTGCGGTTTCACCGGGTGAGCCGTTTAATCTTATTTTAGAATTAGATGAAAATGCCCCTTCAGGCCTGCCTGATTTTGGGCCTTTAAATTATGATTTCTATATGCATGGCACAGACCACCGCACCTCCTATGTCTATAGTAATGGACAGTCCAAGGCATCAACCCGTTGGAGCGTCACACTGGTTTCAAAGCATACAGGAAACGTTACCATTCCCGCCATCCAAGTGGGCAAAGCACGTAGCACACCTTTCTCGATTACAGTGTCTCGGAATGCCGCCGCGCCATCCCCATCAAGACATACTTCGGTTACAACACCCGACCGTGCATTGTTTATGAAAACCATTTTATCTAACACGCATCCATTTATTAACCAGCAAATACTGTATACCGTTAAAATATTTCATGCGTCTTCTATTTTGGATGCAGCCTATCAACCACCTAATTTAGGTGATGCTCTGACCATACCACTTGGCAATAATCAGCAGTATCAAGTGATTGAAAACGGGCGTCCTTATTTGGTTGAAGAGCAAAAATATGCTTTTTTCCCACAAAAAACAGGCCCTCATATTCTTTTCCCCCCTAAATTTCAGGCGCTTATTTATGATGATATTCCAAGGCGTGCCGAGGCCCAAGGCCCTTCTGCATCACTTGATGTCAAAGCCATTCCTGATGGTTTTACACCCAGTAACTGGCTGCCAGCCAAGGCTGTTTTATTTAAAGAAAGCTATGATAAAACCGATACACGCCTTACAGAGGGCAACACATTAACACGCACTGTTGTTTTAAAAGCAACCGGGCTTCCCGGCGAACTACTCCCTGAACTCACCTTAATAAAAACCGATGCATTTCGACAGTACCCTGAGCGCCCGACCCTTAATAATGCGCTCGAAGGAGACAATGTTATTGGTACGGCAACCTTGAAAATAAATTATTTATTCAATCAGCCCGGTGACGTCAGCATTCCAAAACAACACATCAGCTGGTTTAATACCATAACCAAACAAAAAGAAACCATCACGCTGCCCGAGAAGAAACTGTACATTATTGCTGACATCAATCATATATCAGCACAACCTATCAAACCCGAAGCATCGCAAACAACACCTGAACTACGCATTTTAGATAAAGCATTAGAGAGCCCAAGCCATATTATTTTATTTGCTCGATTAATTACTTTAAGTGCTTTGGTCTTCTTAGGACTTCTGGTGCTTTTTTACAAAAGAAAAGCACGGCAATCGATTCAAAATAAATCAACACAAACGCAATTACTCAAAATAATCAAAGCTGCTTGCCTTGCCAATCAGCCAGAGGCTGCGCACAAAGCACTGCTTGCGTGGGCACAACACGCCTGGCCTGATCATAATATTTTGAATTTGAATGATATAGTCAAAAACGCGCGTCATATTGCTTTAACAGAAGCATTGGATAAACTTTCAGAAGCCTTATATCAGCCTCAAAACGCAGCACTTTGGCAGGCCGATATGCTCTGGACGGCCATCCAGTCCGTATCTAAACAGCGAAATAATCGCCACCGCAAAAAATCCAACCCAACCCAATTGCCCCCGCTTAACCCTAAAAGCGAATAACACCAACCCTTAATGCGCTTTTTAGTTGCACAAAGATTAAAATAAGAGTAAAATTGTTTTTTTGAATTTTAACAGCGGACATCACATGCCAGCCAACGACCATAAGCTCTACGTTTTTTATACCCCACCTCTGGCTCTTGACACATTTAAAATTGGGGATTATATTCTTACGATTGGGCATGAAAAGATTAAGAACAATCGCGCAGCGATGTATCAAGTAATACCGTCAGAGAACGGCGAATGCGAAACTAAGCGGCTTGGAACATTAAAAAGAGCACCAGCTTACCGTTGTATTTTGAGCGCAAAGATACATCAGGCACTTATTAAGCAACGAACAGGCGTAGGCGAAAAGCAAACTCCTTTATCTTTGTCCGATGACATAAGGGACGAGCTGCTAGCCACTTTGATTCCGGCTAGCCCCGCGCCACGAGTCATGCCTCCAACGGGTGATATCCGAAAACTAAGAGCAAGTTTCAGCCCGACTCCCGACGCCGACGATGCTGCCCTTAATGAGCAGTTAAGCAGAATATATTTTTTTGGCTCCAATGAAAAAGGTGAAAGAAATACAGCAACAAGCCCCTCTTTCTCTTCATTTAAACAATCATTTACTCAGGTCCTTACTGAGGAAAATGCGGCGGCTGTAACTGATACGAGCGCTCCCATCATACGCCCAACACCAACAACAGCCCCATCTTCAATTGCTAGCCCTATGAGCCCTGCTAGCCCTATGAGCCCTGCTAGCCCTATGAGCCCTGCTAGCCCTATGAGCCCTGCTAGCCCTATGAGCCCTGCTGGCTCAAACGGTGTATTCCAAGCGCTGCGCAATGCCGCAGCTGAAGATGAATATCTTACGGCTTCAGAGATGATGTTTTTTCCTATCGATATGGGCGCAGATGCAACGGAAAATTCAGCAGCTGACTTCTTCCGGCCCTATCCATAATCGCTCTTAAAATCTAATCTGCTTCGCTATACCAGCCGTCAAGGACTTGATGCAATGTATCAAGTCCTTGACGCTTCAACGACGAAAAAGTCTGTACACTCAGCAAACCTTCATAGGCAACATAATTTTTTTGCACTTTAAATAATGTGCTTTGTCCCTGACTACGGCTAATTTTATCTGCTTTGGTTAATAATACGTGTACGGGTAATTGACGTTTCAACGCCCAATCTACCATAGACAAATCAAGTGGCATCAGCGGATGCCGAATATCCATCAACACCACCAAGCCTTTCAAGCTGATTCGAACCTCAAAATAATGCGCTAAATGTGCCTGCCATTCCCGCTGCATTGTTTTTGATACTTTTGCATAGCCATATCCTGGCAGATCGATGAGACGATACGCTTCATCTTGTAAGATAAAGCAATTCATTAGGCGCGTTCGACCGGGTGTTTTACTGGTGCGTGCGAGTTGTTTAATGCCCGTTAAGCAATTAATTGCGCTCGACTTTCCCGCATTAGAGCGCCCAGCAAAAGCCACCTCGGCCCCTGTATCTTCAGGTAGTTGATTCACTTTTGCGGAGCTCTTTAAAAACGTTGCTTCTGTATAAATCATCACGTGTACCCGTTATCCTAAAAATAATGTATTATAGCGTAGCAATTTGATTTGAGAAACGCCATGCGCTTGTTCCAGTTACTAATCTACTTGTTTTTATGCTCAACCAGCATTGCCTCAGGCAATAACCTGGTAAATAAAGCGATATCCGCACCCTGTGCCGCCTGCCATGGCCCCAATGGCCAAAGTTTAAACCCTGCTTGGCCCCATCTTGCAGGGCAACAAACCGATTATTTAAAAAAACAGCTGCTCGACTTAAAAACAGGGCAAACGCGCCATGCCGACGCCGCCATGCTGCCTTTTATTTTAAATTTAACAGATGAAGACATCACAAATCTTGCTGGTTTTTATGCTCACCAGCCCCGCCCGCCAGGCAGCCATCACTTACGACGAAAAAATCAACAAGGCGAAGCACTGTATCAATTTGGCAATCCTGATAAAAACATTCTCGCCTGTACTGCTTGCCATGGCGCTGATGGCAAAGGCAATGGCATACCTGGTTTCCCTGCATTAAGAGGGCAACAGATTCATTATATTATCCATCAACTCAAAGCGTTTAAAACGGGTGAGCGCCACAATGATCCAAGTCAAACCATGCCCCGCATCACCGAAAACATGAGCGAGGATGATATGTATGCCTTAGCGCACTACCTAGCGGGCTTACCCCGCTAGTCGTCATCAATACTCAGTGCCGAGACTTGCCGCAAGCCCCGCGGCAATAAATTACCTCGTCGTCCGCGCACGCCCATGTAAGCGGCCCAATCGCTAGGCTTTAATGTAAAGTGTCGTTTGCCAGCAAATACAGTCAACGCATTGTCCGGTGCTAATGCTTGTATATCAACCACACGCTCGCCCCCTGATAACTGCATGAGTTTATTGCCTTTACCACGTGACAGTGCCGGCAAATCAGCCAAAGGAAAAATCAGCAGGTGCCCTGTGCTGCTTACACAAGCCACATGAGCCGCTTTATCTGACGCAATCACACGAGGCGGTAAAACAAGTGCTTTATTCGGTAATTTCAAACACGCGCGTCCGTTGCGGCTTTTTACATATAAATCTTGACTGTTGATTACAAATCCATACCCCACATCACTTGCGAGTATCACACGCCGTCCAGATTCTGCAGCCAGCAAAGCAACAAATGTTGCGCCATCGGATGGATTGAGTTTTCCTGTTAATGGCTCACCTTGTCCCCGCGCTGATGGCAGGGTATGTACTGGCAGGCTATATGCTTTTCCTTCCGTATCAATAAAAATGACTTGTTGATTACTACGAACAGACACTTGTGTCTGAAATGCGTCTCCCGCTTTATAATTAAGCGCACATCCGTCTGCATCCAAGCCTTTGGCTGCTCTAATCCAGCCTTTTTCAGATAAAACAACGGTCATCGGCTCGTTAGGTAAAATATCGGTTTGTTTTAATGCTTGAGACTCCGAGCGCTCAACAATAGGGGAACGGCGCGCATCTCCAAATTGATCTCTATCAGCTGAAATCTCGTTTTTAACCAAGGTTCGAAGACGTCGCTCACTGCCTAAAATAAGCGCTAACTTATCTCGCTCACGTGCAAGCTCATCTCGCTCAGCCGTCAACTTTTCTTCTTCTAATTTAGCTAAGTGCCGTAATTTAATATCTAAAATCGAATCGGCCTGTCGCTCACTTAAATTAAATCGCGTCATTAAGTCTTGTTTGGGTGTATCCGATTCACGAATAATAGCAATCACTTCATCGATATTCAAATAGGCGATTAATAAGCCTTCGACTACATGTAATCTATCAAGCACATGATCAAGACGATATTGTAAACGCCTACGAACGGTTTCAATTCGAAAGCCCAGCCACTCGTTCAAAATCACTAACAAATTTTTAACCCGTGGCATGCCATCTAGGCCAATCATGTTGAAATTTACACGATAACTTCGCTCTAAATCGGTTGTCGCAAATAAGTGCGACATCATGCCTTTCAAGTCCACACGATTTGAACGGGGCATAATCACCAAGCGTGTTGGATGCTCATGGTCTGATTCATCTCGTAAATCATCCACCATGGGGAGTTTTTTCTCCCGCATTTGCGCTGCAATTTGCTCAATAATTTTAGCGCCTGAGACTTGATAAGGTAATGCTGTAATCACCACTTGATTATCTTCAACAACATACACTGCGCGCATTTTTACCGAGCCCGTCCCTTGCGCATATAATTTATGTAAGGCCGCTTTCGGTGTAATAATTTCGGCTTCTGTTGGAAAATCAGGGCCTTGTACTATCTCTAGCAAGTCATCTAACGATGCTTTCGGTGTGTCTAACAGATGAATACAGGCATTCGCAACTTCGGCTAAATTATGCGGCAAGATATCAGATGACATACCCACCGCAATCCCTGTTGCCCCATTCAGCAATACATTCGGAAGACGGGCTGGCAGTAATTCGGGTTCTTTTAACGTCGCATCAAAATTATCTAACCAATTCACGGTGCCCTGCCTTAACTCTGACAGCAGCACCTCAGCATACGGAGACAACCGTGCTTCGGTATAACGCATGGCGGCAAATGACTTCGGATCATCCGGAGAACCCCAGTTACCTTGGCCGTCTACAAAAGGATAGCGATATGAAAACGGCTGGGCCATTAAGACCATGGCTTCGTAACATGCCAAATCACCATGTGGATGAAACTTACCTAAAACATCCCCAACGGTACGAGCTGATTTTTTATGTTTAGATGCAGCTTTTAAGCCAAGTTCCGACATTGCATAAATAATACGGCGCTGTACAGGCTTAAAGCCATCGGCCAAATGCGGTAGTGCACGGTCAAGAATGACATACATCGAATAATCAAGGTATGCTTTTTCAGTAAAAGCTGTCAGTGGTTTTTGTTCTGTTAGAATCGTCATAAAGGCTCTGGTTGGCAGGCTATTCGGAAGCAGTAGGCTTCTTGGTGAAGTTTAATGGATCCTATTATTCATTGTCCACTCCTGTGGCATAAGTCATGAGCATTTGTTTTAAAGGCGAGGCCTGGTTTAAAACACGCATACCCAGTCCTCGAACCACAGTGGCTGGTTTTATTGATAAACCAAACGTTGATTTTATCGCTTGCATCAAAGCAATAACAAGCCAAACAGCATGCTTTCGCTCACGCTGATAAGCCCCTAACATACGCGCTGATTTGATATTTGCTTGATGCTTATTTTGTTTATTTTTTTTATCTAACAACCTAAGCCATGTATTTAAATCCGCAAGGCCTACATTAAGCCCTAAGCCCGCCAGCGGATGGATGGTGTGCGCCGCATCCCCTAAAAGCATCCATGCACGCCCACTATATTGCGCGACATGCCGCATGTGTAGCGGAAACGACACGCGAGGACTTAATAATTCAACCTCCCCAAGTTTTTCTGAAAAAGCTTGGGTTAATGCTATGTCAAATGCTGGGGCGTCATATGCCATCAAAGCTTTAATGCGCGCCGGGGGATGAGACCAAACAATCGAGCATTGATGTGCATTTTTTAGGGGCAAAAAAGCAAGTGGGCCATCTTCAGAAAATACTTGGTATGCTGTTTTCTGATGTGGTTTTTCTGTACGGACCGTTGCCACCAACGCATCATGATGATAAGACCATGTTTTTACTGGTATATTCAATGCCTCTCGCATGCTTGAATTCGCGCCATCTGCAATCATACACAGTGTGCTATGCCACATCTGATTATCTTCAGTTGTCACCTGCATGCCGTCGGTTGTTTCCGTACAAGCCGATACGCGTGCGCTAGAAACACATGTCACATCTAGTGCCTCGGCACGCGTTAATAATGCCGTACGAAGTGCGGTCTCTTCAAGAATAAACCCGAGCTCTGAACGCGCTAAATCACGCGCCTCAAATTGAATGCTCGCCTGGTTCGAAGCATCCCAAATGTGCATATTCTGATACGGTGACAACGCATCATCTGATAACAATTCCCAAGCGCCACAGTCTGTTAACAAGGCTTGTGATGCTGCATTAATCGCATAAACCCGCGTGTTTTTTTTCTTAGATGCTAAATCAAAGTTTCCTGCATCTAAAACAGTCACTGAAAAACCGCGTGACGCCATGGTAACTGCAGCTGACAAGCCTACAACCCCCCCGCCTATTACCAATACATCAATTAATTGGATGCGTGACATCAAAACACCTTATGCGTTGAATCAAGTGGCGTACCACAAACCAAGTCAGGCACCACACCACCAAATCCTTTGGCATGTCGCAGTAAGATATTTTTTAATAAATCGCTGTTATCTAACGCAATAAGCCCCATCCGTCGTGCTAATCCAACCCCCGGCAATCTGCTCTTAAACAATGAAATCAAGCCATCTGTTGCTGTGGTAATAATAGCTTGATCTGTTTTTCTAAGCTGTTGATAGTGATTTAACGCATCGCGTGTTACCCCATGCTTTGCCGCACATTCCGCAAGCATTGCGATATCGCGAAGCCCTAAATTAAATCCTTGTCCTGCCACAGGATGCAAAGTATGCGCTGCATTGCCTACAAAAACCACCTGATTGCACACTTGTGTTGGCATGATCAATTGCTTTAATGGATAAATTGCCCGTGGCCCAACCGCTAAAAATCGCCCTGCGCGATACCCAAAAGCACGCTGCAACGCATGTAAAAAAGCGGCTTCGTCCATGGTTTTTAATTGCTTGACTTGCTCAGGGTTAAGCGTCCAAACAAGCGCCATATGCGCACCATGTAAAGGCAGTAAAGCAAGGGGGCCTTGTGTTGTAAACCGTTCATATGCAACCTGCCCATGAGGGCGTGATAAAGCAATATTCGCGGCAATAGCATGCTCTTGATATAATTTGGTTCTAGCTGTCGCGTGACAAAGCGCCCTAATCGATGACTCCGTGCCATCTGCTGCAACTATCCACTGTGCTTGCACTGTTTTATCACCGGCATCCGTTGCCAACTGAGCTATGCCTGTTCTTGAATTGAGCGCAACAACACGCGCAGGAGAAAAGATATCGCCTGAATTTAATTTTGCTTTTAATGCATCCATCAGCGCATGCATTTCAACAACAGAGCCCAACGGCTCTTTTCCTGCATCCGCATGAAGACGTCCCTGCCCCAAACGGCCTTGCTCTGATATATGAATGCTTTGAATCGACGAGGCTGTATGTAATAGCTCGGGCCAGATATGAAGCTGTTTTAAAATACGCATGCTTGCGGGAGAGAGTGCAATGCTTCGGGTATCGAGTATCCCTTGAGCCTTTGGTTTTATCGCATGTGCTTCGACTAGGCGCACAGCATATCCGAGTGGTGCTAATGCATGCATTAAGGCCATACCTGTTAAGCCACCCCCAACAATCAGCACATCTACTGCTTCTATTTCTTCTGCTTTTATTTTGCTTTTGGTTTCTATCATATATACAACATCATGAGCCACACACTAAACGCTCTAATTCATCAGGACTTACGGCAAGCGCTCCGGTTAAATTCTCATGCCCATCAGATGTCACTAATATATCATCTTCTATGCGCACTCCAATGCCTCTCCATTTTTTATCAACGGCGTCACAATCTTCCGGAATATAAATGCCAGGCTCAACCGTTAACGTCATTCCTGGCTGCAGCAGCCGTGAATTGCCATTTTGACGGTAAGCGCCCACATCATGCACATCCAATCCCAACCAATGGCCTGCTGAATGCATATAAAACAACTGATAGGCACGCTCCTCAATCAATGTATTAAGATCGCCCGTTAACAAGCCAAGACTCAACATGCCTGACGTCAACACTTCAACTACAGTTGCCTGAATACTGTCCCATGGCGCATTCGGTTTCACGCAGGCAATCCCTGCTTGCTGCGCACGTAAAACAAGCTCGTAAATTAAGCGCTGCTCTGGACTAAATTGACCATTGATGGGATAAGTCCGGGTAATATCCGCAGCATAATGCCCCACTTCAGCCCCTGCATCAACCAAAAGCAATTGGCCTGATTCAAGCGGTTGATTATTCGCGGTATAATGCAATGTGCAGGCATTCGCGCCTCCCGCCACAATGGCGTCATATGCCATATCGCGACACCCCGCCTGCCCCAAGGCATACACAAATTCAGCTTCAAGTTCATATTCGTTTTGCGCAGTAGGCGCCGCACGCATCACCCGCTCATGCGCTGCAATTGAAATTCGTGCTGCGTCTCGCATGTAATCAATTTCGGAGGCGTCTTTAATTAATCTCAACTCACCTACAATAGGTGTGATATCAGCAAATACTTCGGGCGGGCTTTGCAAGCGACTTGCTTTACCTTTGGCCTGAGACCAAGCCGAACGTAATATGCCCTCAAACGCCATATCGCGCCCCATGGGATAATAAATCGCGTGCTTATCAAGCAATAATTCAGGTAGCCGCTCGGCTAATGCGTTAATTGAGAATGCGTCGTCCATAGAAAGCACTGTTCGTGCGGCTGCTTGTCCAAGCCGCGGCCCCATCCAACGCTCTTCAATTTCATGATTCGGGCGATTAAATAAAATACTGTTGCTGTGCTCGCCGGACGTCAGCAGTAAAACCGCGTCAGGCTCATTAAACCCGGTCAGATAATAAAAATCACTGGCTTGCCGAAACCGATAATGACTGTCTCCATTACGCAGTTTTTCAGATGCTGCAGGAATAATCGCCAGTGAATCTGCCGGAAGGGACCGAGCTAGGGCATGTCTGCGCGCTTGGTAATCCATGATATCTCTTCGCTTTGAGGTTATTTTTCTTATGATAACGGATTTGCTGGGCTAACCCAAACTTGTTAATATGCCTGCATGCGAAAATTTAGCCGCCTAGATCGCCTTCTAATTGAGGCAGACAAAACCGTGCAAGCACTTGTTCCGGCTCATGACCGTGACTGCACACGCGATAATCCTGCTCATCTTATACCTGATACACCGCTTCCTGCGCCAGAAAAAAAACATGTAGCAGGCCTCATGCGCATTAATCATGCGGGCGAAATCTGTGCTCAAGCTCTGTATCGAGGGCAAGCGCTCACCGCAACGCTTGATACCGTAAGAGAACAAATGAACGAAGCGGCCGAAGAAGAAATTGACCATTTAGCGTGGTGCGAAGCGCGCCTTCACGAACTGGGGAGCCACCCAAGTATTTTGAATCCATTGTGGTACGCCGGTTCCTGGCTTATCGGCGCCTTTGCAGGCCTTGTTGGCGATAAGTGGAGCCTTGGGTTTGTCGCTGAAACCGAACGACAAGTCACCCAGCATCTTGAGCGTCATCTCAGTCAATTATCCCCTGCCGACAAAAAAACAAAAGCGATTTTGTCACAAATGAGAACGGACGAAATAGCACACGCCGAACAAGCGCACCAAGCAGGTGCAGCAGAGCTCCCTTCTTTGATTAGA
The DNA here is from genome assembly GCA_022600515.1 of Gammaproteobacteria bacterium. Classification (GTDB taxonomy): domain Bacteria; phylum Pseudomonadota; class Gammaproteobacteria; order Legionellales; family Legionellaceae; genus JAALKW01. Next base: position 11,027 of record JAHZKG010000008.1, read on the forward strand.
CACCTAATGTATGCTATATCAAAAGTATTAACTAAAAGCAGTTATCACCTCTAAAAAAGGAACAGTGCCGTGGAATATAGCACGCTTTTTATTGTGGGTATTATTGTTTTAGCCTATGCATTTGATTTTATTAATGGCTTTCATGATGCAGGAAACGCCATTGCGACGATTGTGACAACGGGGGTGTTAACCCCTCGCCAAGCCGTTGTATGGGCTGCTTTCTTTAACTTTTTTGCTTTTTGTTTTTTTAATCTGATGGTGGCACAAACCATCGGCAAAGGCATTATTGATCCCGCATTAATTCATCCAAACTTAATTTTCTCTGCACTCATTGGTGCGATTAGTTGGAATCTTATTACGTGGTATTTTGGTCTGCCATCGAGTTCGTCCCATGCTTTAATTGGCGGCTTAGCCGGTGCTGCCATTGCGCATAGTGGCTTCGGCAGCTTACAAAGTGCAGGGTTTATTAAAGTAGGCTTTGGTATTTTTATCACGCCGCTTTTAGGCCTTGCTGCAGGCGCACTCATTGGCTTATTACTCAAACATTGCTTTAAACATCAGCCTGAGACACAACTCAACAAGTGGTTTAAGTATTTACAGCTCACCTCATCCGCACTTTTAAGTTTAGCGCACGGGAGCAACGATGCGCAGAAAACCATGGGCGTCATCACTGTGCTCTTGATGTCAGCCTCTTGGCTGGACGGGCCATTTCATGTGCCTTTTTGGGTGGTTATTTCTTGTTATCTCATGATTAGTTTGGGCACGCTTTTTGGTGGATGGCGTATTGTGCACACCATGGGCTCATGCATTACCCAGCTTAACTCCATGCGCGGATGCGCTGCTGAAACAGGCGCTGCCATGGTTATTCTTGCCTCAACAGAAGGCGGCATTCCCGTTTCGACCACACAAACCGTCACAGGCTCTATTGCCGGCGTTGGCATGTCAAACACTGAAGGCAGCACCCATTGGCGGATGATAAAAATTATTTGTATTGCCTGGGTGTTTACTATTCCTGCGGCAGGCCTTGTCTCTGCCGGCATTATGCTTTTGTTTTAACTGAGTTGCTTTAATAAAGCCTTAACACTTAACTGGTAGTATTTAATATACATAATTAGTTATAATTTCATCCGAATGGAGTTACTATGCCTTACCTCGCTTATTCACCTGATGATATTATTGCGTTTAAAACACAAACGTTGAATATTGAAACAACTGCGAGCATTGCGCATTACTTAGATAACAGACAAACCGCATCACGACCAGCCTATGCCGAAGCTTTATATGATATCACGCTCTCGCAGCTTATCTTTAAAGCAGGCTTTGATTTAACCCGCTACCCTGAGAATATCCATGCGGCAGAACAACAACACTTAGAACATGCAGCTGAACGCTTAACAATCCATTTCTTAAAACGAAAACTAATGCGAATTGCCCAGCCTGAACAATTGCTTTTTAAGCCTGGCTCAGAAATACTCGACCCTCATCATCATTTGAATAGCATTTATGTCAAAGATAATCCCGATTTATTAAACCTGCTTCCAGATTTTAACGCCATCTATCGTGCCCTACGAGATGATCCTGGCATCATACGTGACAGAAAACGAGAGGATGAGTTACGTGAGCAAGAAGGCATACTAACCGATACGCAGTTCTTAGGCCGCAGCCCCATGGGCGGCACTAGACATCCTCGAACGCATGAGCAAAGACTTAACGAAACAGTTGGGTATGTCCGCGGGCCATACGCAAACTCTGCGTTAAAAGAAGGCCCGATTTCCAATTTCGCCAGCCGCAATAATAACGTTTGTCGCTGCTGTGATATGTGTGGCCTAGAAACTAAAGATACCGGAAGAGATTTGGCGCGATATATTAACCACACCATTCGCCACCAAGCGGATATTATACGGGTTCATATTGGAGAAACCAGCATCCCTCATCATGGAAAACAAAATGTTAAAACCCTCTTTGCGCTTTTAGATGCAAAACGAAAAAGCAGTGAAATACGTGATCAAATCATACGCCTAGGTCATGGCACGCATATGGGCATTCAATCCATGACAGAAACTGCGCAACATGGGTATTACGTTGAAGCCTGCCTCTCAAGTAATAAAGAAACCGGCATTATTGGCAAAAGAAAACATTATCCCTTAGGTCCTATGCTTTTACTCGGCGTCAAAGTCATGATAGGTACCGATGGGGGTGATCTTTATCATACAGATCTTAAAAAAGAATACGCCTATGCAAGAAAAAACATTAACCACTTTATGCATGCAATCCATACTGGACATAACGAAGCAGTCAGCCTACCCAATGGCGACTTGCTCCAATATAAGCAAGTCAAAGCATTATTTGAAAGCATACCTCAATCCAATCATTGGGATGACAATAAAGTCATTCACTATGCCGATTTAAAGCACGTGGAAGAACGCTGTCAGCAAAGAATAAATATGGCCATGCTTGTTGACAACATGAATGAATTTAAAGACATCATGTTTTCTGAGCACGCAAATCAAGCGGCTCTAGTAACGCATACTGCCGCATTTTTTAGCCATAAAGAAAAAGCACCTTCTGCAGCACCCAGCGAAACAGAAACCGTCTTTTTAGCTGTTATAGCCAACGCCACCTCTTCTTTGCTAACAGCTGGAATCAATTTTTTATCCGCCATAGTCTCAAAAATAATAGCCCTTCTAACCGCACTCATTACGTCCTTTACAGCAACAGATTCAATCCCTCTCACGCCTTAATTTATGTGCATCTAATGATTTTACTTTGAACAGACACAGAAACACCTATTACAACCAAATCAGCGCTAAAAATACTGCAATAAAATAATAATGAACCTACATGGGTAATTTAATAACATAATCAAAAACGTCCGAGCCGCTTCTACCGTCTCAAATCCCCAATGTCATCCATTTAATTTGCTTCGGCGCCTGGCCGAAGGGCGCGCAGGGTGAAGCTTATCTTAAACATGTTAAGCAGTGGCAAGCGCTCAACCCCCAATACACCGTTAAATTGTGGAGCAGCTCTTCGTCTCAAACAGCAGATGAGTATAAAAAAATGTCTGCCTTTTGCTCATCCAATGCTATCGCATTAATAGACATTGATACAATTGAAGATCGTTCGCACCCTAATTTAAGCTGTGTAAAAGACTGGTTAAGCCATCAAAAGTTAGGGTTATCTCGATTCGCTGCTGCAAGTGACGTACTGAGATTAAGCCTACTTGAAAAAGAAGGTAGACATTAAACCATTACAAACCCTATCACCCCCCTGGATTTGCCCTGAAGGCAGTTATCAATTAGTAGATCAAATACAGATAAGCTGTGGCGCAATTCATCCAGATTTCGAATATTGTGTTATAGGGGCCCTTCCTAAAGATGGATTATATTGCTTTGCAAACACTGCATATACTCAATTGCACAAGCATTTTATGAATACATTACTAAAAATTTCAGATCCTGCTGTTGATATGATTGCTTGCGTTATGCACGCAACAGGTCGGTATTTAAGCCTGGCTAGCCATGTTCTCCCATTGAGTCCTCGCTTTGAAATAAGAGATGATGCTCGTATGAGCATGGGAAATAAGATAGAAAAAGGGGAGCTAAAAGGTAAAATTCAGATTGCTTTTAATAGAAGTTATAGCCGAGAAGAACACCAGAAAAGCAAGCAGACCAACGCAATCCTAGATGATTTTGATCATAAGACTAAGCGTTTACATGAAACACTGCCCAAACCACGGCCACCCATTGTAGGTGACACCCTGAGACTTCGTGCTGCTGCCGCTACTGACATATCTCCTTATGATTTAGGTCAGGGAAATCTAGTCACTGAAATTAGGTTCAATCAAGATGGATATATAGTGCTTGGTCTAAATGCAAACCAAGAGATGCGTTCTATATGCGTTCATGGTAACGGCACTATTGTTGGATATGATGGCAAGCCTCTCTCAGGCTTTGTAGCATCACAGATAAAAGCACAAATTAAACAAATTTTTGAGCATTTTGAAATGCCTCTTCCGACTAAACATACGCATAAGAAACCACCCACACCAGCCGAAACTGACCTAGATTCATTGCATGACGCATCAAATAAGCTACAACTATATATTCCCGCTATGGATTTAGCTACTAGATATCCTATGGCGGCATCAGTAGCACTTGCTGCGGTGGTTTCAGTGGTTGCTGAGGCTACGGCTTCATCCTACGTATGGACTTCTGGGGCAATTGGCGCAGGGGTTGGCTTTATTACCTATAAGTCTCTTCATAATAAGTTAAGTGATCCAGATGAGCATGAAGACGAAGATTTAACGCCTCGCATCAAATAACTGATGCTAAACGTAGCGACCGCCCTAGGCCTACCCCTCATCCAGTGATAAGTTTTGCGGTGAAAGCGAGCTGTTTGCGCGACTAAAGCCAAAATAAATAATAAAGCCGAGCACCATCCAAACAACAAATCGAATCAACGTCACCCATGGTAAATTTATCATCAAATAAAGACAGCTTAAAATACCAAGCACTGGCACAATAGGCGAGCCTGGTGTTTTGAAAGGCCGCTCCGCGTCAGGCTGCGTATGACGCAACACAATCACGCCCGAACACACCACAATAAATGCAAATAACGTACCGACATTAACCAGCTCGGCTAATTCACCTAAAGGCACAAACCCCGCAATCGAAGACATCAGCAACCCACATGTCACCAAAATCCGTATGGGCGTATGTGTTCGTGCATTAAGCTTAGAAAAATAACTGGGCAACAACCCATCGCGTGACATGGCTAAAAATACACGGCTCAATCCATAAAAAAGCACCAGCATCACCGTTGTGAGCCCTGCTATCGCACCCACGCCAACAATACTCGCAACAATAGGCTGCCCTAGCAGCAATAAAGTATGCGTAATCGGTGAGGCAACATTCAACAGGCGATAAGGCACAGCACCGGTTAAACACGCGGCAATAATAATATAAATAATCGTACAAATAATTAACGAACTAATAATCCCAAGCGGCAAATTGCGTTGCGGATTAATTACTTCTTCCGCTGTTGTCGCCACGGCATCAAATCCAACATATGCAAAGAAAATAAGCGAAGCACCGTCAATCACGCCCCCCCAACCAAACGGCATAAAAGGCACCCAGTTTTCTTGCTTAAAGGCGAGCCCCGTGACCACAACAACGGCTGTAAGAACGAGTAATTTAGTAAATACCATGACATGATTAAAGCGCGTACTAGACCGCATCCCAATACTTAAAAGCGCCATCAGTAAAAAAATAACCAATAAGGCCATCATATTCACAAAGCCTCCCTCACTCGGCCCATGCAATAAGGTTTTAGGGAAATGAAGGGCTAAGCTCGAAAATACATCGCCTACGTAAGCACTCCACCCAACCGATACGGCAGACACAGACACGGTATATTCTAATAATAAATCCCAGCCAACAATCCAGGCAAATAACTCTCCAAATCCTGCATATGCATACCCATACGCACTCCCACATCCCCCAATCATTGCCGCGAGCTCTGCATAAGACAGTGCTGCAAATACACAGGCAAATCCTGCCAAAATATAAGAGAATACAATCGCGGGGCCTGCTTGCGTTGCTGCAACCACACCGGTTAATACAAAAACGCCAGCACCAATCACAGCGCCAATGCCTAACATTGTTAAATCAAAACCAGATAAACACCGTTGAAGTTCTAATCCTTCAGATGAAGCACGGGGATCTTTCTTGCGAAACAGGTCCATGATAGTATAATCCCTCTTGTTTTTAGCGTTGCTCTATCAACATTAACACTAAGGGCCTCACTGAAAAACCCCCTGACTGGCTAAATATACCATGCAACAAATCTTATTCTTTTTTTTCTGTTTTCTGATGCCTAAGCTCCTTTATGCAAGTCTTCCTGCACACTGCGAAAAATGGCCAGGGTGGCTGCAGCCTGTTTGCTCACGCCCCCATCAAACTTGGATTGAGGGAGATAACGAGCTCTACCTCACAGGATATGCTTGGCATAACCGATACCAATATCCAAAAGAAAAACTCAGCAAATATAACGAAAGAGCCTGGGGTGGCGGGTTTGGTAAAGGATTTTTTGATGAAAACAGCAACTGGCATGGTCTATATGCTTTTGCTTTTCTTGAATCGCATAGTAAACTTGAGCCCATTGCAGGCTACGCCTTTCTTAAAACGCTCTATATTAATGAAAACAGCAGTATCGGGCTCGGCTTTACTGTTTTTCTTACAGCAAGATCCGATACGTTTGATTACCGCCCTTTTCCTGGCATATTGCCTTGGGCTGGTTTAAATTATCATCGCATCTCATTCCTCGCCACCTATATTCCTGGTTCACAAGGCACCGGTAATGTGCTTTTCATGCTCGCAAAATATACTTTTTAATGGCTTACGTGCACGGTCTTAATTTCCTTACAAAAAAAAGAGCTACTCTAATTTAGCTAGAACAAAGCAGGTGATATAATTAATAATTCGGCTCTTTAACTTGTG
>JAHZKG010000076.1 GCA_022600515.1 Gammaproteobacteria bacterium
CATCTGATAAACCTAAAACTTCTGCTGGAATATTAATTGACTGCTTGGGTTTCTTGTCCATAATGGAAGCATCTAGCCGATGACCGGTGAGTGGAATAGATTGTACTAAATAAGAGCTTCAACGCAAAGACGCCAAGAGCCTAAAACTCACGCAAAATATCGGAAGAATGCTACAACGCCCCACGTTTTTTTATAATTCCTGTCGTGCTTATCAAACTTATTTATGGTTAAATGGTAGAGCGTTTGTTATTGTATGGGCTAAATGTTACCCCAAAGCGACTTAAGAAGGCTGGCTTCAAGTTTAGTTATCCTTTGTTATCGCCAGCTCTGGAGTCGATCATTAAATGAAATCAAAAATTGCTATCATTGGAGCTGGGCTATCCGGTCTGTCAGCGGCTCATTTATTAAAAGATTTCGCTGACATTACCCTTTTTGAAAAGGCACGTGGTGTTAGTGGCCGGATGTCAACTCGGCGTTCGGGGCCATATTTCTTTGATCATGGTGCACAATATTTCACGGCGAGAACAAAGCCCTTTAAGGATTTTATTCAGCCTTTTCTCGACCAAGGAATCATCGAACGGTGGAATGCCCGGCATGTTATATTTAAAGGCAATAAAATTGTCGGGAGAACAAATTGGGCTGAGGGGGAGCCAAGGTATGTTGGTGTTTCGGGTATGAACCAAGTGAATAAATATATATCAAGCGAACTAAAGATTCATATCAACACAAGGATTGTTTCATTAAACCATCAAGGCGCATGGCAATTAACAGATGAACAAGGTCAGCAATATTCTGACTATGATTGGGTTATATGCACAGCACCGTCGCCACAAGCAGCAGAATTACTGCCTGAATCATTCAAATATCATGCTGATATTAAAGCTATAAAGATGAGTTCCTGTTTTTCGCTGATGCTTGGGTTTGAACAGAGTTTTACTACCCAATTTGATGCAGCTCATGTGACCCATTCAGATTTGAGCTGGATTGCATTCAATGTGCATAAACCAAAGCGACCAGATCCTTTTACCTTACTGGTTCATTCATCTGAGAAATATGCCGAAGCACATATTGATGATGACCGTGATCAAGTTATGGAGTATTTAATTGCAGAAACGAGTCGTACTATCGGGTGTGATGCCAGTACAGCAGATTATCAAGCCATTCACGCTTGGCGATATGCAAATAATGAGTACAAAAAACAAAAAAGCCCTCCATTTATAGATCAGGATCTTAAATTAGCAGCTTGTGGCGACTGGTGCCTTGGTGGGGGCGTGGAAGGCGCTTTTACTTCAGCTTATGACTTAACGAAACACATGAAAGGCAGTGCTTTATGAGTTTTAATCCAGAAAATATCTCTATTCTTGGAGCATCTGGTGCTATTGGTAGTGCATTTACAAAGCTCTTATCTGAAAAGTTTCCAAACGCCAGCATGTTTGCATTCTCTAGAAATGGTCAGCATAGTATTGATTATAGTAGAGAAGATTCTATCGCTGAAGCAGCTGAATTAGCCACCGAAGAAAAGCCTTTAGATTTAGTGATTGTGGCAAACGGTATCTTGCATGACGATACATTTATGCCAGAAAAATCTTTGCGAGATTTATCCGCCGAAAAATTTCAGCGCATTTTTGAAGTGAATACGATTACGCCTACGCTTATCGCTAAGTATTTTCTACCGAAACTCAATAAAGAACGCCCATCAATTTTTGCCGCTTTATCAGCGCGAGTAGGAAGTATCTCAGATAATCAGCTTGGCGGTTGGTATGCTTATCGCGCTTCAAAAGCTGCATTGAACATGATCATTAAAAATGCCGCCATCGAAGTTGGAAGAAGCAACAAGCATGCCATGATTGTTGGCCTTCATCCAGGCACAGTCGATAGCGATTTATCAAAACCATTTCAAGGAAATGTTCCTAATGGGAAGCTTTTTACGCCTGATTATTCTGCTGCAAAGCTATTGGAGGTTTTAGAAGTTCTGAGTCCAGCGCAAACAGGGAAATGTATCGCGTGGGATGGCAAGGAGGTCCTGCCATGAATGAGCGCATTGCAATCCATTGGTTTTCGAAAAGACCTCATATTATGGGATAATCTGGCATTACCCAACAAGGCTGCGGAGCATGAGGATGTTCTCCCAGGGAAAACGCATGGGTGCTCAAAAAATACCATCTAGTACTTTCTGCGCATATCCAGCTTCAAGCGTTTAGATTTCACGCCTTTTTTACACGTTTTTTCCTTACGTAATGCATTCATGACGACATGTCTAAATACAGCCATTCTTTCAGGAGCATTATCATGACGGACTCTGGCTTCATCCTGAAAGCAGCACGGGCGTACATTGATAATGGATCTCCGCCTACGCGCACTACTGTCCGGTCAAAGCATATATAGTGATTTGATTCTTAAGTGAACCATAAGAGAATCCCTACGTGCCGTGGCTTGTCCACGGCACCCAGTCAACATGAGTCAATCGCCTACCTAACGCGAACAAGTCGCGTTAGGTAGGCACTGGGCACAAGTCATTTAAAAATCAAATGACCATATAATCAAATTACTTGTGCCTAACGTTGTTTCTAGTGTTTGAGCTGTTTTATCAATGAAAGGTCCTCTTGAAAAGTTTTACCTATACCCGAAGCGCGACCAAATACAAATACATTACCTGCGGTTTTAAACCGAGCGCCTTTGCGTTCAAACGCATTATTTTTAACCGTTGCTTCGATGAAAGCAAAACTAGCGCATTCTTCTTGTAAAGCGGCATGATATAAGGCTAAGCCTTCTTCGCCGATTAATTCTTCAATTTTTAGGGTTGCATCACCGGCTTTTCCTTGTTCTATGCACTGATTACGATAATCTCTTGTGAAGCCCACGGGCTGTGTCATTGCTTGTTCTGAACATCAGTAATAAATAAAGGCTTCTCCGGCGGTTTGTGTTTCTACGGGCGCGGGACATAGCGCTTGTTTGAATGCTGGTGTGAAGACTTTTGCTTCATTCTCTGACGTCATGAGATCGTTTGAAACCTCATAGTGACTTATTTGACTGATGCAGCCTGCTTTCTGCGCTGTCATGTCAGTGCATTGCTTTATTTCCTGATCTGTCATTTTTTGTTTAGGCATAAGCATAACTCAATATTGGGTGTTATATTGATCACTATAGGCTATTCTTGATCTTTTTTGGCGGGTGGGGCTTAAATGCAGGTGAGAAGATTTATTTTTAGGGCTTGACCTTAATAGAGCCCTTAGGTATTATTCTCCGCTCTGTCCTGGTGATGGTTTTTCGGGGTGTAGCGCAGCCTGGTAGCGCGCCTGCTTTGGGAGCAGGATGTCGGGAGTTCGAATCTCTCCACCCCGACCAATTTAAAATGAGCGCCCGTAGCTCATCCGGATAG
>JAHZKG010000077.1 GCA_022600515.1 Gammaproteobacteria bacterium
AAGATTTTGCGACACGCTGGCTTTGGTTATATAACAATGAAAGACCGAATATGGCTCTTGGGGGAATTCCTCCAGCGCAAAAACTTGCATTAGCAGCTTAACCTTCTACTTTTAACTGCGGTTATAAATGGGGGGATTACCGGTCCACTACTGTTACAAGCCAATGTTTTTTCTCTCCTTGTTTTAAAGAACGCGCAATCAACTTTAATGTTTTTCCTAACGCATCTAGTGAAATAATTTTATAAGAAGTTAATTTACGTAGCAAATTTTGTGTGTAAAATTCATTCTGTTCTAAAAAAGGAATGGATTTAATCCGTTCCACACTACTTAAATCTTCGGGATAATCTTTAAAATCTTTGTGGAATGCAACATAAGAAGCAAGTTGACGACAAACAATTCTCTCCCCCTTTGCGTCTCTACCTCTACCATTAAGTTGTTTTTTAAATCCAGCCTTTGATCTATATGCAATCATATTTTTCTTGCTAACGTAAGGCCTTTTTTCTTTTTCCAATTTTTCTTTTTTTGTTTCTATAGGCATCTGTTAGCTCATAAAAGAATATCTTTATACTTGTATTGTAGTCCATGTGATTAGGCTTTCAATGTTCAGGCTTTTAGAAAACGCTCTTGCTCTACGACGAAGAACCTACGCCCATGGCTTATCCGCGGCACGTAGGCTGGGCGTGGGCTTGTAGCCCAATTGTCATCACAGCCTCATACAAAAAGGGGAAATAAGTTTACACTTATTTCCCCTTGATACATTATTCTATAGGTATTAAATACTACTCATCAGTAAGACGAAAATACTTAGTGCCAAAATAACGTTGTAATTTTTTCCGAATGGTTCCGCGGCTAATGCCAAGTATTTTTGCTGCCTGGAGCTGGTTTCCGCGTCGTCTTTCCATCACAGCTTGTAACAGCGGTGGCTCTACTTCAGAAAGAATCATGTCATATAGATCATGAATGGGCTTGTTCTTGTTTTCAACCAAAAATCGGTTGACAAGTTGATAGACTAAATCTTGTAAGCCTTGTTCTTGTTTGGTGACGTCGATCGTAGTACTAGGTTCAGTAACGTTCATCGCAACTTCCTTATTTCTTGATTAAATCACTGCAGTTCTCAGGCGTTCAAGCGAATTCTAAAACGCGCTTTTATAGTACATGAAACTTAATTAGTAATCTAGGGCAGTTTCTGACATTAGCGCAATTTTTTTTCTCGGTTGAGTAGAGAGAGCACCAAATCGGGAAGAGAAGAGTCGGCTTGCTCTGTAGAAAGGCTTTGTTTCAATGATTGTAAGGCTGTTTTGATAGACTGCTGGAGTGGATTAGAGCGTGTATCAAGTAGTTGTGTGAGTACTTGTGTGAGTTCGTCTGGATTAAAATCATATTGTAATAACTCAGGGACTATCATTTGGTTTTTTAGTAAATTGCAGAGTCCAACATACTGCACACGCAGTAAAACAGAAGCAGCAAGATAACTGACCAGACCTAATTTATAAATAATACACATAGGCTTTTCGAGTAAGGCGCATTCAAGAGACGCAGTCCCTGAAGCCACGACAATGGCATCACTCATACGTGCAACGTCCGTTGCTTTTTGTTTTTCGATAAAGGTACAAGGCACCGTGTCTTGTATCCAAAACTTTTTGAGGTATTCGGATGAGAGTGTATTCGCTACAGGAATCACAACATGTAAATCAGGGTGGTCGGCGAGTAGCTTCAGCGCAGTTTGATAGAGTATCGGCATGTGGCGTTCCACTTCGTTGATACGGCTGCCAGGTAGCATTGCAAGAAGACGCTTGTTTTCAGGTAAACCAAGTGTTGTGCGTGAAGGGTATGGCTCTGTTCTGGTGTGTAACGTTTTGACGAGAGGATGACCAACAAATGAAACCGGTACATGGGCACCTTCATATATTTTTTTTTCAAATGGAAAAATAACAGCCATATGATCAACCGAGGCTTGAATGCGCTTAATGCGGCCGGGTTTCCAAGCCCATAACTGAGGGCTAATATAATAAAGAATATTTAAGGCTAAATGTTTCTTGGCATAGTCAGCTAATCGTAGATTAAAGCCTGGATAATCAACCAGGATTAATAAATCGGGTTTTGTTTGTCTTAAGTGTGCCTGAATGGCTCGGTAGGCGCGTTTTATGGTTTTAAAATGCTGAAGTACTTCAATCAAGCCAGTCACCCCAAAGCGTGCTAAATCACTGATGAGCTCCACCCCTTCAGCTTGCATGTGTTGTCCACCAATACCACTAAAGATTAAATTGGGGTTTTGTTGCTTCAGCGATTGAACCAGCGTTGCTGCATGCAGATCGCCAGATGCTTCGCCTGCGATAATCACCAAATGTTGAGGCTGATTAGGCATCAGCGTATTGTTCCGTCAAGTTCTGCTGGATAAGAGCTGAAATTTTTGCTGCTGTGGAGAGCGCCAATAGGCCTTCTTCGCCAGTCACCAGAGGCGGGGTATCGTTTATAATACACGTAATAAATGCGTTGATTTCCTCAAGTAATGCATCCCCTTTTGCAAAAACGGATTGATGGCGTGCTACGTTTGGAATACCAGGAAACATTTCGCCATCGCCTTTGGTAAACACAGCTAATTTTTTTTCATGATAATCAATAGAGATATAGCTGTTTTTTTGAAAAATACGTGTTTTTCGTTCAGTTTTAAAGCTAATGCGGCTTGCTGTAACGTTTGCAATGCAGCCATTCTCAAAAGTAATACGCGCATTGGCGATATCAACCGATGGAGATAATACAGGAGCGCCTTGTGCATCGATTGATTTAATCGATGAGTGGACAATGGTTTGAATAATATCAATATCATGAATCATTAAATCAAGCACCACGTTGACATCTGTACCGCGTGGATTAAACGGAGCGAGGCGGTTAGACTCAATAAATAAAGGTTTTTCAAGGTGTTCATCGAGCGCTAATCGTGCTGAATTAAACCGTTCAAGGTGTCCTACTTGAAGTTTAGCCTGGTGTTTTTTTGCAAGCTTTATGAGCGCTTCAGCTTCTTCAACTGTTTCAGTGATAGGCTTTTCAATCAGAACGTGAATGCCTTGTTCTAGACAGTCTTTTGCAATGGCATAGTGCGCACTTGTGGTGGCAGCAATACAAACGGCGTCGACGTGGCCAAATATTTTGTGGTAATCGCTATAGGCAGGTACGTTGAATTCTTGAGTAGCAGCTTCACATACCGTGCTATCTACATCGCATACAGCGACTAATACAGCGTGTTCAAGTGATTGAATTTTTTGGGCGTGAAAACGACCTAAGTAACCAACGCCAATAACGGCACATCTAATGAGATTCATAATAAAAGGGGCAATTTAACGTTGGCGAAGTATGACATTTTACGCACGTCATAGCAATTTTAATCAAATATTGGATCATAGGATGTTCGGAGCGCGAGCGAGTATTATGCGGTCGATTAAAACTGTTTTTAAAAATCAAGAAATGCTGATGTTATGAAAGTGCTACGTGCGGTGTCAGTGGAGGAAAGCAGAGTGTTTGATTTAACCTCGTATTGATGAGGTAATCTCGTGCAGGATTTAGACTTTGCTGCTATGCTGACAGCATTAGATTTTAAAGGATTTTTAAGGAGCTATTGTGTATACCCATATTTTACATGCAACGGATTTAAGTGAAACCCATTTTGAGTTATGTGAACAAGCAGCCGCTTTGTCTAATAAGCTTGGGGCATGTTTGTATTTAATTCACGTGATTGAAGCGCCAGCAAGTTTACAAATTGCACAAGGACTTGGGTTTGCTGAAATAGGAAAACCAGTTAAAGATGATGCAGAGGTTGTGATGCAAGTGTTAGGAGATGCATTACATCTACCCAGCACGCAACTGTTTGTTGAAACAGGGCCGGTTAAACAACGCGTACTTGAAAAATTAGAATTATTAAAGTGTGACTTACTCGTGATTGGAAGCCATAGGCCGCATGACTTGTCTGAGTTATTAGGGGGTACAGCACGTAGTCTAGTAGAGCATGCGCCAAGTGATGTATTAACATTACGCACTCAGCGCTAGGTTGTTTTTAGTACCACATGTTTTGATTGCTTGAGCAGTAGTCGCAGCCAGAGCAGCAGCCTACAGTGCTCATGTTTGCGCAAGACATATCGCTGTTACAGCACCCTGCTAGAAAAGCAAAACAAACACCAGCTAAACAAATCATTCGAAAGGTTCTCATATGTAAATCCTATATTCGTGTATATGAGTATTAAGTATACAAATAGATTTAAGTATTTACAAGTTTTCCTAATCTGATCATTTAAGGCATTTCAAGCATGCTAATATGATTGATTTATTAAAGCTTTCTAGAGATGATGGGTGGGCGGAGTCATAAGGGGATTCAATGCGTCTATTAAGACGATTTAGCATGATGCTTTTTTGTTTTTTTTGCTTGCATTTATTGCATGCTGAAAGTAGCGTAGTGCTTAATAATCCGTATCCTTCAACTGAAGCAAAAGAGCGCATTTATTATAGCTCTTTTTCGGAGCAACCTAAGACACTGGATCCCGCGCGTTCTTATGTAGTAAACGAGTTATTATTTACAGAGCAAGTCTACGAGTCTATTTTACAATATGATTATTTAAAAAGACCTTATGTATTAATTCCCAGAACAGCCACGGCATTGCCAACAATACGTTATGAAAGAACCAATGGAAAAATAACGGCGAGCATTTATACCGTTCGTATCACACCAGGTATTATGTATCAGCCGCATCCGGCATTTGCAAAAACGCCCGATGGCGCTTATCAATACTATCCATTAGCCCCTGGATTTTTAAAAAAACACAGCATTAAGACTTTATCGGATTTTAAAGCAGTGGGTACCCGTGAGTTAGTTGCAGATGATTATGTATATGAGATTAAGCGTTTAGCAAATCCCGCTGTTAATTCGCCGATTTATGGTTTGATGAGTGAATATATTGCAGGCTTTGATAGCTATCGTAAAAAACTGCCTAACAAAGGACATGCGCATGCTTATTTAGATTTAAAAAAATATGATTTAGAAGGCGCATATGCTTTAGATAAATATACGTATGAAGTGCGTTTAAACGGTGAGTATCCACAATTTATGTACTGGCTTGCCATGCCGTTTTTTGCGCCTATTCCATGGGAGGCCGATAGGTTTTATTCGCAGCCGAGCCTGCGAGATACTAATTTAGGCTTTGACTGGTACCCAGTCGGCACTGGGCCTTTCATGTTGGTTGAAAATAACCCCAGTAGCCGTATGGTGCTTGTTAAAAACCCGAATTATCGCGCTGTTTATTTTCCAAGTGCTGGTTCCGAGATAGATAAAAACAAAGGCTATTTAAAGCATGCAGGTGAACGCATACCGTTTATTGACAAAGCGGTGTATACCCTTGAAAAAGAAGCCATTCCACGTTGGATTAAGTTTATACAAGGCTATTTTGATTTTTCGGGTTTAACGGCAGATAGTTTTGATTCAGCCGTTCAAATTACAAAAGAAGGAGAGCCGGTTTTAACACCTGAAATGCGTCAGCGAGGCATTCGTTTAACGGAAGTGAACGAACCCATGATTCGTTATATTGGATTTAATATGTTAGATCCTACTGTAGGCGGCAGCAGCATGCGAGCACGAAAATTGCGTCAAGCGATTGCATTGGCCATTAATTATGAAGAAAATATTGCTATTTTTTTAAATGGCCGAGGGACCTTGGCTCAAGGGCCTATTCCACCGAGTGTGTTTGGTTTTTTAGAAGGTGAAGCCGGAATTAATCCCTATGTGTATACCTGGGGTAAACATGGGCCTGTGCGTCGCCCAATTAAAGATGCGCGGTTATTAATGGAAGAAGCAGGCTACCCTGGTGGACGCGATCCTAAAACAGGGCACGCTTTAATTTTACATTATGACGTAGCAGCAACGGGTGGGCCTGAAGAGAAAGCAGTATTGAATTGGATGCGAAAGCAATTTCGTAAAATCGGCATTTCGTTAGATGTGCGTGCAACCCATTTTAATCGCTTCCAAGAAAAAATTCAGGCAGGTAACGCACAAATATTCACTTGGGGGTGGATTGCTGATTATCCTGATCCTGAGAATTTCATGTTTTTATTTTATGGCCCTAACTCACGTCATCCATATGGAGGCGAAAACTCCAGTAATTATCAAAATCCTGAATATGATGCGTTATTTTTAAAAATGAAAAATCAACCCAATAATGCAGCGCGTCAAGCATTGATTAATCAAATGCTTGAGTTGTTACGGCGTGATGTACCCTGGGTGTTTGGCTTGCATGGCAAAAGTATTATGTTGAGCCAGCAATGGACGTCACCGATGAAATCTGATGCATTGGTGAGTGATATTTTAAAATATATTGCGGTCGATTTGCCGCTTCGTAATCAATTACGTACGGCCTGGAATCAGCCTGTTTGGTGGCCCATTGGTATTTTTTTCTTATTATGTATTGTATTTTTATTACCGTTTATGCGTGCTTATTATAAGCGACAACGTAGCCCTGCTCTGAGAATAAAACAATGATTTTTTATTTTTTAAGACGCTTTTTATATGCACTGCCGATTTTAATCGGTATTAATTTACTCACGTTTTTTCTTTTTTTCATGGTGAATTCACCTGATGATATGGCGCGAATGCATTTAGGACAAAAACATATTACCCAGTCGGCCATCACCGCATGGAAAATTGAGCGAGGGTATAATTACCCTTTGTTTTATAATACAGAAGTTTCGGGTATTGATGGCTTTAAAGATACGTTATTTTATAAAAAATCAGTGCGGCTGTTTGTGTTTGATTTTGGCTTTTCAGATGCAGGGCGTGATATTAAATCAGATGTTTCTACACGCATGTGGCCTAGTTTAGCAATTGCGCTCCCTGCGTTCGCACTGGGTCTATTCGTTAATATTGTTTTTGCAATGCTCTTTGTGTTTTTTAGAGGCACTTATTTAGATTTAAGTGGGGTTATTTTTTGTATTATCTTAATGTCTATCTCAAGCTTATTTTATATCATGGGTGGGCAATATTTATTTGGAAAGCTCTTACGGCTCGTGCCTATTTCAGGATATGACCATGGGATGAACGGCTTTAAATTTATTTTGTTGCCCATTATTATTTCGGTTATCAGTGGGCTGGGTGCTGGAGGCCGTTGGTACCGTACTTTATTTTTAGAGGAAATGCATAAAGATTATGTCAAAACAGCGCGAGCAAAAGGATTATCTGAACGGCGCGTGTTGTTTTGTCATGTGTTAAAAAATTCGATGCTTCCTATTTTAACCGGCATTGTTGTGATTATTCCGTCTCTTTTTATGGGGAGCTTAGTTCTTGAGTCTTTCTTTGGTATTCCCGGACTTGGTAGCTACATGATTGATGCGATTTATCAGCAAGATTTTGCCATTGTACGGGCCATGGTTTTTCTGGGATCTGTATTATATTTAGTGGGATTAATGTTAACGGATTTATCTTATATTTGGCTTGATCCCCGTGTGAGGTTGTCATGAATCGTGATTGGCTATGGAGTGATGGCTGTTTTCTAGGTGTGCTTTTGGTCAGCCTATTATTTATTGTACTGGGTTGCCGAAAGTCGCACCATAGGCTTGCATTTAAGCGGTTGTTTGAAAAGCCTGTGGCGATGGGAGCGTTGGTCCTGCTGTTATTTTTTCTGGTGATTGCTGTATTGGATTCGATTCCGTCGGTGAGACAAGCAAGCAAAGATACCGCAGATATACGACATGTTACCTTGTTAGATAAAATCCTGGCACCACTTGGTGCGGTAGATGAAAAAACTTATTCAGCACCGCTTGCATTACATGCCTATGTGTCAGAAACGCTTTGGGCAAAAGGCGTGGCCGAACAAATTTATCCCGTGCTGGCTTATCCCGCGGCGCATTTTAAGAGCAAGAAAGATGTGAAAGCCTTTTGTTTTAAAATGCTTGAAAAAGGATTCTTAGATAGCTTTATTTTTGTTTTCGGACTTGCATCAATGGTTTGGGGTGGGCGTTTTATGTTGGGGCATGGCAAAAGCTTTGTGCCGAACGCGCCTTTTTTTACAACGCTTGTAACACTTTTTTTGGGTCTTGCCGTGGTGCTTGTTTTTTATAATATATCACGTGAACTCCATGTGTTGGGTACAGGAAAAATAGGGCAAGATATTTTTTATCATGCGGTGAAAAGCATTCGAACAGGACTTGTGATTGGCATTTTAACCACCGTGTTTATGATGCCTCTGGCTTTATTATTTGGTGTTGCCTCAGGGTATTGGGGCGGGCGCGTCGATGATGTGGTGCAATATGTCTATACCACATTAAGCTCTATACCCGGTGTATTATTAATTACAGCGTCAGTGCTCTCAATTCAAACCTATTTGGCCAATCATCCAGAGCGCTTTTCTAGTTTGTCAGATGATGCCGATGCACGTTTACTCGCCTTGTGTTTTATTTTAGGCATTACCAGCTGGACGACATTGTGTCGTTTGATTCGCGCCGAAGTGTTAAAACTTCGAGAAATGGATTTTGTATTGGCAGGTAAAGCGCTTGGCACAAGCGACTTAAAAATAATGACAAAGCATTTGTTACCTAATGTGATGCACCTGGTGTTGGTCACGATGGTGCTGGATTTTAGTTTTTTAGTACTTGCAGAAGCGTTGTTGGCTTACGTAGGTGTTGGGGTGTCGCCCATGACGATTAGTTGGGGCAATATGATTAATGCTGCACGGCTTGAGTTGTCGCGTGAACCTGTGGTCTGGTGGCCTATTTTAGCAGCCTTTGGCTTTATGTTTATGCTGGTGCTTTCAAGCAATATATTTGCAGACGCAGTGCGTGATGCGTTTGACCCGCGTCAAGAAGCATAATCTGAGTTTTTATTGTATTAAAATGTACCTCCCCACGTCATCGCGAGCACAGCGAGGGATCTCCTGGATTTGGTATACTCTTATTCCAGATTTAATGTATTAATCAAAGTATCTTTCTTTTTTCGTGAACTGATCGGATAAGATCTAACGGGGGAACACACTGGTTTATTTTATACAAATTAAAGCGAAAATATTTTAGCAATTAGTAAATGTTATATTAGACCTCTTTCGAAACTTCACTATCCCAATTCTATGTTATAAATTGCAGCAATTAAATTAAACCTTAATCCAAAGCGTTTCCGCCTGTTCCGGTAACGATCGGCGATAATTTTAAACCTCTTGAGCATGCCGATCACATTTTCATTCAAAACACGCTCACTTGATAATGCTCGATTATTTTTTTTATCTGCTTTTGTTAAGGGATTATTTTTTTTCTTGGGTAGTGCCGAATTTGAATGCAACAGATGTATCCCTTGATACCCTGTGTCTGTCAAAAGTTTACTCTTTGGATGAATATGAACACCAGATTCTTTAAATAATCTAAAATCATGACGTTTTCCATTTGTAAAATTTGTGCAAATGACGGTTTTATTAAACTTATCT
>JAHZKG010000078.1 GCA_022600515.1 Gammaproteobacteria bacterium
AAACAGATGAAAATAAGTTTACTACTGATATAATCTCCGGTGTCAACGCAGTCACTCCCTGTGATGTTTTTAGTCGAACCGTAGGATAAAGAGTTTTTCAGCGTTGACAACCTTTCACTTGAAAATGGCTAAAGTCGAGTTCATGTGAATAGTCTATATTGCTGTATCCTCTGCACTTAATTCAGCTTGATATTTTTTTGCTAATTCTACCCCTGGTTGATCAAATGAATTAATATTCCAAACAACACCTTGAGTGTAAATTTTATGCTCATACAAACTCACTAGAGCACCTAGAGTATAAGGGGAGGACTGCTCCAAACAAAAATGGTTACATGGCGTGTGGCCTAATATTTTATTTTCGTCTTCCTCTGTCGCCGGAACACCATAAGCAACCACTTTTTGTTTAGCTTTACAAAATGCGTTTACCATAGAGCCATCAAAACACTTAATACTTATAAAATCTATAGCAACACGATGTGTTCCCTGACAAAGTAATTGATAATAGCTATGCTGCGCTCGATTCCCATGCCCTCCCCACACAATAGGCCCAGTTGCATAGGATACTACATGCCCATCTCTATCCGTACACTTCCCATTACTCTCCATATCTAACTGTTGTACATAAGCAACAAGCTGCTCTAAACGATTTGAGTACACCAACATCAATAAGGTCTGTATCCCATTAAAATTATTGTTCCAAACTCCTAATAAGGCCATAAGCACCGGCAAATTAGACCGTAAAGGCGTATGCTTAAAATGCTCATCCATTGCATGCGCCCCAGATAAAAATTCTTTGAAGTGCATAGGACCAATTGCAATCATTGTTATTAAATTAACTGCTGAACAAACCGAATAACGCCCACCAACCCAATCCCAGATAGGCAAAACATTTTTTATACCGTGTGCATATGCTTTTTCAGTTTGTGCGGTTATCGCAATAAAATGCTGCTTAAACCGATTGCTATCCCCTATCCAATGCATTGCCTTTTGAGCATTAAAAAGTGTTTCCCCAGTAGTAAACGACTTAGAGGATACAATAAACAATGTTGTTTCTGGATTTAATTTTGCTATTGTGCGCTCAAAAATATCTGGGTCGGCATCTGATATAAAATGAAACTGTAAGTCTTGTGAAACATAATCCGTTAAAGCATTTAAGCAAAACTTTGCACCTAGGTCTGAGCCTCCCATACCAATATTCACGACATCAGCAATGGGTTGCCCTGTGCACCCTAGCCAACTGCCGCTTCGAATAGAACCTGCGATAACCTCCATTTTGTTACGCGCCTCAAACACATCCGCCATAACATCATGGCCATCAACCCAAAGCGGCTGATATTCCATAACACGCAAAGCTGTATGTAATGCTGGCCTATTTTCAGAAACATTGATTTTTTTACCTGACATCAAATCATCAATTTTTTGCTTTAATTGACAAGAATCCGCCAAATCACATAATAAATCGAGTGTTTCACTTGTTATACGTTGCTTAGAAAAATCAAGGGTTATGCCGCAAGCTGTTTCTTGAAAACGTGCTTCTCTATCAGATGTCATTTGATAAAAATCATTCATTCGATGCTCTGAAATAGAACGCGCATGCGCTTCTAACTGATTCCAAATACGGTGCTTATCAGGCAACATCAGCTACCACCTTTTCAGATAATGCTTTTTCTAAAATGTGAGCTATTCGCATGGCCGCGCCACCATCACCATAAGGATTCTGGGCTCGACTCATTGCTTGATACGCTGCTAAATTTGTCATTAATACAGTGGCTTCTTGTAAAATACACTCTTGACGTGCTCCCACTAATTTCACCGTGCCTGCAGTTACGGCTTCGGGTCGCTCTGTTATATCCCGCATCACCAATACAGGCTTGCCTAATGAAGGGGCCTCTTCTTGAATTCCCCCTGAATCTGTCAAAATAAAATAAGATCTTTTCATGAGATAAACAAAAGGCACATAATCAACAGGATTAATCAAATAAATATTAGATGTAGCACCCAACAGCGCGTTTACTGGCGCTTGAACGTGTGGGTTTAAATGCACAGGATAAACAATATCAACGTCTGGAAAGCGCTTAGCAATCGCTAATAAAGCATGACAAATATGTTGAAACCCTTCACCAAAACTCTCACGCCGATGTCCTGTGACTAAAATCATACGGCGTTCAGCATTTAAAAATGAAAACTCCTTTGCATAACTTTTTTCAAGCGTTGGATTTGACACAAACTGCTGTAACACATCAAATAACGCATCCACTACCGTATTGCCTGTAATATGAATTGATTCAGCCGATACACCTTCTCGTAGAAGATTCTGAGCGGATAGTGCTGTGGGTGCAAAGTGAATTGCCGCCAACGCCGTGGTTAGTTTTCGATTGCCTTCTTCAGGCCAGGGCAAAAGTATATTCCCTGTGCGAAGTCCTGCTTCTACATGAGCGACTGGAATTTTATGATAATAAGCCGCAAGAGAAGCAGCGAGCGTAGTGGTCGTATCACCATGAACCAAAACCACATCCGGCCGATAAATTTTGAAAACATCCATCAAGCCTTCCAAAATATGATTAGTCAGCTCAGTTAAGCTTTGATTTTCTGTCATCACATCTAAAGAGAAATCAGGCTTTATCTTAAATAAATTTAAAAAAGGCCCAAGCATTTGCCGATGTTGCCCTGTAACACAAACACGATTAGAAAATGCTGAGTGAAGCGACAATTGCCGCACGACAGGCCCCATTTTAATCGCTTCTGGGCGCGTTCCAAACACACACAAAGAATGAATCATCCTGACAGTCCATCTCCTGAATTAAATCTTATATTCACGCACTGGATACCCTGCATAAAGCGGGGTACGTAGGCGGTAAGAGCCTCGCTAGTGCCGTTTTTTAATCACTCATCAACACGCTCTGCATTATCCTCAAGTAATTCATCTTCAGAATGAGCATAGTAACTATTGTTATAGTTATAACTATAATTGTAGTTATAGTAATAGCTATTTTTTCCATCTGCTTCACGATGAAAATTAAAGACAGAACCGGTTACACGCACATCGTTATGCTCAAGCCGCTTTATTGCTAATTCAAGATCTTTAGGTGAATGCTCACCCGCACCAACAACCAAATAATTTGTTGCGCAAAGCGATCCAATCACAACACCATCCGTTACAAGCAACACAGGTGCGGTATCAAACAACACTAAATCATACTGTTCAGAAAGTTTTTTAACCAACAGCTTAAATGCTTCACCTGTTAACAGTTCAGCCGGGTCTTTCGGATAGCTTCCACGAGATAAAATCGTTAAATTATCATGAAAGGTAGGACGCAATGCTAAATCCAATGGAAAGTCTTTCCCTAAAACATCAGCAAGCCCAGGCGAGGCCGAAAGCGCAAAGGCCTGATGCAATGTTCCCCGCCTTAAATCACCATCGATTACAAGCACACGTTTTCCGCCGACTGCAAGTAAATACGCTAAATTTGCAGATACAAATGTTTTTCCGACATTAGGAGACACACCCAAAATACTAATTAAATTATTGTCAGCGCAAGCCAATGTCGTATGAAGGCTGGTCCGCAAACTACGTAACACTTCAATCGTTAAATCTTTAGGCACAGTTTTAGCCAATAACGTCACTTCATCCGTAATACGCATCTCTTTTCTTTCATCGTTTTCAACCTGTTGTTTACAATAAGGCAGCGTCACGACATTAGGTAAGTTTAACTGACGCTCGGTCCAATGCGGGTCGTCCACACGAGGCAAAAGCAACTTACGTGCAAAAACAATCATAACACCCAACATAAACCCTAAAGCAACACCTGAAAGCCCATTAAATTTACTATGTGTTGGCAGCGCGCCATCAGGTAAAACAGCATATGACAGAATATTAATCCCACTCATGATGCCAGCCTTACGCACCTCAAGCTCTTGAATGCTATTCAATAACAAAAGATTAAATTTTTCTTTGACTTTTAGGTCACGCATTAAATGAACCACAGCCTGGTCTGATGCCGGAAGGCTTTTTAACGACTCGGTCACCTTGTCTCGATGCTCTTTCAAGGCTTTTACTTTATTGTCTAAAACCATCCAGGCTGGATGTGCGGGTTTATATTCAGCTTTCATTTGAATTTTTTCAATTTCAAAAGCGCTAAGCTGCTGATCCAAAGCCGTTAATTCTTGCAACAAAAATTGTGCTTGTGGTTTAGATCCAGTTTTACCCATTTTTGCTTTATATTGCGCTAGTGCGTTTTCTGCTGCTCCTAATGCTTTTTTACTTTTAGGCAGTTGCTTATTTAAAAAAGCAAGTGTTTTATCCGCTTCTCTCGTTTGTTTACTTTCATTTTGTTCTCGCGCTTCGTCTACAACAGCATTTAAGATACGCACCACTTCTCTTTTGTTAGTGCCTGTTAGCGATACGTCTAAAATGCCGGTTCCCCCGCCAAACTTCTGCTTTTGATCGCTCATTTCCTTCACGTGCAGTCGCGAAGCTAACTCTCTAACACCCGCAAGAACAGAGCGCTTGCTGAGACTAAACCGGGTACCTTCAGGAACTAAATTTTTAACCGTTTCAAGCTGAAATGCTCCATCAGCTGTGCTGATCACTTCTCCTATTTTTCCAGATAACACCAAGTCATCTTCTTCATTATACAAACTAATATGCCCTGGCTTATCAACCATTAATTGAAACGTTTGATTCAGCTCAGACTCCGGCACTTTAAACATGGGAACAGACAAGTTTTTTTTGTTAAGCCAGGGAAATAAACGCTCTTTGAGTGTTGTTAATTGCGGTGACACATGAATATCAAGACCTAAAGACTTCATCACAGGCTCTAAGACAAATCGAGATTGAAGTAAGGTCATCTCGGTTTGTACTGAGTTTGCTCGATTATTACCTGCAAATGACTCAAGACTCCCTGAGAGGACACCCGATTGTTTAGTATCAACCTGAAGCAGTGCGCTCGACTCATACTGTAGAGGCTGCCTTAAGCTATAAAAAAATCCTAATCCAAGACCAATCGATGCAAGCAAAAGCAACATCCAGCGATTTTTCCAAAGCTCATGCAAAATAGCGGTTATATCAATTTCATAGGTATTGCTATCATGCGAAGGCGTATAATTAGGTTGGTTTAACATCTTATTCATATCATCAACACCTTCTTAATCTTGCAAACATTAATTTAATGCAATCGCTCAAACCAACAGCATATTTAAATATTATTGCTCGACTGCTTAATCACACTTTGTGTGAACCAAACGGTCTGAACAATTGGTAATAACTGATCCAAAATACGATTCATCTGCGGAATTGGCGCCACAGACACATAAAGCACATCTTTAGGTTGCAAACTAAAGTGCTCTGCAAGTAATATTTTATCCGGTGTTTTTGCATTTAACCAAAAAATTTCAGGGTGTGTGTAGTCGCCGCGAATCACATAAATATGGCTGGTGTCTGCATATTTGGGGTCAAACCAATCTGACAACGCCAGCGCATCTGCAATTGTCATTTGTTGATCCGTGATAGGTAGAAACCCTTTTTTTCCAACCTCACCCAACACATAGATTTTTTGCCCACGAAAATCAGACACCCGCACATTCACCTCTGGGTGCGGAATATATCGTTCTAATCGCTTCGTAATTAACACGCGTATTTCATCTACGGTTTTACCCGCAACATGAAGATAACCAACCAATGGGAAATAGATACGTCCATTAGGATCAACTAAATAGCCAGAGCCCCCTGCTGCACTCTCAGCCCCCCCCGATTTTCCGCCCATCAGAACACTTTGCGAGCCATATGAAAATTCAGGGTGTTTCCATACATCGACATTGATCACATCAGACAAGGCGACACGATAAAAATATGTATTAATTTGTTGGTCTTGAATTAAAGCCGGTGTAATGGGAATAAGGGTTGGCTGAACATGTATGCGTTCCTGCTTCACATATTTACGCATCTTATACGTACTCATGTTCTGCATACCGGGTAACACGGTAATACCCGGCCCATTGCAAGCACTTAATGCGAGTGCTGACGCTGTTATACCTAGCTTTTTAAGCTTATTTAAGTCCACAACTTCCTGTGCCATTCATCAATCCCTTGTTCAATCAATATTAATGCCTGCTCAAAAGCTTCTTTAGGGCGCCTGAACGGATCAGGGATATCATATCCCTCCCACTTTCCAATGCGATGCACGCGTCCACGCACACCTGAATACTGCTGTTCAAGTTGCTGTTGCTGCTTGGTATCCATGGTTAAAATTAAGTCTGAAGAAAAAACAATATTGGGTGACACTTGACGTGCACGATGCGCCGAAATATCAATGCCGCGCGCTTGCATCAGTTCTTGAGAGCTGGTTGCCGCCGTATATCCAACCAAGGCACCTAGCCCTGCTGAACTAACAACAACATCCGGATTTTTTTCTTCAACAGCAGCGGCAAGAAGTGCCTCAGCCATAGGACTCCTGCAAATATTACCGATACAAAGAATTAAAACATTTTTAATCACTGCGCATCACCGAACAACCCTGTTCTCATTAATTAAGCTTTCACAAATCGCGAAAGTTCGTAAACTCTATCGAATCATACTCAAAATAACAAGTTCTGCTACGCTATTTGCTGGTTTTTTTCGAAAAAACTTACACCGCATATTGATAGTACTTTGCGGCCTTCGGCTGACATCCCTTACAAACAGCACCACATGATTTTTCCGAGACACTCGGCAAAATAACCCCTCGCGCAATCCAAAAATCAAACATCGGCTCCAGTGCTGTCGCATCTATTTTCAAACAGCGTGCCGCCTGCTCAAGGCTCACATATTTTTCTTTTGCCAAATAATCACGAAGTACGAAAAGCACGAGGACCTCCCGGCAAGCCACCTGCTCGCATCATATAAATACATCCGCCAAACAAAGCACACACACCCAATGCCCACTCCATAGACTGCTCTGGATGTTGAGACGCTGTTCCCAACTGATAAAATAAAACAGCTGTTCCATACGCCAAAATCATTGACCAAAGCACAGAAAACCACATCAGGCGAGAACCCGCCTCGTCTTTTATAACAGCAACCGTTGAGGCACAAGGCACATACAGCAAAATAAATAGCAAATAAGCATAAGCCCCCACCGCACCATCAAACATAGCAGATAAGCCATCCATGCTGACATACAGGGTATTCAGTGATCCAATCACCACTTCTTTTGCAAGCATGCCGGTGATTAATCCAACCACAGCAGGCCAGTTTTCAGGTGATATTCCCATCGGCGCAAACAGCGGTTGCAAACCATGCCCTAACACAACCAACAGTGACTCATGTGAGCCTATTTGAATAACGTTAAGCGCTCCAAGCACCATACAAACAGGCACGATGACTTTACCTGCACGCCATAAAAACACGCGAAGCTTACGCATTGTGGTACGCAGCAATACACGCCAAACGGGCATATGATAAACCGGCAACTCTAATAATAGGGGTGAGGCACGACCAGGAAATACTGTTTTACGCAACAGTAACCCGGTTAAAATCGCCATCAACATGCCAAACAAATACAACGAAAACACAATGTTATAGCCGCCGTGTGGAAAAAAAGCGGTTACAAAAACCGTATAGATTGTGAGTCGTGCACTGCACGACATAAACGGGCTCATGAGAATGGTAAGCCGTCTATCTCGCTCTGAGTCTAGTGCTCTGGCAGCCATCACCGCCGGTACATTACACCCAAACCCGACAATCAACGGAACAAATGCTTTTCCTGGCAACCCTAGAAATTGCATGGCTCTATCCATAATAAAAGCAACACGCGCCATATACCCTGACTCATCCAAGCAGCCCAGTAAGAAAAACATCACCCCCATCACAGGAATAAACGACAATGTGGTCGCAAGACCGAGCCCAAACCCGTTTGTTAGCCACGCAGTTATCCCACTGGAGCATCCTAATGCATGCAATAACGACTCAGTATGCTGTATCAAGACCGTATCAAATAGCTGCATGAATTGCGCTTGGAAGAATCCGCCTATCGTGACCACCAAGAAAAAAAGTGCATACATCACGCCAAAAAAAACAGGAAAAGCAAACCAGCGATGTAATACAATACGATCAAGTTTTTCCGTTAACTGCTCTCGCAACGCCACTGTGCGTGTTTCAACCTGTAACACCAAGGCATGTATGGCTGTATAGCGTGCATCCATCTTGGCTAGTTCAGTCGCCTCATCATCTTTAGCCGCATTATCTAATACGAGGGCACGCTTCAAGGGCTTAGGTATTTTAACTTTCATTTGTAACGCTGTAATGACAGCATCCGATGCAGTATCTCGCGAGCCATCAACCACCGAGCAACCCAAAGTTTGAGATAATTGATTGATATCAATTTCAATCCCTCGTTTGCCTGCTTCATCCATCATGGTTAAGACAATCACCATCGGGCGTTTAAGCTCTAACAGCTGACTGGTTAAATATAAATGTCGTTCCAATTGACTGGCATCAATTATATTAACCAAGCAATCCGCTTTTTCAGCAATAATGCGCTGCGCTGCAATGTGTTCATCTTTTCGGGCTGTCCGTGATGCTGTATCTAACGCATACATCCCTGGCAAATCAATCAATTCAATCGGCTCAGCCTGCTTTTGCCCTAACTGCACCTGCCCGACTGTTTCAGATACCGTAACACCCGACCAATTACCAACACGCTGACAGCCATTGGTTAATGTATTAAATAACGTTGTTTTTCCTGCGTTTGGATTACCAACCAACAAACACCGCATTAAACCCGCTCCCACAACAAATGCGAGGCTTCCGCCGCGCGCAGCATCAGCGCTGTTCCGCGCACATTCAACTGTATTGGGCACCCCAGCGGCGCACGTCGCACCACATGCACTGTCACACCGCGTGTTAACCCAAAGGAAAATAGTCGGCGCCGATAGTCTGCTTCTGTCTTACCAAATTCAACCAACTGCACACAGTCACCACGGGCTAAGTCTGTTGTTGTTAGTGGCATACCATACAACCTTTATATTTGAATAAAAATAAGCTTACCACAAACGCCATTGAGAATCATTCTTATTTTTTACATTAATTAATCAAATTCACCCAATTTTAACCCGCGCTTTATTTAAATAATCCGGAGATTGCATTTCGCGCAGCCGACTCAAGGTTCGCTCAAACATCTTCGCCATGGGCCCCTTTAAGTAAATCATTTCAGTAGGTACCGCCGCCAACAAAACCAAGCGAATGCCTGCATCATACATCACATCAACAAAACGAATAAACAACACAGCCCGTCCCGGTTCATCTTCACCTATTGCTGGCACATGACTCACAAAAATGGCATTAAATCGCGTTGCAAGCTCCAAATAATCCAGCTGGCTTCTGGGTAAGTTGCAAATGACATCAAAATCAAACCACACCGCGCGCCCTGCCTCTCGAACATAAGCAATGCTACGCTGCTGTACAGTCAGTTCGCCTGCCTCTTTTAGCTCAGTCCCTACAGAGAATAATTTAAATTGCGCCAGCATCTCGGCCTCATGCGCCTCATTTTCCGGAAAAAAGTAAGCTTCCGGCGCAATATCCCGCCCCATGCGATAATCGCGCTGATCATCCAAGCAGTCGACATCACAGTGCTGCTTAAGTAAGGCAATTGCCGGCAAAAATCGCTCTCGATGCAGCCCGTCTTCATACAAATCATCCGGCTTGGTGTTAGCCGTTACCACCAAAATAATGCCTTCAACAAATAAAGCCTCTAGAAGCCCAGCTAAAATAGAGGCATCGGCCACATCTTCTACTAAAAATTCATCCAAACACAATACATGCGCATCACACGCAATACGCTTTGCAATCTCTCGCAAAGGATTTAAGTGCCCTTGGTGTGTGCGTAAGGCTTCATCCACATGCTGCATGAAATGATGAAAATGAAACCGTTCTTTATGTCGCTCGGGTAAGTGTTGATAAAACAAATTCATTAAATACGTTTTTCCGACGCCGACCGGCCCATGCAAATAAAGCCCTTGGGGTCGACGTGCGCATCGTGACCACCAGTGTCTCGGCGAATGCGAAGCATCCACTGCTTTTGTAATATCCTGCAGCTTAGATAGCACCTGCCGTTGATTAAACGAATCAACAATGTCGCCTGCCGCAATCGCAGCTTCATAATAAGCCAACAACGACTTCATATCAGCAGATCATCCAAAACATCTAAGAGCTGCGTTTTAAATGCTGTGAGTTTTCCATGAAAAAAATGACCTGTCTCAGCAAACTCAAGCACTTCAATTTCGCGATTGGATGCAAACTCAAGAACCAATTCGGCTGGCACGACTTCGTCTTCATCCCCTTGCGCGACTATCCAGGGCTTAGGATTCTTTTCAAAGGCTGTAAAATTAAAATGATTCACGGGAGGTGCCACGGTTAATAACAACCCATGAGGCATTTGTGCCGCCGCACGATAAGCCACAAAGCTCCCAAACGAAAATCCCGCAAATAAACATGTGATGTCTGGAAAAATCACTTGTATAGACCGGACAAGCACCAGCATATCTTCACTCTCGCCAATACCTGCATCATAAGCACCGTAAGATGCGCCAACGCCACGAAAATTAAATCGCAGACTCGGAATACCTAAATCTCGGAAAACACGCGCAAGTGTTGTTACCACTTTGTTTTGCATGCTCCCGCCTTTCAGCGAGTGTGGATGCCCCAATAACGCAACATACGACCCTTTTTTTTCCTCAGGAATAGTAAGGCAGGCTTCAAGCATGCCTCCCACACCAGGCAACATGCCATAATGCGCCCCTGCCGTATCCCATAATGCACTTAAATTTAAAGGCTGGTCTGTCATGCTTTTGTATCCAGATGCATCTAAACCATCATCATACCAAGCTCATGCGCCAGGCGCCATTTGCATTTTTTAACCAAACCATTATGATCACTCCATGCATCGACTCAAACCTTGAGCGGTGACTGAACTAAGGAAACACCATGAACATTCACGATTTTAAGCGTAAAAAAGCAGCCAAAGAAAAAATAACCTTTATTACCTGTTACGATTACCCTTCTGCCCGCACCATTTCAGATTCAACCATTGACGCTGTCTTGGTCGGCGA
The DNA here is from genome assembly GCA_022600515.1 of Gammaproteobacteria bacterium. Lineage (GTDB taxonomy): Bacteria > Pseudomonadota > Gammaproteobacteria > Legionellales > Legionellaceae > JAALKW01. The sequence continues at coordinate 11,083 of JAHZKG010000078.1, forward strand.
CACCGTTGCCATGACCGTTCACGGGCACCCAAGCACCGTCATGGCGACCATGGATATGATGGTGCTACATACTGAAGCCGTAGCACGTGGCTTGGACCAGCAATTTATTGTCGGTGATTTACCTTTTTTAGCGTATCGCATTTCACCTGAAGATACCTTGAGAAACGTACAACGCCTTATGCAGGCCGGTGCTGAAGCCATTAAACTTGAAGGCGCTGATGCAGACATCTGCAAACTTATTCAGACCATTACAACAGCGGGCATCCCGGTGATAGGACATATTGGCTTAACTCCTCAGTCAGTTCATCAACTCGGAGGCTACAAAGTACAAGGCCGTGAAAATGAAGCCGCCAAACAGTTACTGCTTGATGCAAAAGCATTAGAAGCTGCCGGCTGTTTTGCACTTGTGATTGAATGTGTGCCCGCAACCCTTGCGCGCCAGATTACAGAAGCACTCACCATTCCAACCATAGGCATTGGTGCAGGCCCTGATACAGATGGACAAATTTTAGTGTGGCACGATCTATTAGGCCTTCAAACCGAATGCAACCCTCGCTTTGTCAAGCAATTTATCGAAGGCAAAATATTACTCACACAAGCCATTAATGCTTATGCAGCTGAAGTTTCAAACCAAACCTTCCCCGCACCTGAGCACTGCTATAAAGATAAGGTTTAACATACATGGAACTCTTTAAAGATAATATCAACGCATGGCGTGCTGCTCGGAATGAACTCCCCGAGCACATGCCGCTTGGCTTTATTCCCACGATGGGGAACTTGCATGCAGGCCACATGGCCTTAATTCAACAAAGCCTCTATGAGAATAAAAAAACTATTGTGAGCTTGTTCGTGAACCAAGCACAGTTTAATAATCCTTCTGACTTTGACAACTACCCTCGTACACTCGAAGCGGATATTCAAAAGCTCACTGAGGCCGGCGTGGATTATTGCTTAATTCCGAATCAAGCCGATATATATTCCGATAATTATCGCTACCAAGTGAACGAAACTGAAGAAAGCCTCTTATTAGAAGGGGCACATCGACCAGGGCACTTTACAGGGGTATTAACCGTTGTCATGAAGTTATTTAATTTGGTTAAACCCACCCGTGCTTATTTGGGTGAAAAAGATTATCAGCAGCTCGCTCTGATTCAAGGCATGATTGATGCATTTTTTTTAGATATAGAATTGCGTGCTTGTCCCACTGTTCGTGAGCCCAGTGGTTTGGCATTAAGCTCTCGTAATCATCGACTAAGCCCAAGCGGACATCAGCAAGCTAATCTATTTGCTGAAATATTTCACCAAGCAACTTCCTGTGAACAAGTAAAAAAAGAGCTCAAAAAATTAGGCGTTATTATTGAATACATAGAAGAACATCAAGGCCGCAGGCTTGCAGCCGTGATGATTGATGGTGTTAGGCTGATTGATAATTACGCCTTATGACTCATTCAGTCAGAAAAAACGAGCGCTTCACTAAAAATTTTCTGACAAATTTTATAATCAGTCGAATTATCTATTTCACACCATGGTGCATTAATCGGCACAACAGAAATTTCATGCTGATTCAGTAACATTAAGTTTAAAAGCGCTGTCATATCCATCTTGTCAATCTCGGCTGTAGAGAATTGCTCTAAAAAAGACTTTGCTTTTTTCCAGCCATCAACTGTAAATTTTAATAACCCCATGTATTGCCCAGTAATTTCATGCAATCCAGTCGCTTTCCCTCCAATATTCAATAATAAATTATCTTTAAACTTAAAAATTTCAGCATCACTTAATGGATCATCAAACCGCTGCTGCCATAAGGTTAGCCAATTAGGATCGTATGTAATCGCGATATCTCCTGAACAATTTTGAAGCTTTTTAACCGCCTCAGCTTGATACACAATATCTGCATAACTCACCACGCAAGTGTCCTGACTTAACCATTCATCTGCACATAATAAGGTGGAGAGCATATTGGTTTCTTTCCAACGCTCATTATTAAAATAAGTTACGGGGTAAGAAAAAATGTCTCCTTTATACCCCTTGACAATCGAAATATCTGTAGCCCCTGCTCCCTGTAATGCATTCATTTGCCATTCAATTAATGCTTTTCCGTGAAGAGGTAACATTGCCTTTGGGTAATCTTTCGTTAATTCACCCATTCTATTACCACATCCTGCAGCTAATATAATTGCTCGCATTTGTCCAACGCTCCCGAAAAAAAGTTCTGAATTAATTGGATATCCCGAAGCTTAAATGAAACACATCTTTCAGGATGCCACATAATCCCTACAATAGGTAAGTAACAGTGCTTAATCGCTTTGATAACACCATCTTTTGATTTTGCCCATACTAATAAATCTTCCGTCGTTTGGTTCGTTCCATAATCATGATAACTATTAACTTCTTCCACTTTTCCATTGATCATGATTTCCAATTTTTCTTCTATGTGCCCTGATACTTCAAAAAGCTTAAGCCCAAAATATTGTTGAATAAATTGCATCCCATGACACACACCAAACACCGGTAAATTCTCTTGTATTGCAAATTCTAACAGTAAAATTTCCACTTCTATTCTACAAGGCGAAGCATTACCACCTGTCAATAAAACACCTTGGAAAAGCACATCTTCAACTAGTTTTTGAGCTGACTTAAAATGATTTGGGACAAGTAAGGGGGTCAACTGACAAGCATTTAGAAAGTCAGACCAACGTTTATCCAATGCATCTCTAGTTTCATTATATTTAACATGTTTTTCTGTTCTTTGAGTGGTTGCAATAAGCATCAGATCTGCTGAACTTGTCTATTTAAACAATCAATATGTAATTTCTTTGCTTTGCTCCAAAGATTAAATTTAACTTCTCCTACACCAATAACAGCAGGAATACCTAATTCAGCAGCACGAATCGCCATATGAGAATTTACACCACCGTATTGAGTGATAAACCCTGCAATTTCATGCGAAAAAATCCAGTCATATCCTGGATCGGCATTGGAAATCATTAAGATTGCATTCATTATAGATTGCTTTTGAATCTCCCCAACCACAACCTCACCAGTAGCCGCTCTTTGGGTAATAAAATTAGGGGAAGTTTCTGATAACTCAAAACCCCAAATTTGTGATGGATGCACGATTAAAGGAGGAAGCGTAATTGTTGATGTGATTACGTGATTTTTTTTGCCCAGTTCGAGGCTATTTGTCAAAAACTCCTCTGGCTCAATACTAGAAGTATATAACGACCGAATTGCAGAAAAATTAATAAAAGCACTGTCCTCACGTGAGATACCATGCTCCAAACAAAATGCGGTAAAGATTTTCAAAAACTCACTGACACTTCGACTAAAAATAAATTTAGAGTGCTCACGCGACTCAATGGCAAGCTTAATAAATTCAAGCAATTCCAAGACATTAACTTGTAAGCCATCTTTATCAATATATTCTTGAATTTTTCGCAACTGTTGTATGGTCAACGAAAAAGAAACCGACTCTTTTTGTTCTTCGACATGAGGCTCATTCTCCCAATCAAAATAAAAATCAGGTTTTTCATCATACCTCGGAGATAAAATATCATAGGTTCCAGGCCTTAGATGTCCATATTTTTCTAAAAAATCAGGCTTAGCTAAATGTTTTAAATCATACTTCATCGCGGAACTAACCGAATAAATAGAAGACAAAAATTCAGTATATTCTTTCTCGGTAATAATGCAGGGCAAACGCATGAGTGCTCAAAAAATACCATCTAGCACTTTCTGCGCATATTCAGCTTGAAGCGTTGCTTTGAAGCGCTTAGCTTTCACGCCTTTTTTACACGTTTTTTCCTTACGTAATGCATTCATCACTACATGT
>JAHZKG010000079.1 GCA_022600515.1 Gammaproteobacteria bacterium
AAGCACACACTAAACCACTGAAAGCGCTTGCTCGAGCCCTTAAACAATCAAAAGCGGTGATTGTAACGGGCGCTTTGTTTGAAAATCATCCAGAGGCGGCATTGCTCCGGACGTTAACACATTGGATTGGGGTTTTAAGTGGCGCGAAGCATTTGCGTTTAACAGCCGGTTCAAACAGTGCTGGCGCATGGCTTGCAGGCATGCTTCCGCATCGGCAACCTTTTGGTCGAGCATCTGAAAAACCAGGGCTCTCAATGCAAGATGCTTTACTCGCAAAACTAAAAGCATATGTTTTAATGGGACTTGACCCAAGCCTTGATATTGCAAATCCATCGAACACAAGGCAAGCAATGCTTGCCGCAGAATTTGTTGTGGCTTTAACAGGTTATCAGACAGAGTCTATTTTAGAGTGTGCCGATGTCATGTTGCCGATGGCATTGCCTGGAGAGACGTCAGGGACTTATATTAATATTGATAAGACCTGGCAGACGGTAAAAGGTGTTGTTGCCCCGCAGGGTGAGGCACGTCCTGCTTGGAAAATATTACGCGTGCTGGGTAATATCTTGCATTGCAAAGATTTTGATTATACCTCGACAGAAGAGGTATTAACGCAAATTAAAGCGGCATTTAGTTTGGTAGACTCACCCACTGAGGCTTATTTTTATCCTGAAGCGTTGCCTGCAGCAGAAGTGCTTGCAGAGGATAGTTTGGTCCGCGTGGGAGAATGGCCGTTGTATCGTATTGATCCGATGGTGCGGCATGCAAGTGCCTTGCAAACCAGTGCAGCAGCAGATAAAGCAAGCATTCGAGTGCATCCAACAACGGCAAAAACGTTTGATTTAGATGAAACGGCCACTGTATCTCAAGGTGATATTGAGATAACATTGCCGCTGGAATGTGATGAACGTATTGCACCGGGTGTGGTATGGGTCGCATGCGCCATGTCTGAGACGGTGGACCTAGGTCACGCCTTTTCTTCCATAACGATTAAGCGCTAATTTAGGATAAATCATGTTACGGGACGTTAGCCTACTTTTGTGGATCATTATTAAGATCCTTGTGATTGTGTTACCGCTTTTGATAGCAGTAGCTTATTTAACCTATGCTGAGCGAAAAGTAATTGGATATATTCAATTACGTATTGGCCCTAATCGCGTAGGATTTCGAGGGCTATTACAGCCTTTTGCCGATTTGTTTAAGCTGCTTCAGAAAGAGCTGATTGTGCCGTTTCGCTCGAATAAATATTTATTTGTGACGGCGCCACTGTATACACTTGGACCTGCTTTGGCCGGTTGGGCTGCGATTCCATTTGATCAAGGCCTTGTCCTTGCAAACATGAATGCAGGGGTTTTGTATTTGTTCGCGATGAGTTCCCTTGGCGTCTATGGTATTTTAATTTCAGGTTGGGCCTCAAATTCTAAATATGCCATGCTCGGCGCATTGCGAAGTGCTGCCCAAACGGTGTCATATGAAATTGCAATGGGCTTTGCATTGGTTGGTGTGTTACTGGCCTCAAACAGCATGAATATTACGGATATTGTATTGGCACAAACCGGTGGTGTTAGCCATTGGTGGATGGTTCCGTTGCTGCCTCTTTTTGTGGCTTTTTGGATAGCAGGTATCGCAGAAACCAACCGAGCCCCTTTTGATTTGGCGGAAGGTGAATCAGAAATTGTTGCAGGATTCCATGTGGAATACGGTGCAATGGGCTTTATGGTATTTTTTATGGCTGAATATGCCAGCATGCTTTTGATTTCTGCCATGCTGGCGTTGTTTTTTCTGGGCGGATGGCTTTCACCTTTTCAAGGCATACCAGTACTAAATGATCTGTTTTTCTTTGTGCCGGGTCTGGTGTGGTTTTTATTAAAAATTTCTTTTTTTATATTTGTGTATTTGTGGATCAGGGCAACGTTTCCACGTTATCGCTATGATCAACTCATGCGTTTGGGGTGGAAAGTATTAATTCCCGTCACTTTGGTTTGGGTGATTGTTACAGCGCTGATGGTTGTAGCAAAAATTGGCCCTTGGTTTTCATAAGTAAAGAGGCTTTTGGAATGAAAAAAATCTACCGCTATGCAAAGCATTACGTAAAAAGCTTTTTACTTTTGGAGCTTTTGTCAGGGTTGCGTGTTACAGGTCGTTATTTTTTTAAGAAAAAAATAACGGTTCAATTTCCAGAGGAAAAAACGCCCTTATCGCCGCGTTTCCGAGGGTTGTTGGCCTTAAGGCGTTACCCCAATGGCGAAGAACGCTGTATTGCCTGTAAATTATGCGAAGCGGTGTGTCCTGCGTTAGCTATTACGATTGACGCTGAACCACGAGATGATGGTTCACGACGCACCACGCGTTATGATATTGACATGTTTAAGTGTATTAACTGTGGCTTATGCGAAGAGTCATGCCCGGTTGATTCAATCGTTGTAACACCGATTCATCATTATCATATGGATGAAAGGGGTCAAAATATTATGACCAAAGAAAAATTATTGGCTGTGGGTGATTTAATGGAAACACAGCTTGCTAAAGACCGAGAAGTCGATGCCAAATATCGGTAATTTAATAAAATGTAATAAAATTTAATCATATTAAATAAAAGTAAAAGAGGGTTACTATGCACGATGTGTTACTTAATAATATTTTTTATGTGTTTGCAGCCCTCACGGTAGTGGCCGCTTTTTTTGCTGCAATCCAAGGTAATCCCGTGCGAGGGGTGTTGTTTTTAGTTTTAACGTTTTTTTGTTCAGCTGTTTTGTGGATGCTTGCACAAGCCGAATTTTTAGCTTTGGTGCTTGTTTTGGTATATGTTGGTGCCGTCATGACATTATTTTTATTTGTTGTGATGATGTTAAATATTGATACCGAAACAATGAAAAGATCACTCAAGCGTTATTTGCCTTGGGCTATTTTAGGTATTTTCTTATTTATTGGATTATTAGTGCAAGCCATTCCCAAGCAAGGGTTAAGCCTGAGTGTTAATGCATTATCAAACACGCTACCAGACGTATCGAATACAGTGGCACTCGGTATGGTGCTCTATACCGACGATGTTTTAGCCTTCGAGCTTGCGGCAATGATCTTATTGGTGGCTATTATTGCAGCCATTACATTAACGCATCGCGTGCCACGGCCAGGTAAGCGACAAGATGTCGCAAAACAGATCATGACAAAACGAGACGATCGCGTCACGCTTGTGCGCATGGTTGCAGAAAAATCCGGAGAGGAAAAAATATGATCCCTGCAACACACTATCTTATTTTGAGTGGTATTTTATTTGCTATTAGTTTGTTCGGTATGGTTATTAATCGACGTAATGTGATTACACTACTGATTTGTGTTGAGCTGATGCTATTGGCTGTGAACACGAATTTTGTTGCTTTTTCTTCGGCTCATGGTGGGCATCATGGCGAAGCGTTTGTATTTTTCATTTTGACAGTTGCAGCCGCAGAAGCAGCCATTGGGCTTGCCATTGTCTTATTAGTTTATCGTCATCGTGGCAGTATTGCGGTGGATGAAATAAATCAGTTGAAAGGATAGCCACGTGAATTTATTAGAAATAAGTTGGCTTTGCGTTTTAGCCCCTTTGTTTGGCTCAATATTGGCAGGCTTTGGCGGAAAGCGCGTTGGACGTCGAGGGGCACATACCTTAACAATTACAGGTCTGTTAGTTGCCTTTGGCGCAGCAGTGTATGTTGCCAAAGCCGTGATTGTTGGCGGGGCTACGCTAGACGTAAATGCGTATACCTGGGCAAGTGCACCAAAGCCTTTTGCATATGCGTTTCATATTGGATTGCTTGTTGACTCATTAACAGCGGTCATGATGGTGACAGTAACGTTTGTGTCGCTGTTGGTGCATATTTATAGTATTGGTTATATGGCAGATGATGCTGGGTATCAGCGCTTTTTTAGCTATATTTCGTTGTTTACATTTATGATGCTGATGCTTGTAACGGCCAATGGCTTTTTACAGCTTTTCTTTGGTTGGGAAGGCGTAGGACTGGTTTCTTACTTATTAATTGGGTTTTGGTTTGAACGTGAATCTGCATTGCAGGGTAGCTTAAAAGCCTTTTTAGTGAATCGCGTGGGTGATTTTGGATTTATTCTTGGGATTGCATTACTGCTGCTTTATGTCGGCAGCTTGGATTACGCAACCGTGTTTTCAAAAGCCTCTAGTTTGTCGACTCAAACCATTAGCATCTGGGGGGATACTTCATGGTCTGTTTTAACCGTGATCTCACTGCTTTTATTTGTAGGCGCTATGGGGAAATCAGCACAAATGCCACTGCATATTTGGTTGCCTGAATCAATGGAAGGCCCAACGCCTATTTCAGCGTTAATTCATGCGGCGACCATGGTGACGGCAGGTGTTTTCATGGTGGCTCGTATTTCACCGCTGATTGAATACTCTGAAACAGCGCTGAGTTTAGTCTTGGTTATTGGTGCAACGGGCGCTTTATTTACTGGCTTGCTGGCCATCGTGATGAATGATATTAAACGCGTGATTGCTTACTCCACGCTCTCGCAGTTGGGCTACATGATGGTTGCAATGGGGGCTTCAGCGTTTAGTGCCGGGATGTTTCATTTATTAACACATGCTTGCTTTAAAGCGTTATTATTTTTAGCGGCAGGCTCTGTGATTATCGGCATGCATCATGAACAAGATATGCGAAAAATGGGTGGGTTATGGAAAAAAATGCCTATTACTTATATGACGTTTTTAATTGGTGGGTTGGCTTTGTGTGCTGTGCCTCCGTTTGCCGGATTTTACTCAAAAGACACGATTATTGAGGCTGCAAAACTGGCCGTTATTCCCGGCAGTGGGTATGCGTATGTGTGTGTCGCATTAGGCGCAATGGTTACTGCAATTTATACTTTCCGCGCTTTTTTCATGACGTTCCATGGCAAGCCCAACATGACGAAAAAAACATATGAACATGTGCAAGAGTCACCATGGGTTGTTTGGCTGCCGTTGGTTTTACTTGCGATTCCGTCGGTGATATTAGGTTATTTGTTGTATCAACCGATTTTGTTTGATAAACCGGGCTTGCTAGGCACGGCTATTACTGTGTTTCCTCAATTTGATGTACTCAGTGCTTTGGCGGCTGAAGGCATTAAAACGCCGTTAGAAGCTGCACTAGAAGCACCAGAAACCCCTGTGTTTTGGCTCACCATGAGTGGTATTATTTTGACTTGGCTCGCATATATTGTATGGCCCACTGTGCCTGCTCGTATTGTTCGTTTTTTTTCAGCGCCGTACCGTGTGCTTCAAACAACGTATGGGTTTGATGTATTATATGATTGGTTTTTTGTAAAAGGCCTCAAAGGGCTTGGGCGTTTATTTTATCGTGCAGGTGATCAAAGTTTAATTGACGGTGCGATGGTAAATGGTACCGGACGATTTGTGCGTTGGGTGGCGTTGAAAGGCCGTGCCTTTCAAAGTGGGTATGTCTATCACTATATGGCCGTCATGGCGTTTGGGTTATTGGCTTTCTTAAGTTGGTTGTTGCTGGGATGATGAAGGGGATAAGATGCAGCATGTGCTGAGTTTATTAATTTGGTTTCCGATTGTAATGGGTGTTTTAGTTTTTACTTTGGGAGATGACGCGCGTCCAAATCTTGTACGTGGTTTGGGGCTTTTGGCTGTTATCGCCAGTTTGTTTTTGTGTGTGCCGCTGATCATGCAGTTTGATACAGCACAAGCAGGGATGCAATGTGTCGAGTCGGTGTCGTGGGTGCCATCACTGGGCCTGATGTATTATTTGGGCATTGATGGTTTGTCGCTATTACTGATTGTTCTCAGTATATTTACTAATCTTATCGTTATGCTTGCCACATGGGAAAGTATTAAAACACGCGTTCCGCAATATATTTCGGCTTTTCTGATCATGCAAGGTCTGTTGGTCGGTGTTTTCTCTACTCTTGACGTGATTTTGTTTTATATCTTTTGGGAAGCAACGTTGATTCCGATGTATTTAATCATTGGTATTTGGGGTTCTGACAACCGGGTTTACGCAGCCATTAAGTTTTTTCTGTATACCTTTTTAGGCTCTGTATTAATGCTTGCGGCTTTTTTATATTTGGGCTATCACGCAGGTTCGTTTAGCCTCGATGCTTTATACGCCTTGAATCTAACGATGAAGGCCCAGATACTTATATTTATTGCATTTTTCTTTGGGTTTGCGATTAAAATTCCAATGTTTCCAGTGCACACTTGGCTTCCTGACGCACATACAGAGGCGCCTGCTGGTGGCTCGATTGTGCTTGCAGCTGTTTTACTCAAGCTAGGGGCATACGGATTTTTACGATTTGCTTTACCTATTGTACCTGATGCCAGCCATTACTTTGCGCCGGCAATGATTGCCCTCTCATTGATTGCGGTGGTTTATGTGGGCCTTATTGCCATTATTCAGACAGATATGAAGCGCTTAATTGCGTATTCGTCTATTTCGCATATGGGATTTGTTACGTTGGGCTGTTTTGTTTTATTTATGATGGCCGATACAAACAACTTGCAAAGCGCAGGCCTTGTTTTAGAAGGTGCGATTATTATTATGATTTCACATGCCTTTGTTTCAAGTGCAATGTTTGCGGGCGTTGGATTTATTTATGATCGAATGCACACGCGTAATATTAGTGATTTTGGCGGGCTGGTGAAATCAATGCCTGTGTTCGCATCGTTTTTTATGTTATTTGCGATGGCCAATGCTGGCTTACCCGGGACTTCTGGGTTTGTAGGCGAGTTCATGGTGATTTTAGGTAGCATTAAAGCGGGATTTTGGATTACTTTTTGGGCTGCAACCACATTGATTATTGGGGCCGCGTATACCTTGTGGCTATATAAGCGTGTCATATTTGGGCCTATTGTTCATAAGCCTGTAGCCGCATTAAAAGATTTGTCTCACTTTGAAGTGAGTGCTTATGCTTTACTTGCGTTGATGGTTATCGGCATGGGGGTTTATCCTCAGCCTGTTCTCGATTATGTACATCAATCTGTGAGTACAACGCTTACACAAGCCGACCACTCGAAGATATTAAAAATTCAAGTTAGCAATCAAGGTTAAATTATGACAACTGCATTATTAAGCAACATGCATTTAGCGCTTCCAGAAATCACCATGCTGGTAGCGGCTTGTATCGCACTGCTAGGCGATTTATTCTTTCCACGTCGAGGGCCTGCGTTGGTGTTTGTCTTGGCGTCAGTGGGTTTATTGCTTGTGGTGATTGAAAGCACGTTGTTACTCGGCCAGGGACGAACGCTGCTATTTTCAGGTGCTTTTGTAAGCGATGACATGGCGCATCTGATGAAAATATTTATCGGCATCACGGTTTTTTTAAGCTTATTTTATGGCAGAGAGTATTTAGCCGAACGTGATATCCCAGCAGGTGATTATACAGTGCTTGCGTTGTTTGCGACGATTGGCATGATGATTTTAGTCTCATCGCATGCATTACTCACAATGTACTTGGGGCTTGAGCTACTCTCATTGCCTTTGTATGCCATGACGGCCATTCGTAGAACAGAAACAAATGGTGCAGAAGCGGCCATGAAATATTTTGTGATGGGGGCTATGGCGTCAGGTATTTTACTGTATGGGATGTCCCTTTTGTTTGCAGCAACAGGCGCACTAGATTTTGATGGCATTTCAGCGGCACTAAAAACCGATATTTTGCAGACACATCATGGATTATTGGTGTTTTCAGTAGTGTTTTTGGTCGCGGGTGTTGCATTCAAATTAACCGCTGTTCCGTTTCACATGTGGGCACCGGATGTATATGACGGTGCGCCAAGTAGTACAACCTTATTTATTAGTGCAGCGCCTAAAATTGCAGCACTTGCTATGATGCTACGCTTGTTCACCTTGGGGTGGGGCGATTTAGTGATTCAATGGCAGCAGTTGATTTTAGTGCTTGCTTTATTATCAACAGGGGTTGGTAATCTTCTAGCAATAGCCCAAACCAATATAAAACGCTTATTGGCTTATTCAACCATTTCACATGCGGGTTATGCTTTATTTGGTGTATTGGCTGCAACAGCTGAGGGGTATGCTGCAGCGTTATATTATATTTTGATTTATGCGCTGATGTCGGCGGGCGCGTTCGGATTAATTGTCTTGCTGTCACGGAATGGCGCGGAAGTGGTGAATATTACCGATTTACGCGGTTTAAATAAGCGTGCACCATGGCTTGCTTTTCTTATGATGTTAATTTTATTCTCAATGGCAGGCGTTCCGCCATTGGTTGGATTTTTAACGAAATTATTAGTACTTAAAGCCTTGGTTGATGCCGGCTTGTTATGGGTTGCCGTACTGGGCTTGCTGTTTGCTGTGATTGGCGCTTTTTATTATTTACGTGTGATCAAAGTCATGTATTTTGATGACGCAATTGATACCGCACGTATTGTCTTGCCACGTAGCACACAATGGGTCTTATCGATTAATAGCTTGTCGTTATTGTATTTTGGCCTTTTCCCGAGTGCTTTAATTGCGACATGTCTTGCGGCGTTTGCTTAGGTATATTACTTGTTTTGATTGAAGCATATGAAGCAACGAATTATCCAATGCCGTCTTCCGATCGGGTGGACGCTATTTTTTTTGATGGATCAAATGAATTTAACTCGAAAAGATCTATACCCAATACACTTCAAGATGCGAGATCGTGAATGCTTTAAGCGCTGAGAATACTCCCTCTCCCTCAGCGGAAATAAACGTTAAAACATCAAGGTTATGTTAGGGAGAGGGTTGGGGACACTGCCATTAAGTTAAGGAT
>JAHZKG010000009.1 GCA_022600515.1 Gammaproteobacteria bacterium
CCCCCCTGAGAGTTGCTTAAAATAGCTCGGGGAAAGGTCTAAAATCTCAACGGATAACTGTATTTTTTCTGGATTATAAGGCTTCATGCTGCCACTTAAAATAGTTAATATTTCTTGTCCTATCTGTTGCTTTTTGTCATCCGTACGACCGGGAAGAATCTTAACCGTTAAGTGCATGAACTCATTCATTAGAAAATCATCACCGATATAAACCTGTTCATAAATGACTTTTCTGCTTTTACAGCTGGAAATTTTGGTGGGTAATTGTTCTGAAAGTAATTCATGAAGCTTTTTAAAAAGAGAATTAAAATCAATTTTATTTCCGATCATTCTACTACATTCTAATATTAAATGAGGCATGCTTGAATTCTTAAAAAAGTTAACTCAATAGCTAGAGAAGCTAGCATGTTTTGTAGCGGAAAGACAAATTGGAGGCCTATTAAGGACGTGGTTACATAAATAAAACAGTGGTTCTCATCATATAACTCTACCCATTGAAAACAATTAGGGTAGTACCGATGCATCTAAAAAATAAATTACTTCGTCTTTAGGAAGGTCAGATTTTAGCTTTTCATAGTATTCAATAAACGCTTCTTGCTTAGTCTTATCTGCTTTTACAGGTATACCATGTGGCTTTTTATAACAAAAACCGTTCGCTTGTAACCATTTCGGCATCCCACGTCACGTATAGGTTAGGTTGAACTCGGATTTAACATAAGCACAAATCTCTTTGACATAAAGATAAGTTGTTTCACGAAGATGGGCTTTCAATCGTTCCGAGTCTTTTAAATTGATGTGGCTTACGCTTCCACCATTTTTAGATGGCTAATTGATTCTTAAGAAAATAATTACTGACGTGGCGTCGAATTGTTTCATTATCAAGTAGGGTATGTTGACAATTGGGCTACAGCCCCCGTCCCGCCTACTTTCCGCGGTTTATCCGCGGCATCCATGAACCACCCGGACAAGCCGGGTGGCGTAGGTGCCGGGGGAAATTCACACTTTTAATTGATGACACGCCCTAGACTTTATCTGCTTTAATCAATAGGGTGAAGATCAAAAATCATAAAAACAAAATTGGTTAGATTTAGTTGAAAATCCAAGGGGCTTAAAAGACTAGTTATGACGCGCAAAAGGCTAATTAAAATCGTACCGTCTCATCCTGGATGGCCAGTCTTATTTAAGAAGGAAGCACTTCTTGTCAAGCAAGCTTTGGGTGACAATTGCATTGAAGTAAATCACATTGATTCAGCTGCGGCATCAGGACTCGCGGCCAATAAGAGCATGCTAGCACTTGGGTATGAAGCCAAAGGAGAATATGGCATTCCTTTACGTCGTTATTTTCAAAAAGGAGGAAACAATCGAACACATCATGTTCATGTATTTGAAATAGATAATCCAGAGATCGAAAGACATTTAACGTTTCGTGATTGGATGAGACAAAATAAAGATGACAGAGAACAATATGAAAAAATAAAGCGTCATTTAGCAAGCATGTACCCGCATGACATCACATCATATACCCAAGGTAAAGATAAGTTCATTGCAGACATCAATAAAAAACTGGTTTTACTGCCTTTAAATTATCAATTAACCCCGACCCTGAGGGACACTGAAAGATAAATTAGCATGAATGATTAGATATATAGCACCAAATTCTTGACTCCTCTCAGCACTCGGATAAGATGAGGTGTCTTAAAAAAGCAGGAAGCTAACCATGACGTATGATTATAATACCCTTCCACATACAGGAATCCAGAAACTTCATCCTTATATACCTGGCAAAGCAACTGACACACTGACCCATGAGCAGGGCATCAATCATGTTATCAAACTAGCCAGCAATGAGAATCCATTGGGTTGCAGCCCAACAGTGCTCGAAGCATTTGCACAACTTACGCCACACGATATTGCAACCTACCCTATTTCACGAGAAAACCCACTTCGTGCACGTCTTGCTCAACATACCGATTTGCATCAAGAAGCCGTTATGCTAAGCAACGGATCAGATATTTTGTTTCACTTATTACTTGAATGCTTTGCGCTGCATACAAACAAACATGTTTTAACACACGACTATGCATTTATTACCTATGAAGTACAGGCCAATACACTCGGTATTCCTATTCGAAAAGTACCCCTGCAATCTAACTGGGAAGTTGATATTGACGGCATTATCAATGCGTGCACTGAAAAAACAGCGTTGATTTTTTTAGCTAATCCTAATAATCCAACAGGTTTAATCATAAAGCCTGAAGCCATAGAACATCTATTAGATAATATTCCTGAAAGTACGCTGTTAGTGCTTGATGAAGCTTATCATGAATATACGCCGGCCAATCAGCAATCTCATGCAAAAACATGGCTGAATAAATATCCTAATTTGGTGATAACACGCACGTTCTCGAAAGTATATGGTTTGGCTTCTCTTCGCCTAGGCTATGCTTTAGCCAATCCTGATATTATTGCGCTCCTACACCGTATTCAGCTGCCTTTTACCGTGAGTTTGCCTTCAATGCGCGCTGGTATCGCCGCATTAGATGATCAGACATTTGCAGATAAAAGCATTCAACTCAATCAAGAAGGCTTGCTACAAGTGAAACAAGTGCTCGATAAACTCGAGTTAAACAGCTTACCAACGGCTGGTAACTTTATTACGTTTGATTGCGGCCGAAATGCCACAGCACTCGACCAACATTTACAAGCACGTGGTATTATTACTCGCCCGCTAACCCCTTATGGCCTAAGCCAACACCTCCGTGTTACGATTGGCACATTTGAACAAAACACGCGTTTTTTAAACGCCTTACCGCTCTGTCTAAAGGAAACCGTATCATGAATAAAGGTTTTCTAGTCTTGTAAACCTTCAATAGCAGTTGATTACTACGGTCACCAGCTGCTATTGAAATAACTCAAACAGCATGTTTCAACACATCACAGACCCAAGAATTTAAACTCATTCCAGACTGTTTGGCTGCTATATAAGCTTCTCGATGAAGCTCCGGCGGAATACGTAAATTAAATTTACCTGAAAATGGTTTTTCAGGGCTTTCTTTTCTTTCTTTACAAAACGCCAAGTAATCTTCGACTGAATCAATAAATGCTTGCTTTAAATCATGCACTGTATCAGCTTGAAAGGTAATGATGTCTTTTATATTAATAACTGAACCTGAAAAAATTTCATTTTCATCATCAAACTCAACATGACCAATATATCCTTGATGATTTAACATGGTTTTATCCCCGCTTCTGTCAACAAACGCCTTACAGAGACAACAGCACCCTTGTCTGTTTCTTTTTTAGGGTGTGGCGGCTCGAATGCCATTAAGTGCTACACGAACTCTTGATTCTCTTCCTTCTGATATCTCAGCGCCCAAGTGAATCAGTAAGGACTCTATATCTTTCCAAACAATGGAGGAATTTACAGGCGTTTCAAATATGCTTTGCAGCACTTTTTTATGTTTGGCTTTCATCTCTTTATAATACCATATTCTGGTACCATTTTAACGTATGATTATACACCTCTTATGGCCCTACCCAACATCTTCATGTTACGATAAGCCTCTTCAAAAACGCCCTACCACTCTGTCTGAAGGAAACCGTATCATGAACGATTTAGTTACAAAACATTGTGAGCCTTGCGAAGGCATTGGCAAGCCACTGAATAACGAACAAATTGATGCACTACTCCCGCAACTTGAAAACACCTGGCAGGTATCAGACGATTTAACCACGATTCATCGTGCTTTTTCGTTTGAGAATTTTCACGAAACCATGGCTTTTATGAACGCGATTGCCTGGATTGCTCACCGTGAAAATCATCATCCTGATATTGAATTGGGCTACAATTATTGCCGTGTGAATTTTATGACGCATGCCTTAAAAGGCTTGTCACACAATGACTTTATTTGCGCTTCAAAAATAGACCAAATACTTAGCATGTAAAAATTAGAGCAAAACCAACCTCAAAAAACAAGGAAGTGACTATGAGAAAACAAAACGCCTTTTTGGCGCTTGCACTATGTGCATCACCTATCGGCCACGCAACCACGTACTATCCCGCACAAATTCTAGGGCGTGACTTAGGGGTTCCGGGGCTTGGCTGGGCAGGCCACGTTGGCTTGACCATTGCCAACCACTTTTCAGATACAGCTGAACAAGTCATTGAAGTACTCAATAATATTGAAGTCATTCAAATCAATACCATTGAGCACTTCAAACAAGCCCCCCACTATTGGGGGAGTCGATATGGTATTGCAGACCAAACGCCTGCTGCTGAGCGTATTGTAAAAGAAGCACTAAGGCAACGCGCACTTTGTCCTATTTATACTGACTCTGCAACCTACCATATAGGCCAAGGCACACCAGATAATCCAACTCGGTGCGCTGTTTTTCGATGCGATACGTTTATTAATTATTTATTTTACAATGCGGGTTACACGCTGCCCACTTATCGCGGAAAAACACTCCCAAGGCTTGTATTTAAAGCCTTTCCTAAAGCACATGATACGCATCTGACACCCTCTGCAGATACCGCATTCGAGCAATTTAAAGAAAAATATGATTTACCCGCGAACAAAACAACACCTAGAAGCATTCAGGCGACCTGGACACTGGCCCAAGATCCAAACCTCTCAGATAAAAAGCGCATTTTTCTGTTGGATTATTTAGGGCTTAATGGCTCCCCCGATCTCATTCCTGCGTTTATTGCTTATTATAAAAAACAAACGCATCTCGACATTAAAAGTATGCTCATTCGCTCCATGTTTACACTCTACCAAACACACTATTTAGGCCAACCACATACTGAATTACAACAATTTTACCAACACATATCAAACACCCAGCTACAAGCCAAAGATATTCCCATTATTAAGCGCGGTTTAAAATTAGGGCACTAAATTATAGGGATATTTTCTTGCCAATAAATCTTACAAAATCAGCGGGGCTGAGTGGCTTACTAAAAAAGTAACCTTGGGCTATGTCACAGTTGAGTGTTTTGAGCAGGTTCAGCTGCTCACTTGTTTCTATGCCTTCAGCCAGCACTAATAATTTCAAGCTGTGAGCCAAAGAAATCATAGATTTAATAATAAAGTAATCATCCGAATGGTCTATAAGATTCTCTATAAATGATTTATCAATTTTTAATAACGTGACTGGTAATTTCTTTAATCGCTCAAGCGAAGAATAACCGGTCCCAAAATCATCAATGCTTAAATTATAGCCCGCATGTTTTAGTGCATGTAAAAAATTATCAACTGCAATGCAGTCACTCCCTGTGATGTTTTTAGTCGAACCGTAGGATAAAGAGTTTTTCAGCGTTGACAACCTTTCACTTGAAAATGGCTAAAGTCGAGGTGCTGTCGACGCTAGAATTACTTCGTTTGGCTACATGCGTTAAAAATAAGGCTGTACATTTTGTTTCAACCCTTGCTGTCAGTACACTCAATCCTTTACAAACCTCGAGTACTTGTCCTGATGAAACAGGGCTGAGTTTGCTAAATAAAAATGGATACCTTACGACAAAGTGGGTTTCAGAGCAGTTGCTTTATACCGCATCTCAACGTGGTATTGAAACGCATGTCTATCGTCCGGGCAATGTTATTGCAGGCAAACAAGGTGTTTATGAGCCTGAAAGCAATCATACCTTACTGCGTTTGAAAGGGATGTTACAATTAGGAAAAGTTCATGTGGGTCAACATGAAATGCTTGAGATGATGCCTGTTGATTTATTGGTGGCATCTATTGTGAAACTCGCACTAAAGCCAATAACGTTTGCCTATAATTTAAATAACGTAGAACAAATTTCATGGGTTCAGTATTTATTGATTGCTAGAAAGCAGGGATATGTATTTGAGTGGCTTAATGATGAAAAAGAATGAAATGCTCTTTTGAGTCAATTAGACGAAACGAATGCTTTGTACAAACTTTCCTGGCTGTACCAAGCAAAAACAAAAGTGAAACAGAGTAATACGAAGGCAATTAAGCCTGATTATGTGATATCAACACCAACGTATGATGAGTTGGTTCAAGATCAATTAACGGCCCTGTCTGATATGGCATTTTTAGCGTGCCGTCAAGTTGACGTTTTAGTGTGACACCGAGGCGAGGGAGGTGCTGAGTTGTTCCGCTTATTCCATTCGTCAGGGGTATATAAATGAAGACTTAGCGCATGAAGGCCCGTTTGGAACTCATGTTCTACTAAAGCGTTCACAACGCGATGACGCGCAATGCGGGGAG
Source organism: Gammaproteobacteria bacterium (assembly GCA_022600515.1). Taxonomy (GTDB): domain Bacteria; phylum Pseudomonadota; class Gammaproteobacteria; order Legionellales; family Legionellaceae; genus JAALKW01. Next base: position 6,241 of record JAHZKG010000009.1, read on the forward strand.
TATTTTGAAATTTCTCTGAAACCAGTGTGATTTTAAAGTGTGTTTCAACCCCGGGGCGTCGGTGGTTACTTGATTCATCTTCGAGTGAAAAAAATACTGGTAATAAAGCAGAAGATAACGCATCATGAAGACGTTTTTTTCGAGTCATTGGAAAAACAACATATTATTTAAGTAAAAGATGTCACGGATTGTAAACATTTTTTGCTTATTTGTCACCTGATATCACGGAGGATATATCATGCAACACCCAATTAAACACCAAGGCTTTACCCTCATTGAACTGATGATTGTTGTTGCAATCATTGGTATTTTGGCAGCTGTTGCCATTCCTGCTTATCAAGATTACACCACACGCGCACGTGTTATTGAGGGCGTTAATTTAGCCTCAGCAGCAAAGCTTGCTGTATCAGAAACCGTTTTAATTACGCATAACTTACCTAAAAAACAGGCTGAAACAGGCTACGAAACCCCACCGGCCACATCTAACGTTGCATCGGTGAGTATTTCCGACAAAACCGCCGTAATTGTTGTGATGTATACAGAGGCAGTTGGGAAAAAAAGCACTTTACTACTAACCCCTACATTGCATTCAACAGGCGATGTTTCTTGGGCGTGTGATGGTGGAACGCTTGCATCAAAATATCGACCAGCAGGGTGCCGCTGATAAAAAACGCACGTCGGGATCGGGGCTTACGTACTGGAATGTAAACCTTGATCCTGGCGGCTGCGTGATTGAAAATTTATGGTTTTATATGAGATACTGGTGTGATCTAAAATAAGCAAAAGAAGACAATCATGAACAATAATCAAGAAAAAATCAGTTGCCCCATCTGCAAGAAAAAAAACACCTGGAACCATGACAATGCGTTCAGGCCTTTCTGTTCCGACCGCTGCAAACTCATTGATTTGGGAGAGTGGGCGAGCGAAAATCGAAAAATTCCTAGCAGCCAGGTTGACCCAAATAGTTTAGATTAACCCAGCCAGTTCAATTGAAGCAATTGTGTAGCTTAAATCAGCATCAATATCATCATCTTCAAGTTGCCCGCAATGAGAGGCATAATTATACCAAAAAGATGAAAAATTAGCGCTAACGTGTTGATTTGCTCGAGCAGGGTTATCTGAAAAACCAAGTCCCGTGTTTAATGAGGCCTCTGGGTGAATCACGTCATCATGTTTTCCGTTGATGATTTTAACATGCCAGTGCGCTTCAGATTTTAAAATATGTTGAACGTTATCAACCGAGTTCATTTCACCCGTGGTTGTGTTTAAACAGGCACGTGCTGAAAAGCCGATCGGCATATTGATAGGGGTGTCGGTGAATAGTAATTGAAGGGATAAAACAGCGCCAATGACAGCGCCTAATGCTGTACCTGAAATTGTGGCAGTTAAACTCACCAATGCGCCAGTAATACTTGCCATGATATTAAAGCCTGCCGCAATAGATTCAGACAATGCATTGACGGTAGTATTGAGCATGCTTGCAGGTTGTTCTAAATAAGGAATGCAAGACAAGGCTAAGCTAACCAGGAGTTCCCTAGCTAAATAAAAAGGTCCAAGTCACGTAGGTTTTGAGTGCAATATAAAATAATAAATCGTAAACTATTGTGGGATTATTAAGAGCTAAGGACAGTAAGCTGTGGGATTTACGCGAAAATATTTATCAGCAGATGGATTAATTAATATTATTCGTCATGGGTTGCGCCGAGAAAATTTCAAACCAATAAAAAGATCACCTTATAGTTGGGAAGATTGTATTTGTCCGGCCTGGCACTATTTGGCTTTAAATTCCCCTCGTTACTTCAGTTTGAAAAAAACAAAGCATTAGACCCATGGATTCGTCGTAATTTATGGACGCTTTATAAGGTAGAGCAAGTACCGAGCGATACGTGCTTAAGGGAGCGGCTTGATGAGATATCTCCAAGACAACTGAGACGGCCATTCAAGCAAATATTTGCTTACTTGCAACGTGGTAAAGTTCTGGAGAAATTTCGTTATCTTGATGGATATCACACGATATCACTGGACGGAACAGGGCAATACTCCTCAAAGACGGTACATTGTGACAATTGTTGTGAGAAGCATCATCGAACCGGCGAGACAACCTATTATCATCATATGCTAGGCGCGGTTTTGGTGCATCCAGAACGAAAGGAAGTCATTCCATTAGCGCCTGAGCCCATCGTAAAAGGTGATGGTGCCACAAAAAACGATTGTGAGAGAAATGCTTCGAAACGACTTTTATCTGATTTACGTCGAGAACACCCTCACCTTAAAGTGCTGATTGTGGAAGACGGGTTGGCCTCAAATTATCCGCATTTATCTTTGTTGGACTCACTGAAAATGCAGTATGTTATTGGTGTTAAGCCTGGTGACCACCGGTATCTTTTTGATTGGATAAAAGATTTACCTGGAGAAACACATACTCAGGTAACAGATGATGGTTCAAACCATCATTTTCAATATTACACTGATGTACCGCTTAACGACGCGAACCATGATTATCGCGTGAATGTTTTAGAATACACAGAAACAAAAAAAAACGGTAAAACACAAAAATTCAGCTGGGTGACCCAGCTTAAAATTTCTCCTGAAAATGTCTATCGTATTATGCGTGTTGGGCGCTCTCGGTGGAAAATTGAAAACGAAACATTCAACACGCTCAAAAACCAAGGTTATAATTTTGAACACAATTATGGCCACGGCTATAAAAACCTTTGCTCTGTGATGACGATGCTGATGATGCTTGCGTTTTTGATTGACCAAGTGCAGCAAATTTGTTGTAAGGTGTACCAAAACGTACGGAAACGCTTAGGCAGCCTAAGTGCTTTATTTGAGAGAGTCCGTTCTTTTATTACCATCAGCACATGGGTTAGTTGGCATGATTTATAGCGCTACCCATTAACAAGTAGACTCACTTTTCAAAACACTTCCCATTGCTTCGTCCAATAACATGTCAGTATCTCTCAAGACTTTTCGGATGGTCGTTTTAATTTTGTGCCACCATTTTTCGATAGGGTTTAAATCTGGTGAATAAGGCGGTAAAAAAATCAGCTTCGCTCCAGCATCTTCAATCAACTGTCTTATGCTTTTTGATTTATGAAAGCTTGCATTATCAATCACAACA
>JAHZKG010000080.1 GCA_022600515.1 Gammaproteobacteria bacterium
CAATCCTACAGCGACCTGAGCGTGAATCCCCAATGAGGAAGAAACGATCTGATTTACGTTCATATAATTTTCTTAAACGAATCAAAAAGATGGTTTTCTAAACAAAGGATCCTTAACTTAATGGCAGTGTCCCCAACCCTCACCCTAAAATAATCTTGATGTTTTAACGTTTATTTCCGCTGAGGGAGAGGGAGTATTCTCAGGGCTTAAAGCATTCACACTCTCGCATCTTGAAGTGTATTGGGTATAGTTACTTAACCGAATGCCATTGAGCGTCAACAGGCCCTAGGTTTTACAGCGCTTCGTTTTTTAATGTCGCTATACACTGAGCTAGCAAGACTGAGGTAAATCTCATGATAATTAGCTCCAGGCTGTTCGGCCAATTAATATACGATTCAATATGGGGACTTGAATCCATTGATATAAAGATAGATAAACACCCACACAGGCCACAAAACTACCGACAGACATCATAGTATAAAATGTATAGTGCTGAAGAACGAATCCACCTAAAGTAACACCCAACGCACTACCCAGTAATGCATTGGTAAAAAAAACACCTGTTGCAAGCCCTTTTTTATCAGGTGAAACCACACGAAGTGCTACCATCGTTGAAATACTATAAATACAGGCTGCGGAGAAACCAGTTAACATCAGTATCACCATCAGCCATCCGAGCGCCATGTGTGCGCTGGAATGCCCAAGAATGAGAAAAACCAACCCTTGCAGTACGAAGCCCAAGGTTATAAAGAGAGGCTCTCCCCATCGCTTAGCTAACTGACCAATAAGAGGTGCTGCCAATGCAAAAGTCACTGTCAAACATAGCATCAATAAACCGGCATCAATTGGACTTAAATTTAATTTATCAAAAAAATAAAACGGTAAAGCAAAAAACAAAGCAAAATAAAGCAGCTGAAACAAAGAACGCAGTATATTCATTAAGACAAATAAGCGATTAAAAAAAAGCGCTATAATTCCCTGCTTTGTTTTTGAGTGCAGCACAGGCTCTGAGGGAAGTAATGCACTGATACACAGTGCGATAAATATTAAAGGCAGATTCAGGCCAAACATCCAACGCCATCCCAAATGCGTTAGCACATAACCCGACAGTGTTGGGCCAATCGCTTGGGCAAATCCTGTAATAACCATATTAATACTGATTGGGATATGTAATTTGTCTTCAGGAAATGAACGCATTAAAATCACCATGCTGGCAGGTAAACCAAATGCAAAAGCCATGCCTCCTATAATGCGTGAAATAATGAGCCATTCAACAGATGTAGCATAGGTTGAGCCAAGCAATGACATACACCAAAGCAACTGGCTCCATACAAATAATTTAGGCGCCCCAAAGCGATCGCTCAAACGGCCGCCGAAAATCATTAAGAGACCTGCGGTTATCATGTATGCGCTCATCACCCACTGGATAACCATAATTTCTACATGTAATGCAGCTCTAATATCGGGAAGCGCCAGATTAATAGCAGTTAAATTCAAATTTGATACGAAAAGAAATAAACTCATCGCTATTATTTGTGCCCACCGCATATTCAATTTTTTTTTCATCTAAAAGCGCCTTTTACACTGAATTCATTAGGGATCACCGAGCACCAAGGTCCCAAAAAGAATTTTTCCAGTGAGTGATTGTGCCGTTATCACCACATGCAGGGCACTGCCAAACAATACTGGATTGTTCTGAATCAATTGATGCGTCGATATAACCCTGGCATCGATTTTTATGTATTCCTCCCCAGCACCTTACATTAGATCGCGGGGTAAGCGTTGAATGGGTTGTAGCGTTAGATACAAGCTGTCCTAAATTTTCAGCTAATTTGATTGCTTGTTTTGGCAAACAAGCAGGACTGACGCCTTGTTCATTAAATAAATGCGTTAGGTTCGTAGCAAAGGTCTGAGTCATTTTTTTATTTCCAATAAATAATATGCTTGTGTCTAATTGATTTTTTATAGGCAGGAGGCGCTTGGATTGTTCGCGATCTTTTAATTTACCGTGCTCTGAAAAATATTGTAACACAATTTCAATAGGGGCATTTAGCTGGGTGTGTTTATCGTGGTGTTTTTCTAGTGCTAAAATTGCTAATCAGGAAAAAAGGATTACACTTATAGGTAAGCAAGTGTTTTGTTGTATGTCACATTAAATCAAGCGAAGGAGTGGTTGTATGCAAATTCATTTCACAGGACACCAAGTAGAGATAACAGATGCCTTAAAAGCGTTTACTGAAGACAAATTGAGTAAGTTAACACGGCATTTTGATAGAATTACGACGATTCATATTACATTTAATGTAGAGAAGCTAAGGCAGATTGTTGATGCAACTGTGTTAATTCCTAAAAGTGAACTGCATGCGAGTTCAGAAGCAGAGAATATGTATACAGCAATTGATAATTTGGTAGAAAAGTTAGATAAGCAATTGATTAAATACAAAGAAAAAATGGATTCTCATCGTTCTAATCACATTGATAAGCATCAAGATAATTATCAAGAAGATGATACAGATGAATAAGCTGTGTTGAGCATGGTTTGAAAAACACGGCAGACTGGGTGCTTTAATAGCACCCAGTGAGTAAAAGCTATTTTACTTTCTTTTCTTTAAATAAAACATGCTTACGTATGACGGGATCATACATCATGAGTTCCATTTTTTCAGGGTGATTACGTGGGTTTTTGGTCGTGGTTTTGTAATAACCTGTTCCCGCGCTTGACTCCATTTTTACTTTAATTGTTACTGCGGCCATTATGATATTCCTCTTTTACTGGTTGCAGGTTAGATTTTCTCGCCTTTTTCACGAAGTTTTTTGAGCACAGCAGTGATACCTACTTTATCAAGGATACGAAGCCCTTTTGTGCTGATTTTTAGGGTGATAAAGCGTGCTTCTTCTTCAACCCAAACGCGGTGGTTTTGGATGTTAGGAATGAAACGTCGTTTCGTTTTATTGTTAGCGTGAGATACGTTATTTCCTGTGGTAGGTCGCTTGCCTGTAATTTGGCAGATTCGTGACATGCTGCTGCTCCGAAATGTTTAATTCAAATATAAGTCGCGTTTTATATCAAATAATGAATTGGAATGCAATTAAAAAAGTATTTTTAAAGGGTGACAAGCGCCCATTATATGGCTATAATAAAATAATTATGTACTAATATTGAGCACATTATGAGTGATTTTATACCACGGACCATTAAAAGTTTCACCCTTAGAGCGGGGCGCTTAAGCCCCAGGCAAGCGCGTGGTTTAAACACGTGGCTATCGCAATATGCACTGCCTTTACAAGCGGAACCATGGTGTTTAACAGAAATATTTGGACGTACAGCAGAGACGATTGTTGAGATTGGATTTGGTATGGGGCAGTCCTTGGTTCAAATAGCAAAAGAAAGGCCTGAGGTTAATTTTATAGGAATTGAAGTGCATCAAGCCGGAATTGGAAGCTTTGTTGCTGATATTCATGAAGCAGGGCTTACCAATGTGCGTGTTGCACCATATGATGCAGTGCAAGTGTTCCAACAGTGTATTGCACCCAATAGTTTAGCTGGTGTTCAGGTGTTCTTTCCCGATCCATGGCCTAAAGCACGCCATCACAAGCGCCGTTTAATTCAACCTGGATTTGTGTCTGCTTTGGCGCAAGCAATAGCATTAGATGGTTTTTTGCATTGCGCAACCGATTGGGAAGATTATGCCCACCATATGTTAGCTGTATTGGCGGCAGAGGTTTTATTACTTAATCAGGCAGCAGATGCCGGATTTGTTATACGACCGGATGTACGGCCATTAACTAAGTTTGAGGCACGTGGTCAGCGTTTAGGGCATGGCACTTGGGATTTAATGTTTAAACGAATTGTTCAGCACTAAGGATGTGCAAGCTAATACTTGGACGGACGATGTAGCGATACAATATGTAGGTGTATTTTATGATAGAGCAAATCGCACACTTATGGATGGCTGGTAAGGCGCATGTTACGGCGTTAGGAACACAAGCAGCCGAACTTCCAGCACGTGCTCGAAATGCACTGCCAGCGCGAGAGGAAATAACAGGATATTGGCAGCAAGCCATTCAGGTACGACAAGGAATTGCATTGCCACTTGAATTGCTACATGACAATGTTCAGCTTTCTCTGACAGTGAAAGAACTAAGAGAGGCATTGTTAGATAGCATTATTAAGCCATCTTCAACTGCTTTGTCTAAAAGAAAAAAAGAAGAGCAAGCAGCAAAAGCAGGTGAGAAACCCAAGGCTATTGATGGCACTATTGATAGTGCGACAACACTAGATCAGCACGAAGAATCAAAGAAAGAGATTCAAGAAAACATACATTATGCGGTAAGAACGATTTCAAATGCCTTAGAAACACATACTTGGAGTCGTCATATTACGGCAGCATTTTTGGTTTCAGTGAATGAGGATGGTTTTTTCGTTGAAGCAGCAGATGATTCATTTCAAGTGCTTCAAATTAAAAAATTGCTTAATGTACTCTATCATTTTGAATTAGGTTTAGAATCTATTGAGTCAGAAGACTTGAAACCTGTTTTGCAATACCTGGTTGATTTACCAGACAATTTAGATGAGAGAACCTGGAAAGATTTACTGACTTCAGACTTGTGGAATATTGGGAAATACCTCTTAATTGCTGCGGATCGCTCTGCGTGGTGGCAACTGCGTTCGTTCAGAAATACAGCGGCAGATAATGCAAAGCGACGTGTTTTAGATGCAGTTGATCATATTTATTCTGCTTGTGATTTACTTACGCATATTGAGCCTGAATTTTTTGGTGCGTTTGGGGCTGAGTGGGGCTGGGTGAAAGACAAATTGGCTTCGACTGGTGTGATGAAGCAAATAGAACCGATTAAAGACGTGATTGCCGAACAAAGTAAAGTCGATTTATTTAAAAAAGATTTATTTAAAAAAGGAGCCTTTTTACAAGGGGTGCTGTTAGATCAATTAAGGCCTAATGAGACAGGAGGCGCGGATTATTCACTCTTGTTTCAATTATTAACCGTTTTTGGACAGGAAGCCAATAAAAAAGCAGGGAAATTAGGGAGAGCTTTTTTAGATTCAGACACCGATGCTGAGCTAGAATCAAAAGACTTACTTGCAAAGCTTAAATCATGGGTTGTTGAGCATGTTGCTGAGGCTAAGACGGTTAAAGAGTTTGAAGACTTGGTCACAAAAGAAATAGACGAGCGTCCGGAAGAAGAAAAACAACGATTAAAAGAATTAAACAGAACAGCAACGCGTTTAAGTCGAGCGTTTGCTCGTGTAAACGGTGAAAATGTTTTTATTTCTTTAGATGTCATGCATTATGCCTCGATTGCGTGGTATGGGTTAAATTTACTTTCTGCGATTACCAAAGAAGCAAAATCATTGAATGAAGACTCTCAGAAAGCCATTCAAAAAGTGATTATTGCTTTTAGAGATGAATATGTAGCCCAGTTGGTTGGATTGGTTGATAAAGCGGAAGAAGTGAGTTTGAGCACTCCTGGTGCTTTAACCAAGCCTTTGATAGCGCAATTAGAGGGCTATTATCAGCAGATGGTGAAAAACAGTACTTTTGTGGATCTAAGTGATTTAGGCGGGCTTCAAAGCGAAAAGTTCACAGCAAAACGCCTTGAAATGGCACAAAAACGTCGTGCAGAGCATGTAGAGCAATTACATCATGTTGGCGATGTATTGTTGCAAGCATTGGCGACGTTAACAAACCCTAACCCAAGTGAACTTGAAAAAGAGAAGATGATAAGTCTTTATGCTGTTTTGCAGCCCCATATTGAAGCAATTGATATGTTGTTTAGTAAAGAACTGATTGAAAATTTGCAAAATCATTCAGTGCAGTATCCTGTGATTTCTCCAAACAATCATGCTTTATTAAGCCCGCTTTCGGCTCGCTTGAAGCATTTAAAGCATACAAAAGAGCTTGCAGTCGCGCTAACAGATGATTTAATTCACGAATCTATTCGTCCAGTACCTGCCCATTTTGTGAGCACAAAAAAAACGACCGTAATCAGTACGAACACCATACTGTCTAGACGACGTTATGCCGTGTATTTAACAACGTTACCTATTAGTATGCCGATGGATTTAAAGCCGCCGTCGGATAGAGAATTGGATAATTATGTTATTGCAGATAAGTCACCGATCAAAGAATTAGCAGCCTCCCTTGAGAAACGACGAAGTGGGCTTGAAGCGCTGATTGATTCGGAAGCGAGTGAGGAGCAATTACTCAGCTTGAAACACGTGACCAGTACATTGCAGCACTTAAAAGAGTCTTGTGAAACATTAGGCGAGTTAAGCAACAAAAAATCAACACCTCTTTCTCCTGCGTTCGAAGAAAGCATTCGTTTGGGCTATGATCTTGATCCTAAAAAAGGCCAGTATGTTTTAGATACATTTACGCTCTTTAATGATTGGGGCCAAGCAGCGATACTGATGCAACCTTATATGGTTGCTGCACACACAGCGTCTCAGGACGTGCAAGAAAAAGCAAAAAAAGCATATCAAGAAAAAATGAAGCATTATCAAATGCCTGCGAGCGATCAGATGTTTGATTTAGCGTATTCTTTTATGCATGTGCTTTGGATAGGTACGGCGCATTTTAAAGCATTGTCAAAAGGCCAGTCAGAACTGCCAGAAGAAATTAAAATAAATGCCCATCAGAAGGCATCGTCATTTGCGGCTGAAGTAGCCGTGTTGCATCAACATGCGAGTTTTAAGTGGACGTTTGTTAGTTATATGGTTTTGGCCTATGATGCCACGCGTATTTTGTTTAAACGATTGATGTCACAAGAAACGGTTGATAAGCAGTTAGTGCATGCAGTCGGTGAGTGCACAAGCACGGGGTATGAAACCATGATGGAGCATGGTTTAGATGGATTAAATACGCAGGTGTTTCATCAGTTATTATGCCAGCTGGATGATGCTGAGTTGGCTTTGTCGTTAAAGCCTGGCACCTTGTCGTTATCGCTTGAAGAGATGATTGATGCATATATGAAGTCGTTTTTAGAACCGCTGAGTATACCTTCTGAGAAGTATTTTAGTGTGCGAGTTAACGAAGCGTCGTATAAAGCGCGCGCTGCTCGTATGTCTCATGGTAGCTCACATGCAGCATTTTTTGATACGCGTCTTAATCACGAACATTTGATTGAAAAGCGAAAAGAAGAAGTGTTAGAAGAAACGGTTGATAGAGTCTTTGATTTAGAACTGATGCGACTTCAAAACAGCAAGACATTTGAATTAAAGCATGCAAATAAATTGTACTCAGAGGACTTAAGAACAGCGCTACGCCCTGCCATGCAAGCACTTGTTTCTGGAGAAGGTGGTTTTGAAGAGATTGTATTTGACTTAATGTACAAACGGCAGCTGAATGATTTAAGTGTGTTTGATAAAAAAGGCTCGTGTCGTTTGGATGCAATGCAAGCGTATATTTCAAATTTAGAAGATTATTTAAAAGCAGACCAACCGAGCTTTTTGTTTTACTTGTTTGAAGACAAAGTAACATATAGTAAAAAAGTAGAGTGGGTTAAATTGCTTAGAGAGTGGGTAGATGATACATCGCTTACACCCAATGCGCGGGTTCAAAAAGTACAAGCGCTGTTGAAGCAGCAATATGTTCGGGATGATATGCAAGCCTATAGCCCGTCTTTTTCGCTTGCAGGCCTTCAGCGCAGTATGATTTGGTTCTTAAGTTGTGTGGGGCTTTGTTCTTTTAAAACAGAAGGAACGATGGCGTTTGAAAGCTTGCTGCGCTCAGCTGATATGGCTGTATCAGAGCTACAAGTATTTGATGCGTTGCATGCGGAAGCTTATCGTCGCTTGGATGCCATGCTTGAGCAAATTGTATTATTAGAGGCGCACTTAGCTCCTAAGTCTGATACGTCTTATATTAGGCCAGCTAAATTATTTGAGAACAAAAATACACGGAACCCTAAAAAAGCGAAGTTAAACGAGTTACGCAGCATAGCGGAAAACACACAAAAAACACCGCATCAGCGCGTTGAGGAAATGCGTGAAAAAATGGCTAATCCTCGGTTTAAATCAGATATGCTTACTTATTCAACAGTAAAAGATTACTTTAAATTTGAGGCGTTTCAACGAGGTGTGATTTGGTTACTGTCTTGTGTTGGCTTATATAGCTTGCCTTGTGTGGCTGAGACGAATAAATTATTTCATGCAGCTTCATCTAAAACAGTGTTTTCAGATAAGCCATTGATTGACGTTGGTTTTTTCAGTGAAAGTGTGTCTTCAACCGAGCGGAATTATACCGCAGATATAGCGCTTGATAAGATTGCTTTAGTTCCAAAGACTTAATTGGCTTGCGTCTATCCGTGAACCCCCCTAAAATCCTACTTTTCTTTTTAGAAACATTGGGGAGTATTGTATGGGATGGGATGGACCTGATAAGAACAAAACACCATGGGGTTCAAAAGATCAGCCGCCTGATTTAGATGAAGCGTTGAAGCGTTTGCAACGTCAATTTAAGAAAATGTTTTTGAATGGCGGAAAATCAGGTGGATTTAAAAAAACAGGTGGCTCGTCTAAAGCGGGTGCTGACAAAGGTGGACCACTGTTAGCTGTTTTTTTAGGGATTGCTGTATTGGTTCTATGGGCTATTTCGGGTATTTTTATTGTTGACCCTGCCGAAGAAGCGGCTATTCTGCGCTTTGGTAAATACCTTGAAACAGTTGGACCAGGACCCCATTGGATTCCTCGTGTGCTGGAATCAAAAATACTGGTAAACGTTGATAGGGTATCTGATTATTCGTATGCGGCACAAATGCTCACACGAGATGAGAATTTGGTATCGGTTGCGTTAGCGGTTCAATATCGTATTGGTGATTTAGAAGCTTATTTGTTCAATGTATCTGATCCGATAGAAAGCTTGCAGCAGGCCACGTCAAGTGCTTTAAGGCAAGTGATTGGAACAACAAAACTAGACCAAATTATTACTGAAGGTCGCGAGTTATGGGGCAGTAACGTCCAAGAGTCGCTGATTGCTATTTTGAGTAGTTATAAAACGGGTATTAAAGTTGTGAATGTTTCGCCACAGCCTGCACGAGCCCCTGAAAATGTACAAGATGCATTTGATGATGCGATTAAAGCACAAGAAGACGAGAAGCGCTTTAAAGAGCAAGCACGCGCGTATGAAGCACGTGTGGTGCCTATTGCTGAAGGAAACGCGAAGCGTGTAATGGCAGACTCGAAAGCAAAAGCAGAGCAGTTTGTGTTAAATGCAACAGGAAAAGTAGCTGAGTTTTTAGCGTTACTGCCTGAATATTTACGATCGCCTGCTGTAACCGGTGAGCGTTTGTATTTGGAAACAATGCAGCGTGTATTGAGCCGAAGCAGCACAATCGTCGTGGATGGTAAGGCCGGTAATTTATTGTATTTGCCTTTGGATAAAATCGGCGGGTCAAATACAGCTGATAATTCAAAAGAGCCCTTGGTTTTAAGTCAGCAGCAGCCATTAGAGTCGTCTGCAGGCGTTGGTGTGTTGGATGCTCGTCAAACCACAAGGCCGACAGAGCGTTTGGGGAGGAGTAGATTATGAAACCAATAAAAGCATTATTGATGGGTGTGGCAGGGGTTGTTTTTATTATATTTCTGGGCTGTTTGTTTACCATAACACAAGGAGAGCAAGGTATTTTGCTTCGCCTTGGAAAGTTAGTGCGAGATACACAAACCAATGATATTAAAGTATTGAAGCCTGGTTTACATGTAAAACTACCTTTTGCTGACAGCACGCGTATTTTTGATACGCGACTGCAAACGTTAGACATAAAATCATCACGAATTGTGACGAAAGAAAAGAAAGATGTATTGGTTGATTATTATGTAAAATGGCGTATTGTAGATTTGTCGCGTTATTTTAAAGCAACAGGTGGTAATCAGTTTAAAGCAGAAACGTTACTTGAACAGCAACTAAATACCTCTTTAAGGGCTCAATTTGGTAAGCGAACCATTTCAGATGTTGTGTCTGGCGGACGTGACGATGTGATGGAAGTGTTGCGAGAAGGTGCTGAAGTAGGTGCGAGTAAATTAGGAATTCATGTGGTTGATGTCCGTATTAAAGGCATCGAACTGCCGGCGAATACAAGCAATGCTATTTATCAGCGTATGCGTGCAGATATGCAGAAAATTGCAAATCGACATCGTGCGGATGGTCAGGCAGAAGCTGAAGCAATTCAAGCTGGAGCCGATGCTAAAGTGACCGTTGTTTTGGCAACAGCACGTAGTAATGGTGAGAAAATTAAAGCGGTTGGCCAAGCGGATGCTGCAAAAATTTATGCAGATGCGTTTAATAAAAATCAAGAGTTCTTCACGCTTTATCGTAGTTTGATTGCTTATGAAGAAAGTTTTAATAGCAAAAACAGCATGTTAGTGCTTGATCAAAGCAGTGCGTTTTTTGATTATTTCAAACAAGGTTTAACACATAAAAGAAATGGGGTAAGTGGACATGGTGGGTAAGCGCGTTGTTGTTTTAGGGACGCATTGGGGCGATGAAGGAAAAGGCAAAGTGGTTGATTGGTTAACGCAGCATGCGAAGGCTGTTGTGCGTTATCAAGGAGGCCATAATGCAGGGCACACACTAAAAATTAAGGGTGAGCAAACCATTTTACGGTTGATTCCATCGGGGATTTTGCATGCAGGTGTGCATTGTTATATTGGAAATGGTGTGGTTTTGTCTCCGGATGCGTTACTTTCCGAGGTAATAGAATTAGAAGATAAAGGCGTTGATGTGCGTGCTCGGCTTTTTGTAAGCCCTGCTTGTGCCTTAATTTTACCTTCTCATATTGCTTTAGATAAAGCACGTGAAGCACAGAGTGGACGTACTGCAATTGGTACAACAGGACGTGGTATTGGCCCAGCATATGAAGATAAAATAGCACGACGTGGACTTCGGGTGAGTGATTTATTGCACCCAGAGCGTTTTGTTGAAAAATTAACAAAGCTTTTAGCCTATCATAATTTTTTGCTCACAGAATATTATCATGAAGCACCGATTGCGCTGGATGATGTATTAAAAGCCTCAACGGCTTGGATTGATTTATTAACACCCATGGTGCGAGATGTGGCCTGTGAAGTTCAGAACCATGTGCGTTCGGGTGATCCGATGTTATTTGAAGGGGCACAAGGTGTTTTTCTAGATATTGATCATGGAACTTATCCATATGTCACGTCATCGAATACGTGTGCTGGTGGTGTAAGCACAGGTTCGGGTATTGGGCCACGACAATTGGATTATATTTTAGGGGTGACGAAAGCCTATACCACGCGTGTAGGAGGCGGTCCTTTTCCAACAGAACTACAAGATGATATTGGTAAAGGTTTAGCTGAGCGTGGGCATGAGTTTGGTGCAGTGACCGGACGTCCTCGACGTTGTGGTTGGTTTGATGCGGTACTTTTGCGACGTGCGATTGAACTGAATAGCCTGTCAGGTCTTTGCTTAACAAAACTAGATGTTTTAGATGGCATGGAAACCGTGCGTATTGCGGTTCAGTATAAAAATAAGCAAGGTGAAATTTCAAATTATCCACCACAAGCCGCTGAAGATTACGAGAATGTAGAGCTTATCTATGAAGATATGCCCGGTTGGTCTGAATCAACAGAAAATTGCACTGTTTTGGAGGAATTGCCGGAAGCAGCAATAGCTTATGTTCGTCGTATCGAGACGTTACTTGGTGTGCCAGTTGATTTGATTTCTACAGGCCCTGAGCGTGATGCTATGGTGGTTCTTCACGATCCGTTTGATAGCAAGTGAGCAATAGATACAGCTGAAAAATAAATATAAAATAATGGATTTTGAGTTGATATGTGTGGAATTGCAGGTATTTTTGATATAAAAAAACGAGCAATCCAAGGCCTTGACAAAAAACTTTCAGTTATGGGTGATTTGATAGCGCATCGTGGTCCAGATGCGCATGGCTTTTGGAAAAATTTAAATCAGAGCATAGGCTTTGCTCATCGTCGATTGAGTATTTTAGATTTATCCCCTGAGGCTGATCAGCCAATGCAATCGGTTACAGGTGATGTGATTGTTTTCAATGGAGAAATTTATAATTATATTGAATTACGAGAAACATTGCGCCCACACTGGTCTTTTCAAACGGATTCTGACACAGAAGTTATTTTAGCCGCCTATCGTGTGTATGGGGTTGATTGTGTTAAGCATTTTAAAGGCATGTTTGCGTTTGTGCTTTGGGATGGCGAAAAGCTTTTTTGTGCGCGAGATCATTTTGGGATTAAGCCATTTTATTATACGAGGCAAGAAGATGTCTTGTATTTTGCTTCAGAGAGTAAAGCATTATTGCCTTTTTTACCTGCAGTGCAAACCAATCGCCAGGCATTTGTTGAGTATGTGACGTTTCAGTACCCTATGGGGGCACAAACGTTGTTTGAGCATGTGGAGCAGTTAGAGCCAGCACATGCCATGCTGATTACATCCAGTGGTACGAAAATTTGGCGTTATTGGGATGTGCATTATCAAATTGATTATGATCATTCAGAAACTTATTTTTCGAATCGTTTAGAAGAGCTTATTTCTGAGTCAGTTGCATTACACCTGCGTGCAGATGTTAACGTAGGCGCTTATGTGAGTGGCGGGGTTGATTCAAGTTTAATTGGGTTATTGGCGTCCAAAGAAAAACAAACGCCACTTCCTTTTTTTCATGGACGTTTTCTTGAAGGCGAGCAATACGACGAAAGCCCATATGCGGTTAAAGTGGCTGAAAGTTCAGGATCTGCTTTACACATTGCTGATATGACCTCGAATGATTTTGAGCGTACATTTCAAAACATCATGTATCATCTCGATTTTCCGGTTGCAGGGCCAGGTGTTTTTCCCCAATATATGGTTTCTGAAATGGCATCGAAACACGTTAAAGTGGTTTTAGGTGGGCAGGGAGGAGATGAAATTTTTGGTGGATATGCACGGTATGTTATTGCTTATTTTGAGCAATGCATGAAAGCAGCCATTGAAGGAAATTACAAAAATGGACGTTTTGTTGTCACAGCAGAGTCTATTATTCCTAATTTAGAAGTATTGAAAGCTTACAAACCGTTGTTAAAGCGTTTTTGGAGTAAAGGCTTATTTGAATCGCTTGATAAGCGTTATTTTTCACTGGTGAATCGTGCACCTGATTTAGAAAGAGAAGCCAGCTTGAGTCCGGCCGAGCGTGAGTATGTCTATCATAAGTTTTCAGATGTGTTTAATATGGCCAAGTTTGAAAAGGCAGAGTCGTATTTTGACAGTATGACGCATTTTGATTTCAAATGTTTATTGCCAGGTCTTTTGCATGTTGAAGACCGGATGAGTATGGCGCATGGCCTTGAAGCGCGCGTTCCATTCCTTTATTATCCTCTGATTGAATTTATGGCGACCATTCCGGCGAATATTAAATTTGAAAACGGCCGAATGAAGCATTTGCTAAAACAAACCTTCTCGAGTACGTTGCCAAAAGAAGTGTTAGAACGTAAAGATAAAATGGGCTTTCCTGTGCCTCTGACCGAGTGGATGGAAACCGGATTAAAAGAATATGTTTTTGACATCATGAGTACGGGGTTAAATCGACAAGATAGCTTTATTGATTATCGCTCGGTGATAGATGATTTCAAAAAAGCAAAACAATTTAGTCGTAAGCAATGGGGTTTTTTGTGTTACGAAGTATGGCAACAGCAGTTTCATGATCAAACAACAAGGTATCGTAATATGGTTGGTAGTCAATCAGTTACGTGTTAGTAAATACAGCGAATAAAAACAAACAGGAGAGATACATGCGCGTATTGATTACAGGAGGAGCTGGATTTGTAGGCTCACATTTAGCCGACAGATTATTGGCAAAAGGCGACACAGTACTTGCCATTGATAATTTTGAGACAGGACGACGTGATAATTTAGTATCGCATGAAAATTTAACGCTTATTGAAGAAAATATTGCAAATACAGACGCAATGACACGTTTGTTTCAAGAATTTAAACCTGATGTAGTGGTTCATACAGCAGCAGCATATAAAGATCCAGATAACTGGGTTGAAGACTGTAAAACCAATGTGCTAGGAACGGTTAACGTTGTTTCTGCAGCGAAAGCAGCTAACTGTAACCGCATTGTTTATTTTCAAACAGCACTTTGTTATGGATTAAACCCGGTAGAGCAGCCTGTAAGCCTTGATCACCATATTAATTCACGGGGCAGCAGCTATGCAATTAGTAAAACAGCTGCGGAGCATTATATTGAGTTGTCTGGTATGGATTTTGTCTCGTTTCGTTTAGCGAATGCATATGGTCCACGAAATATCAGCGGTCCATTGCCTACTTTTTATCATCGCCTGACAGCTAAAAAGCCTTGTTTTGTGATGGATACACGTCGTGATTTTGTTTACATTCAAGATTTAATTGATTGTGTTGAAAAAGCAGTAGCAGGAACAGGCAAAGGCTACTATCACGGTTCTTCAGGTGGTGATGTTTCGATTAAAGAATTGTTTGATGCAACATTAAAAGCACTCGATATGACCTTGGAAAAAGGAGTTGAAGTGCGACCTCGTAATCCAGACGATGCATTTACTATTTTACTTGATCCATCTCGCACCAATAATGATTTTGCATGGTCTGCTAAAACATCGCTAGAAACAGGGGTTAAAGCAGCTATCGAATATTATAAAGCATATGGTATTGAGCAAACATTTACGCACTTGCGTGTTGAAGAAAGCGAACCTGCTTAGATAATACTTAGAATAAATATGGAGGCGGAAGTGGCAGATTTTTTGGGAAAAAAGATATTGGTTGTTGGTGGTGCAGGGTTTGTTGGAAGTAATTTAACCCGTGCTTTACTTCAAGATAATCCAAAGCAAGTGATAGTGGTTGATAATTTATTGTCAGCAGACATTTCACAAGTTCCCAAAGATTCCGCCTTACAGTTTATACATGGTTCGATTACAGAAGACGCTATTCTATATGGCTTGCCAGATGATTTAGATTATGTTTTTCATTTGGCAACTTATCATGGTAATCAGAGTTCAATTGAAGATCCATTGAAAGATCATGAAAACAATACATTAACTAGTTTGAAATTATTTGATTGTTTAAGCCGATTTAAATCACTTAAAAAAGTAGTTTATGCGGCTGCAGGATGCACGATTGCTAAAAAAACATTTGGTCATGCAGAAGCAACCGTTGAACAAGAAGAAGTGTCGCTTTATTTGGATAGCCCATATCAAATGTCAAAAATATTTGGTGAATTCTATGGGAATTATTATTTTATGCGTCACAACATGCCTTTTGTAAAGGCACGTTTCCAAAATGTGTATGGACCGGGTGAAGTCTTAGGTGCTGGACAATGGCGTGGTAATGCCAATACAGTTTGGAGAAATGTAACGCCAACGTTTATTTTTAAAGCATTACATCAAGAAGCTTTACCTGTTGAAAATGGTGGCATTGCAACACGTGATTTTATTCATGTGGATGATGTGGCACGTGGTTTAATTGCATGTGCTTTAAAAGGTGATGCGGGTGGTGTTTATAATATTGCCTCGGGTGTCGAAACCTCGATTGCGGAACTTGCCAGCATGATTAATGAATTAACCGAGAATTCAACTCAAATAGGCAATGAGCCACCACGGCCTTGGGATCGCTCAGGAAAACGTCATGGTGATCCAACGAAATCTATGCGTGAATTGGGTTTTGAGGCAAAAATATCGTTGCCCGACGGGTTAGAAAAAACCGTTACATGGACAAAAGAAAATCAAGCGTTGATTAAGCAATGTATCTCAACTCATCAGCGTTATTTACCTGAATTAGATGCCTATCTTTAATTTAATCTAATTAAAATTTAATTAAAGCACTCAAGCATTGGAGAATTAAATATGCAGTTTATTGATTTAAAAGCACAATCATCTCGAATAGAAGTAGGTATTTTGACGCGAATTAAAGCTGTATTAGCACACGGGGCTTATATTATGGGGCCTGAAGTTTGTGAACTTGAAGCTGTATTGGCTGAGCGTGCAGGTGTCGCACATGCCATAGGGGTTTCTAGTGGAACAGATGCTTTATTGATTGCTTTGATGGCGCTTGGTATAGGTGCTGGTGATGAAGTCATTACAACGCCTTTTAGTTTTTATGCAACAGCAGAAGTGATTGCTTTATTAGGAGCAAAACCTGTTTTTGTTGATATTAACCGTGATACATATAATATAGATGTGATGCAGCTCGAAGCAGCTATTACGGGTAAAACCAAAGCGATTATGCCAGTGAGTATGTATGGACAATGTGCTGATTATGATGCAATTAATGTGATTGCTGCACGTTACCAGTTGCCTGTTATTGAAGATGGTGCACAAAGTTTTGGTGCGACTCATCACGGCAAGCCGTCTTGTGGCTTAACAACGATTGGTTGTACGAGCTTTTTTCCTTCAAAGCCTTTGGGTGCTTATGGTGATGCAGGTGCATGCTTTACAAACGATGCAGCGTTGGCTGAACGCATGGCATCTATTCGTGTACATGGCCAGGCCAAGCGTTATGAGCATATACGGTTGGGTATTAATGGACGTTTAGATACGATTCAAGCCGCTATTTTACTTGAAAAATTGACACTATTTTCTGATGAAATAGTAGCGCGTCAAGCGGTTGCTGCACGTTATACAGCAGGATTATCAAGTTTTGTTAAAACGCCGTCGATTCAATCCTATAACACCAGTGTTTTCGCACAATATACAGTTGAAGTGTCAGACCGAGAAGCCGTGCAAGCGGCTTTAAAAGCACAAGATATTCCAACAGCAGTGCATTATCCTATGGCATTGCATGAGCAACCCGTGTTTAAGCAGCTTGATTCAAATGTACAAAGCTTCCCAAATGCTGAAGCTGCGTCGCGCGTCGTATTAAGTTTACCGATGCATCCGTATTTAACCGAAGCTCATCAAAACCGTGTTATTGGCGCATTACAAGAGGTGCTTCAAAAAGAAACGAATAATGCTTAATTAGAGTTAAGTAAAATTAATATTTAAGTGCATGGACAGTGTATATAAAAAATAGGGAACGCATAGGTTATGCCTCAAACTTTGATAGAAAAGTTAAATAATCAAGAAGCCATTATTGGCATTGTTGGTTTAGGATATGTTGGGTTACCTTTGATGCTTCGGTTTGCTGAAGTTGGTTATCGCGTGCTTGGTATTGATGTTGATACCTCCAAGAATGCATTGTTGAATGACGGTAAATCATATATTCAGCATATTTCATCTGAACAGGTAGCGGCTGTTCAGAGTCGTATTAGTGCCACAGATAATTTTTCATCTGCAGGGGAGGCTGACGCACTTATTTTGTGTGTTCCAACGCCTTTGAATAAATACAGAGAGCCTGATTTAAGGTATGTGTTGCAAACAATGGATGCTTTGCTGCCTCATTTACGTCCAGGGCAGATTGTTTCGCTTGAAAGTACAACTTATCCTGGTACAACAGAAGAAGAGCTTAAAACACGTATTGAGCAACAAGGATTTCAGGTTGGACAAGATGTTTTTTTGGTATATTCGCCTGAACGAGAAGATCCGGGCAATAGCAAGTTTTCAACAGCAAGTATTCCGAAAGTGTGTGGTGGTGATACGCCCGCGTGCCTTGAAGCCGGGAAAGCATTATATCATTCAGTGATTGAGCAAGTGGTTCCCGTGTCATCAACACGTGTGGCTGAAATGACAAAGCTTTTAGAAAATATCCATCGCTCGGTGAATATTGGCTTAATGAATGAAATGAAAGTATTAACGGATAAAATGGATATTAATATTCATGAAGTGATTGATGCAGCAGCAACAAAGCCTTTTGGTTTTGTGCCGTATTATCCAGGCCCCGGTATTGGTGGGCACTGTATACCGATTGATCCATTTTATTTGACTTGGAAAGCTCGAGAATACGGTATGCATACGCGCTTTATTGAGCTTGCCGGAGAAATCAATAGCAGCATGCCTAGCTGGGTGATGGATAAAATATCAAATGCTTTAAATGCGCGTGAACGTGCGATTAAAAACAGTAAAGTGCTCGTGCTTGGCATTGCATATAAATGTGATGTGGATGATATGCGCGAGTCACCGTCTATTGAGATTTTAGAATTATTACGCGATAAAGGGGCTGAAGTCGCTTATAGTGATCCACATGTTCCTGTCTTTCCTGCTATGCGATCCCATCACTTTGATTTACATAGTGTACCGCTTACCTCGGAAACGATTTCACAATATGATTGTGTATTGCTTGCAACGGCACATAAGGCATTTGATTATGAGCTGATTGCGCGTCATGCACGGTTAATTGTAGATACTCGAGGTGGGTTCCGTGACTATCCTAATGATAATATTGTGAGTGCTTAATTATGCAAAAAGCCCCTTGGACTATTTTAGATAGAAAAATTAATGTGGCCTTGGTTGGTTGTGGTCGTATTTCTAAAAATCATTTACATGCAATAACAGAGCATCAAGATAAATTAACGCTTACAGCCGTTTGTGATAGAGATGAAGCCGCTGCTGAGGTGGTGGCGAAGGCACATCAGGCAACAGCTTATACGTCGCTTGATACCATGTTAAAAGAAGCCGAGATTGATTTAGTTATTTTATGCACGCCAAGTGGGATGCATCCTAAACAAACCATCCAAGTTGCAACAGCAGGCAAGCATGTTCTAACAGAAAAACCGATGGCAACACGCTGGAAAGATGGCCTTGACATGGTAAAAGCATGTGACACAGCTGATGTTCGCTTGTTTGTTGTGAAACAAAATCGCTTGAATCCTCCTATTCAAGCCTTAAAACAGGCAATTGATGCGAATCGCTTTGGAAAAATTTATTTAGCGACGGTAAATGTCTTTTGGACGAGACCACAGGATTATTATGACCAAGGGGGATGGAGAGGCTCGTGGGAGTGGGATGGTGGCGCTTTCATGAACCAAGCGAGTCATTATATGGATTTAATTCAATGGCTATTAGGTCCTGTTGAATCGGTTCAAGCCATGATGGGTACTTTAGGACGAAAAATTGAAGCAGAAGATACCGGCGTATTGAATATTCGTTGGCGACAAGGTGCGATGGGATCGGTCAATGTAACCATGCTAACGTATCCTAAAAATTATGAAGGTTCTATTACTATTTTAGGTGAAAAGGGCACCGTCCGTATTGGCGGTCTGGCTGTGAATCAAGTCAAACACTGGGAGTTTGATGAAGCGCGCCCAGAAGATGAAATTATCCAAGCTAAAAATTATGAAACAGCCTCGGTCTATGGATTTGGCCATGTGCCTTATTATGCCAATGTTGTTGATTGTCTCCAGGGTAAACCTGCGGAAATAACAGATGGCCGCTCAGGGCTTGCAGCGTTAGAGCTTCTAGTGGCAGCTTATCGCTCGGCTCGAGATGATAAAACAATGCATTTGCCGTTGGAATTATAATGAAAAAACCATATATCCATGAAACGGCTATTATTGATGAGGGTGCCGTATTAGGTTCAGGTACTTCAGTGTGGCATTGGGTTCATATAAGCGCTGGGGCATCTATTGGTGCGCTTTGTAGTTTTGGGCAAAATGTTTTCGTGGGAAATCGCGTTGTAATCGGCGATAACGTCAAGATACAAAACAATGTGTCTGTGTATGATAACGTCACATTAGAAGATGATGTGTTTTGTGGTCCAAGTATGGTGTTTACCAATGTGTATAATCCACGTTCAGCGGTGACACGAAAGCATGAATACCGTAATACACTCGTTAAAAAAGGCGCAACGCTTGGGGCGAATTGTACATTGATATGTGGTGTGACCGTTGGAGAGTATGCTTTTGTTGCTGCAGGTGCTGTGATTAATCGTGATGTAAAACCCTATGCGCTCATGGCAGGCGTGCCTGCACGGCAAATAGGATGGATGAGCCGTTTTGGAGAGCGTCTTGACTTTCAACCTTTAGATAGTGGCATATTTCAAGCCCGTTGCGAGCATACGGGAGAAGTCTATGAAAAACGAGATGAACAGGTAATCAGCACATGAAAATATGTACTATCGTTGGCGCGCGACCACAGTTTGTTAAAGCAGCCGTTGTATCTCGTGCAATTTTAGCACGGGCCGGCATCGATGAAGTGATTATTCATACAGGCCAGCATTATGATAGCAATATGTCATCACAATTTTTTGATGAGCTTGATATCCCTGAACCTGCGTATCACCTGAATATAGGTTCTGGAGCACATGGTCAGCAAACAGGCCAAATGCTTGAGCACATAGAAAAGGTTTTGCTTCAAGAAAAGCCAGACTGGGTCTTAGTGTATGGTGATACTAACTCAACGCTTGCAGGTGCGCTTGCGGCAGCTAAATTACATATTCCGGTCGCCCATGTTGAAGCGGGGGTGCGTTCGTTTAATCGAAAAATGCCTGAAGAAATCAATCGCATTACGACCGATCATATCAGTGATAGATTATTCGTACCTACTAAGACGGCAGAGCAGCAGCTACTAAAAGAAGGGTTAGATCCAGCACAAGTGATTTATGTGGGGGATGTGATGTATGACGCAACGCTTTATTATAACGAGCGAAATACGAGTCGAGACACATTGCTTGATAGCCTGAATCTAATCTCTAAGCAATATACTTTAATTACGCTGCATCGTGCTGAAAACACGGATGACTCGAATCGGATGCAACATATTGTTAGCGCGTTGCTTGAGCTAAGTCAGCAACATGCGTTGGTGTTGCCGCTTCATCCAAGAACACGTGCTGTATTAAAAAAATTGAACTTATTTGATTCGCTTGAAAAAAATATGATGTTATTAGAGCCAATAGGCTTTTTGGATATGCTTGCACTGGAGCAACATGCAGCCTGTATTATTACAGATTCAGGTGGTGTGCAAAAAGAAGCTTATTTTAATCGAGTACCCTGTATTACGTTGCGAGATGAGACCGAATGGGTCGAATTAATTGAAGCCGGTTGGAATCAGTTATGTTCACCTAGTGAGTCTTTTTCTTTATTGAATCATCCTTTTTTTGATACGTTGCCACCCACCTCATCTGAGTCACTGTATGGTGATGGAGATGCATCAAATAAAATTTTAGATGCTTTAATAAATTAAATTAAACGGGATAAAGTCTTAGCATGTCATTGAATATTTTATTGCTTTGTAATAAACCTTCCGATGGGTCTAATGCAAATACAATTGTTGATCATATTGAAGCGTTTGAAAATTACTCTGAGCATACGATTTGGTTATATTCTAATTTAGGTGATTTTTCAAAAAAATTAGATTTAAATAAATTTGACGGCATTATTATTCATTATTCGTTGTTTGTTTTAAGTCGGCGTTATTTAACACGTGCAGCAAAAAAGCAGCTGCGTGATTATAAAGGCTTAAAAACTATTTTTATTCAAGATGAATATCGTCAAATCAATCACATGGTTGATGAGCTGGCTTATCTTGGAATCGATGTTTTATTTACCTGTTTTCCCGAATCTGAGTTTGATAATATTTATTCACCAAAGCAATTATCGCAAGTATCTAAACATAATAATTTAACAGGCTATGTGCCTAAACGCCTCACGGAATATACCAATCAGCCACCGATTAGCGGGCGTTCGGTTCATGTTGGATACCGGGGCCGAAAACTGGCTTATTGGTATGGTGCATTAGGATGTGAAAAATGGGAAATTGCTGAAAAATGGCATCAATATGTATCAAAAAATAAATTAAATACTGATATTTCTTGTCAAGAATCAGAGAGAATTTATGGTGATGCATGGATTCAATTTCTTTCCTCTTGTAAAACAACGCTTGGTGTTGAAAGTGGTGCCAGTGTGATGGATTTTACGGGGAAGCTAGAAAAGAAAGTTGAGCTATACCAATTTCTTCGTCCAAGTGCTTCGTTTAAGCAAGTACAAGAAAAATATTTTTTAAATCAAGAAAACCTTCATAATCTAAATCAGATTTCGCCCCGTTGTTTTGAAGCGATTGCCTTAAAAACAGTGTTGGTGTTATATGAAGGGGATTATTCAGGCATTTTAATACCAGGCAGGCACTATATTGCCTTGAAAAAAGATTATAGCAATATTAAAGACGTGCTAGCGCTTATTCAAGATGATGCCTATTTACAAAACATGGCAGATACAGCTTATGAAGAAATTGCCTTGAATCCTTTATATAGCTATCAGGTATTTATTCAAAAAGTAGATGCTGTGCTTCAGGATGAATTTAAAGCGAGACAAAAAACATCTATATTATCTCCATATGAGCCTGCATTATTTGAGAAACATATTCAATATGGAACGCTTTACAATACATTATTAAATCAAGCGATTAATATATATCGTTACTTGCCGTTGAGAGTCCGTCAGTTGATTAAAAGTATATTATCTCCACACAGGGCGTTTAAATATATTCTAAAAGGATTACTTGGCTTTAAAAGCTATTTTAAGAAAACGAAGAAAGAGACGCGTGGTGTTTCAACGTGAAAAAGCAAAATATTCTTTTTTTAGCCGATACAACACATCAAGCAGGTGCTGTGCGCGATCATATTCATGCGGTGACAGCATCAGATGCGTTTCATTGGCATATATTAAATCCGCTGATGTTTAAATTATTTGATAAAATTGATTTTTCTTTGTTTGATGCCGTTGGTATTCATTTCTCGATTAAATTACATGGATATTATTATTTATCGCCAGCACTTAAGAAAAAAATCCGATATTATCAAGGCCCTAAATTTGTTTTTTTGCAAGATGAATATCAAAAAGTAAATCATACGCAAGCCTTGTTATACCAATTGGGATGTCACGTATTATTTACGTTGGTTCGTCCTGAGCTATGGCATCAAGCCTATCCAGACAAACGTTTAAAAAAGCTAAAGAAGATTCAAGTCTTAACAGGCTATGTAGATGATTCGATGCATACGCTGAAAGCACCTGAGATTGCATCACGCCCCCTTAACATCTCTTATCGTACACGTCGCTGTGACTATCGATTAGGGAAACTTGCGCAAGAAAAAACGCAGATTGCGTTTGAGTTTACTGAAAGAACGAAGAACACGGCTTTAAGTTTAGATGTGAGTATTGAAGAGTCTGATCGCGTGTATGGTGAGGCATGGTTTAACTTACTCATGCAATCCAAAGTTGTGTTAGGGACTGAAAGCGGTGCGAGCATTTGGGATATTGATGGACGTATTTCTAAAAAAATTAATCACTATTTACGTAAACATCAAGGCGCATCGTTTGATACTGTGTTTGAAGCCGTGCTTAAACCATATGAAGGAAATCTTGTATATAGCGCGATTTCACCCCGAGTGTTTGAAGCCGCAGCAACAAAAACCGCAATGGTCATGTTTGTAGGATACTATAACGGCGTATGTCAGCAAGATGTGCATTATATTGGGTTAGAAAAAGACTTTTCAAACTTTCAAGAAGTGCTTGATAAAATACAAGATGATGTGTATCTACAAAAAATGGTAGACAGAACATATGACGATTTAATTGCATCAGGACGCTATGCGCAATCTACATTGTCAGATTTAGTCTTAGATGAATTAAAATGCTTGATAAATAAAACAGCGGTTGCTTCTTCTAAATCAGACTTGAGTAAACAATATGAAGCTGCTGTAATAAAGCATAAATTTTTGAATCAATTCAGATGCTTTTATACAGAGCTTGCATTTGTCGCGTCTAATTTTTTTCGCTTGTTATTTCTTGAGCCCAGTGGCACATGGTTATCTAAATTGCGGTTGTTGGCTGAAGGGGCTAAACGCTACTTTACGTACTTAAATCCACGGATGAAAAAAAATCGGACTTAAGTTGATGTGGTATTTAAAATAAATCCAGCCACCACGCGGCGCTCTTCGCTGAGTAGAATATTAAACGTACGGCTTGCAGCACCGATTGCCATGCATTCAATGCCAATGTGTTTTTCAGAGAGTTGTCTTACTGCATCGAGACGGCGCACAGCATCCGGCTGGTTACTGCCTAAAATAATAATTTCAGGGTCCAAATCAAGCAGTGGTTGCAGTAAGGCTTGATGGAGTGCTGCAGGGTCTTCTGCGGCCCAGGGGCTAATTAAAGTGTCACGATTTACAATAAAACTAGTCGCATACACCACATGATTAACTTTGATTTCAGTGTGTGTATACGACTGAATTGTATGTGTTTCATGAGCTTCTAATTGAATTTGCATGGACGTTAATTGCCTGTATGATGCATTGATTGAAGATTGAATTATAGCACAAGGGTGGCTTTCGTGGAGGTGATAATTAATGCGTCGAGACAAGCAGGTACAGCGCAAATAGAATCAATGGCTGTTGCGCGTTTATTAAAAGCGTTTGATCATACGGATGATGCGCTGCCTGTCGCTGAATTGCTTGCGCGTTATCATGGTTTGTCAGGGGTATGGACGGTTTTATCTCCTATACATTGGGAAGCCACACATAATGATGCCTTGATGATGTCAGGTGGTGATGCTCCTCGCGATTTATTTGATGCGTTCCAGTCTTTTTTGGCTGAAGAAAATATGCAGCTTTATTACCATGATGCCACCACTTGGTTACTGCAATGTGATGCGCATTCGCTGCCACATACCAAGCCGTTACATGCGGTGTTACAGCAGTCCATGCGGCCTATATTAAAATCCTTGGAAACCGAACCATTCTGGTTGCGATTTTTAACAGAAGCGCAGATGTTTTTAAGTGGTCACCAGCATACAATTAACGGTGTTTGGTTCTGGGGAGAGAGCCCTTGTCATGCGCCTGATAATAAGCCGCTCGTGATCTATGGTGATGATGCGTGGCGAGCAGCTCTGCAGCTGATTTCAACAGATGTCAGCATGTATCAGCCCGATATGAAATGTTCAAAGCAAAGTGTTTGTTTTATGCCGGTTTATGATTCAGGCGCTGTTCAATCACTCGCTGCCGAGTTAGCTCAACAGCACGTGTGTTGGTCTTGGAATGACATAGATAATATAACAAAACCGAAACGTTTTTGGACGCGGTTCAGAGGTAAATAACATGAAGATTAAACGTCGTGATGTGGTTTCTATTTCAGAGGAATTAGCTGATTTTCCGGTTGTTTTACAGCGTATTTATGCTGCACGCGGAATTAATAAAAAATCTGAACTAGATAAGCAATTGAAAGGTTTGTTGCCGTTTACGGGGTTAAAAAATATAACCATTGCGAGTGCGCGTTTGGGGCAGGCACTCACCCAAAAAGAGCGGATTTTAGTGGTTGGAGATTTTGATGCAGATGGGGCAACCTCAAGCGCACTTGCGGTGTCTTCTTTGCGTGCTATGGGCGCGCATGAAGTGTCATTTTTAGTTCCGAATCGATTTGAATTTGGTTACGGTTTAACCCCAGGCATTGTGGGGGTTGCAAAAGAGTGGCGTCCTGATTTAATCATTACGGTGGATAACGGGATTGCAAGCTTTGATGGCGTACTTGCCGCACGTGAAGCAGGCATTGATGTGTTAGTGACAGATCATCATTTAGCAGCAGAAACGTTGCCAGAAGCGTTTACAATAGTTAATCCGAATCAACCCGGAGATGTATTTCAAAGCAAATCTATTGCAGGGGTAGGGGTTATTTTTTATGTCATGCTGGCTTTGCGTCAGCATTTAAGAGAAACCAACTGGTTTGAAACACAAAATATTCCTGAACCTAACATGGCGCAATTTTTAGATTTAGTGGCTTTAGGCACTGTGGCGGATGTGGTGAGTCTTGATCAAAATAATCGAATTTTAGTGGCGCAAGGATTAAGACGTATTCGTGGTGGCGCATGTCGCCCAGGGATTCAAGCGCTGATTAATATTGCAAAGCGTGAGTCGGCTTATTTACGCGAGGGTGATTTAGGATTTGCTGTCGCTCCTCGTTTGAATGCAGCTGGGCGCTTAGATGATATGTCACTGGGTATTGACTGCTTGCTGTCTGAAACGGATGCTGCAGCACAAACTTTTGCGCGTGAGTTAGATGAGTTGAATATTGAGCGGCGAAAAATTGAAGGCGAAATGCAAGAGAAAGCCTTAAAAGCCTTGGATAAACTCAGTACGCTAGGACATGCAAAAGATTTACCTGCTGTTTTATGCCTAATGGATAAAACGTGGCATCAAGGGGTGATTGGTATTTTAGCTGGACGTTTAAAAGAGCGCTATCACCGACCTGTCATTGCTTTTGCAAAAACGAGTGAGCATGAGTTAAAAGGCTCAGCGCGTTCGATTCAAAATATTAACATCCGTGATGTGCTGGCGGCAATTGATACCAAAAATCCAGGATTAATCACAAAATTCGGTGGGCATGCGATGGCTGCAGGCTTAAGTATGCCGCCTGAAAATTTTGAGCTATTTCAGCAACATGTAACCGATGCAATTGAAACAGAACTGAAAGGTGTATCACTCGAAGGCGTTGTGTTGAGTGATGGCTCGCTTGTGCCACAAGATTTTAATTTAAAGTTTTCAAAAGTACTCCAACAAGCAGGCCCCTGGGGGCAGCAGTTTCAAGAGCCAGTGTTTGATGATTTTTTTGAAATTTTAGATCAGCGTTTGGTTGGAAAAAATCATTTAAAGCTTATGCTGCGGCATGAGGCAGGCGGTGAAGCGCTGGATGCGATAGCCTTTAATATAGACTTAGATACTTGGCCTAATCAGCGTGCGCGACGCCTACATGCAGCGTATAAGCTAGATATTAATGTGTATCGAGGACGAGAGCGGCTGCAGCTCATGATTGTTTCAATGAAAAATACA
The DNA here is from genome assembly GCA_022600515.1 of Gammaproteobacteria bacterium. Taxonomy (GTDB): domain Bacteria; phylum Pseudomonadota; class Gammaproteobacteria; order Legionellales; family Legionellaceae; genus JAALKW01. Next base: position 26,697 of record JAHZKG010000080.1, read on the forward strand.
GGTGCATTGATTGAAGATGGGGTGCTAAAAAAGGACAATGCGTGTGCTATGGATTAATCAACCCCATTTATGGATTGCATGTCTAGCAACGTTTGTTTTAATGCTATTCCATTACTTGAGCCCTTGGTTTGCGAATCATTTACCAGGTAAGGGCCGTTCATTTGTTTCTTTCTCAGGTGGTGTTGCAGTGGCTTATGTGTTTTTGCACATGCTGCCAGATTTAGTCGAATATAATAAACCCATCGGACAATTTTTGTTGGCGCATCAATGGTTAACGCCGTTTACTGAGTTATGGATTTATATTATTGCTTTATTAGGATTTTTAATTTATTACGGGCTTGATTTATTGGCCGAAAATTATCGTGATGAAAACCATCATGATAGCTCGGTGTATGCGTTACACTTATCTATGTTTGGCTTGTATAATTTTTTAATTACTTACACCATGTCATTGCGCGCACAGTCGAGTATGACAGCAACGCTTATTTTTACGATTGCGATGGCTTTGCACTTTGTATTAACTGATCGTAAGTTTTGTCGTTTTCACCCTGTGAAATTTAATCATATGGGGCGTTTTTTATTGATTTGTGCGTTACTCGTGGGATGGTTATGCTCTGTGATATTTGATCCAGTGAATGTATTGGTTTCAGCATGTATGCTGGCTTTTTTATCAGGCTCTGTTTTACTTAATGTGTTTAGAGAAGAGTTACCAGCCGCAGGGCTAGCTAATTATTATTGGTTTAGCGGTGGCAGCCTATTGGTCGCGTTTATTTTATTGCTTCAAACCTGGTTTTTAACGCATTAAGCTGAGACACAATGGATACATTAAAAATAACAGATAATATCTCGATTTTATTGTCAGACATTTCACTGTCAGCCGTGCGTGCGCAAGGTGCAGGTGGCCAGCATGTGAATAAAACCTCGACAGCCATTCATCTTCGTTTTAATATTGTCAGCTCTTCTTTGCCTGATGTGTATAAAAAAAGATTATTGGATACGCAAGATTATCGTATTACGTCAGACGGTATTATTATAATTAAAGCACAACGGCATAAAAACCAAGCGCATAATAAAAAAGATGCGTGTGAGCGGCTGGTTCGGTTAATTAGAAAAGCAACCACAACATCTAAAAAAAGACAACATACTAAACCGTCTAAAACATCGGTTAGAAAAAGAATTGATAGTAAAGTAAAACGCGGACGCCTAAAAAAGCTGAGGCAGTCGCCAGAATAAGCTGAACGCAAGAGAGTAGACAAGAGGGTTAATTCTATTATGTTACATGTTGCATTATTTCAACCAGAAATTCCGCCAAACACAGGCAATATTATTCGGCTCTGTGCCAACAGTGGTGCACAACTGCACCTGATTCATCCCTTAGGGTTTGCCTTAGATGATAAACGGATGCGACGCGCAGGGCTTGATTATCATGAGTGGGCGTCGATACAGTACTACGCTGATATGCATACGTTTCTTGATGAAAATAAACAACGCCGTATTATTCCGTGTTCAACCAAAGCGGATAAAAAACACACCGAATATGCTTATCAGGATGATGATATTTTATTGTTTGGACCTGAAACACGCGGGTTACCGTTAGAGATTATTCAGCAGCATGAAGCTGTGCGTATTCCAATGAAGGCAGAGAGCCGTAGTTTAAACTTATCCAATGCAGTCGCGATTATTTTGTTTGAAGCATGGCGACAGCTTGATTTTAATTAGGTGAGGTGCAGCAGCGTAACTGCTAAACCAATAAATCCTGAGATCAGCAGTAATCGTTTAAGGCGATAAACTTGAGCTGCTCGAATATGATGGTTGGCCATAATACCTAATAATATTTTGTTGCTTGGTGAAAATCGCCTAAGCTTCCAGCCATAACGAAGCCTGCCATTGGCCTTGAAAAGTATGCAGGATCTCTTATTAAAGAAGTTTGGACCATAATCAACCAATAATTGCTCACCTGTCAGGATGTCGCGTTTTGCTTTATAGGTAATAAAAGGCACGCCATGCAGGTGATGAATGTCTGCTTTAATATTTGCTGAAAGAAATCGAGTCTTCGTCGTGGTTGGCGCGTGGTTAATAAATCGTGTTAAGTTACCAGAGTATAATGCATGAACATATGTGGGAAGCGGTTCGTTTTTCACGCTAAAGCTATAAGACTGATTTTCTTCTCTAATATGCGTTTGAGTGCCTGTATAAAAACCAAGTAAAAAGCCTTCTTTAATATCCACTCGGCTAAAGACACCAAAACCTACCATGGGATGAATGTATCTTAGCTCGTACGTGTTCGGCTGGTTTGGCGTGTGCAATAAAGGCAATAGCTGAGGTGATGGCGCTGAAAAAAGCATATCACCATCAATCACATCAGGTAGCTCGTCTATCGTTGTTGTGTAATTTGGCAATGTGTCATTTGAGAACTGGAAAGGATTTCCAGATAAATCATTAATGAGTTTGTTTAATTGGTCTATTGGAATGCGGCTTTTTGCTGTTTTTCGATAGTTAATCGATAAATGAAGCGTGTTAAGGCACTCGGTTTTTTGAAAGTTTGCTGAAGGGGATATGCTGAATTGACAAGCATGTGCATTATCCGTATGAATCAATACAGTACAAATAAAAGTAGCGGTATATAAAAGCTCAGTGAGATTATTATACGTATATTTGAAGTGGTAACCCGAAATAGGTGTATAAGGCTCATCTAATAATGGGTTAGAAAAAAATAACTTGGCTAATAATTGATCTTTTGTGATATGCTGCCCATCTTCAAGCTCACTGAGACCTGTTGAGACATCAAACGTAATATGTTGATACGGATAAGATGCATTGTCTTGATGATTTTTAAGGTTAATTTTAACCAATGTAGCTCTATCCTAATATGGTCTAATATAATAGGTATATATAATATATTATGATTGATGTAAATCATTTTATTTTTTGAGGGAAAATATCAAGTGAGTCTAAGCCCTGAATTAAAGCAAGCGTTTAAACTAAGCATGCCAAGCTTGTTTGCCTATCTTCCTTTAGGTCTAATATTTACTATTTTATGGTTAAAAGCTGGTTTTTCTGGCTATTGGGCACCTGTGATGAGTATTTTTTCATATGCAGGCGCTGTTCAATTCGTTGCATTATCTATGATGCAAGAACATGCGAGTATTTTTTCGATTTTGCTGGCCACAAGCTTTATTGCGTCTCGTAATCTTTTTTACGGATTGAGTTTTATTCAACGCTTTCAAACCAAGCCTAAGTTGATGCGCGCATTTTTGATTTTTGGGTTGGTTGATGCAACCTATGCGGTATTAATAACCAATCCAGAACAAGCAGGTCGTAATGATAACACGTTTTGTTTTTATGTGACTTTGTTTCCTTATGCTTATTGGGTGTTAGGCACGTGCATGGGCTTAGGCTTATATTCTAGCATGCCAGATATTCAAGGATTAGATTTCATGTTAACGAGCTTTTTCATGATTTTGGTGGTGGATTATTATTTGGTGAGTCGTGATAAGCTGAGCTTGTTGATGCCTATTGTTTTCGCATGTGTTAGTTTTTTGATTTTTCCTAAGCAATATTTACTTGTATCGATTCTGTGTTCTTCTTTCTTTATTTATATCACTGAATTGGCCCAAGAAAAAAAAGCAGGGGGTAAAGCATGAATTATTATACACTAACAGTCGTTTGTGTTCTTTTCCTCTTGAGCATTGTGACGCGTGTTTTGCCGTTTATGTTTACAGCAAAGTTATCAGATAATCCCAGAGCACAGGTATTTGGTAAACGCCTGACCGCTTATATTATGGTGCTATTGGTTATCTATGAGGTGAACCCCGTTTCTTTTGAGAGCTATCCTTTTGGATTGCCTGCAATCTTAAGTTTATTAATTGTTATTTTATCGCATTTACTTTTGCATAAACCGTTATTGAGCATGATACTCGGCACCACAAGCTTTATATGCTTGCAGAGTTGTTTGGGATAAAAATCTTAGAATAAACCCAATTGATATCAATGAAACCCAAACTATACTTAGATTATATAGACGGTGGGAGGTATCATGAAAACATCATCATCATCATTATCATTGGAAGAAGAAATAGCTTCTTTACGTAAAGAAGTACAAGCGCTTCGTCAAAAACAATCAAAAGCTGATGCGCTATCAAAAAAACGGTCTAACACACAATCCAGTGCTAAATCCTCAGTTACGTCAGAAGCAGAATTTAAAAAAATACTGACTGATATTTCATCGCAGATCAAACAAGACTATGACAATCTTTCACCTGTTACCGCATTGTTATTATTCGCACTAGGTACCATGCTGGGCAGCACTTTAACACGAACTAAAGGTAATCGATAATGGATGATAATTTCGAGAGTAAATTGCATGTGTATATACGCAGTGAGCGCGCCCTGTTCGATATTTTTCTGCGTGATAAAGCACGCCAGTTGTTTTGTATTGCAATAGGATTTATTGCCTTATTAACAGCACTTGTTATGCTTAATATAAGTTTTTTTTATGCACTAAATACAATTTTTCCAGTAACAATAACAGCGTTTATTTTAGCGGGTATTAATGTTTTTTTATTTTTAATTAGCCTGTTATTTTCAAAACGAAAACGCCATAAAAAAGAAGTTGAAGCACTAAAAGACATTCGCGATTTTGCAGAAGAGGCGCTTAAAAAAGACTTAAAAGTGGTCAAGAACGAAGCGGTTGAAATAGGGCAGTCGGTTGGACATGTTGTACGTGATGTATCGTCTATTGTGCGTGGTGAAGCATTTGGTCTTGCGAATCTATTACCGATTATACGACATATTTTAAAAAACAAATAAAAGCGCATTTTGGCGCATTCTTACTTTGTAGGTTCTAAGCTATTATCGTTTGAAGTATCAGGTGTATGGCCTGTTGACGTTCGGAAATAACCGAGTTTTGAGCTGAAGAAAGTGCTCGGTTTTTTATGTTTTATCTTGTGATGCATGACGTGCACTTCAGGATGCATTTCTCCTACACGTTCAATAAGTCGCTTGGTTTCAGGTGTATCCAAACAATCCTTGTCTTTTTTTATTGCTTTTTTTATGCTTTCGAGTGGACTTTTTGTTGGGTTACTTAAAAATGCTTTGAGTGCTGTGTGCACTTCAAGGTGCTTATCTGTTGATGCTGTCTCGCAATCTCGAATTAATTGATGTGTTTTTTCGGCAGGCGTAGCAGTCGCTTTACCTTGCTGCAATGCAATTTTTTCTTGTTCAAGTGGCATGAGTGCTTGAGCGATTTCATAGCGGCGTAATCGACAACCTTCGATTTCTTTCATTAAAAGGGGCTGCTCAACCAGCTCCTTCTCTGTAAGTGCTTGATACGATAGGGCTTCATTGAGTTGTGAGTTTTCATTGTCTGTTAAAGACTCTGTTACGGCTTTTAATGCGGCATATGCCTCAAACCCAGAGAATGCTTTGTGTAGTGCCACTGTGGTACTGATTTCCTTTTCAATCTCAATCGCGGCTTCTTTATACGCTTGCATGTTAGACGATACTATACCCGAATGCTTTTCAACTAAAGGGTTATAGAGCGCATATAAAGCTTCTCTTTCCTCTGATGTTTTTGTATCTATTTCGGTTTCGAACTGATTGAGCGCTGCCTCGACTTTAGTCCGTACCTGATGGCCTTTTGCTATTTCCCTGTTAGTGGAGCTTATTGAAAGCCTGCCAGCAAAGTTTCGGCAGATAACGAAGGACTGACTATGAGGTGCGGATGACACAAGTACAGCGCTTTCTTTATCAGACCAGGTATCTGGATTTTGCGCTCTAAATACTTTGAGGTGCTCTAAGATATTTTTTTTAGGTGTTCCGAATTGTTCACAAAAAACAGTGGGATTGGATTGGTAACACAGTGCTAAAATAATATGATTATTATCATACTGTTCTACATGAGGTATATCAAAAATTGCTTTATATGGTTGAGATAGACTGTCTGGAAGGTTGTTTGAGATATCATTGATTTTTGCTAGTGTTATTTCAAGCAGATGATGGGCCGCGACAATCTCCTCTTCTGTTGTATCAGTATTAGCAACAAAGCCAGTATGAGCCTGTATCTGTTTGAGAAACAAAGCCAGAAAATGCGCTTTAAGCAATGACGTTATATTGCCGTCTATTTTGTCTTGGGTATCCATCGATTTGTAGCCGGCTGTTTCAAGTAATGACTTAACTTCTTCTTGTTCTGTACGTAATGTTCCAATTTTAACTAAGACTTGCTTAAGCTGTGCTTGATTATCTACTGCTAGCGCTTCTTCAGTCCCTAATAAGGTACTCAGTTCTGGATAAATATCACCAACCTCATGGAGCAAATAATATAAATCTTCATCATGAAGTGCAGCGTTCTGAGTGATTAAAATGTCATGTACAACATTGAACGCGCGTGTAGTGCGTTGATTTAAGAATTGAAGCAGTGCTGTTTTTAGATGATTTGCAGGGTTTTTTGTTCCGTCATGCTCACACTTTTCTTTAAGTTTTTCTATTTCGTCTGCTTCACGAAATGTTAATAGATCCTCTAGTTCTTTTAGTTCGTAGACTTGTGTGGCTTCGTCTTTTTCTGCGACTAAAGCATCGATCGCGTGGCTTGATTTTTCGATGACTTTTTTGGTTTCTTTGATGGTTTTTTTCTGTTTTTCTACTGCTTTATTTAAGGCTTTATTATATGCCCTTTTTTCTTTGAGCCAATGTTCTGTTGCTTTTTTCTCATCGGTTTTAGATTGAGATAAAAAGGCAACGACCATCATAAATAACTTAAGAAGCAATGGGCGGTGAGATAAGGTTTCAACTGTTTGTCTTGCTTCACCTAATTGAATTGCTTGTTCTTGTAGTGCATCAAGAGGTTTCGTCTTGTCTACATCTATATTGACTGCCTCAGATAATAAAGAAAAAAGCGTTTGATTGAGTTTTAACTTCTTCTCTTCTGTCGAAGTCACAATACCATTTGCGATATTGCCTACGTGCTCTAATTGTTGTAGCTGTATTTTTTGCTCATACAAGTGAACTTGTTGCTTCTGAATGGCTTGATTTAATGCTTTAATTTCTTCTTGTTGTTGGCGTATTGCCTCTTGTTCTTTTTCCCATGTTTCTTTTTGGCTCTCATATTTTGAGGGCATATGCGCATCAACAGGTGTTGTTATCTGTTCTATCTCTGAGTTGAGCTTAGCACTGGCTTTGATTGCTTTGGCTTTACGCGCAGTGGCTTCTTTAACTGCAGGGCTTTGTTTAAAGCCGCAGTATCCTCCGACTGAACGCTGATGCTTTTTAATGTATTGGCTCGCATCCTGTATAATCGCATTATTCTCAGCAACCGCTTGTTTTAGCGCGTCTAGTTTTTTCTCAGTCACTTTGTTAGATGTAGGCACAGTAAAACCCCGCTCAAATGAGATCTAAATAAATATATATGATTCATTATAGTACATTTTAGGCTGGATGATATTTTACTGTTAGTTGCAGTGTTCGCTGTCTTTTTCCAGATATATACAGCAGTACCTGTTATATAATTTTCGTCATCCGCTGAACGCCATGGAAGGCTGAAGGCCGAGGCGTTTAGTCCGAGATAGTCTGCGATTTTTTAACCAGCCCGAAGGGATGTTAGAAAATCTTTATGCAGGCGTAGAGTCATTGGAAGGACATTTTTCTTGGCGCGTTTAGCGCAAAAATGTCAGACGCAGGACAGTCGAGACCAAAATACTTGCCGCGTTGACGAGTCGATTTCGTGGACTTGGATGTCCCGGAATCTATCACGAGGTAGCGGCACTCTTGGATTCTTATGGCAAGATCACTTGGCTGTATTCGCCGGGTTTGAGTTGATTTAATTGCCAGGGACCCATTTTAACGCGTATAAGCCTTAAGGTAGGAAATCCCATTGCAGCAGTCATTCTTCTGACTTGACGATTTTTACCTTCTTGAATACTGAGTTCTAGCCAGCAGGTTGGAATGCTTTGCCTTTCTCTAATCGGTGGTACGCGCTGCCATAGTAAAGGTTCATCAATTATTTTTACGCTAGCAGGTAAGCAGAGATGATCTTTTATTTTAATGCCTTGCCGTATTTTTTTTAAATCCATTTCAGTCGGAATATTTTCAATTTGGACCCAGTAGGTTTTAATTGTTTTATTTTTAGGGTTGCTGATTTCATGTTGTGTTTTACCGCAGTTGGTTAAGATCATTAATCCTTCACTGTCATAATCTAATCGACCGGCAGGGTAGACTTCTTTTATTGGGATATATTTTTTTAACGTATTGCGGTTTTCTGCATCTTCGAATTGACTAAGTACTTGGAAAGGCTTGTTGAAAAGTATGAGTTTTTTTTGCATAAGATATTTTAGTAATGATTATATGACGAACATGGTAACGCACTTAATCAGTTGGGCATATGTGGACACCGCCGATATTGCAAAAAAAATGTGCTTGAAAAACCTTAAAAGAGAAACTCCCCTCCCTACCTACCCCGCTTCATGCCTGAGCGTTCCTCATTTTTTAGATGTAAATATTTACCATTGAATATGGTGTAATCCCCATGCGTTCTTTGCTGTCATTGCGAACGAAGTGAAGCAATCCAGATCAAATCATCAAGCGAAGATTTCGTCTAGATTGCTTCGATATTGCTCTCAATGACGGATATTTAGTATTTCTTAGGCGTGAACAAGCCACTAAAAAAAGTGAGGCTCTCTCAGGCTTCATGCGGGGTATCCAGCTAAGTTGACTATTAAAGCCACTGGGTGCTCTGGATAAATTTATGCCACGGCTTGTCCGGACACCAGGGCAAATGGGCGAGGGATCAAATAATAGTTAACAGGCCCTAAATGAGTCAAAAGCACTATTTTAGGATCCTAATCGTGGATGTTTAGCGATTTGTTTATTTATATTTACGAACTATAGTAAAAATTACTACAGTGAAATTTAATACAAATGGAATTGTTAATGAAAATAATAAAAACAAAGTGGTTTTCAAAATGGGTGAATAAAAATGCCGTTGATGATCAGGCGCTTGTTGTTTCTGCTAAAGAAATTTTCAAAGGAAATTATGAGGCAAATTATGGTGCTGGAGTAATCAAGAAGCGGGTCGCGCATAAAGGACATGGAAAAAGTACTAGTGCTAGAACCATCGTGGCTTATAAACACGGGAAAGGTTGTTTTTTTGCATATGGTTTTGGACAAAATGCAAAAAGTAATATTTCAGAAGCAGAAGAAAAAGCAATAAAATTGCTTGCTAAAGCTTTGTTTGCTTATTCTGAAATTGAGTTGTTTGAGCAAATCAAAAAGGGTGCACTGATAGAGGTGGATTATGAGCAAGAGTAAAATAATTGATGTTATGGCTGAGACAGCTAAAGATCTTGGTTTAAGTCTTATTACAATTAAAGAAATAGAGGCATTAAAGCTTGATGAAGTAAAAACGCTTGATGCACTTGAGATTAAAAAAATGCGAGTAAAAGAGAAATTGAGTCAGGCTGTTATGGCCAGGGTACTTAATGTTACTGCTTCCACTTATCAGAAGTGGGAACGAGGTGAAGTTCGGCCTAAAGGAGCTAATTTGAAATTATTACGCTTGGCATATGATCATGGTGTTAATTATATTATTTCATAGGCGATTGATCTAATCGCTTATTTTGTGGGGTAATTACCCCGCAAACGTTCTGCAAGAGATTTTTTAGTGATTTTAAAAAAAGTAAGATAAATGGTTTATTAATTAGTATGGTGGCCAGAGCTGGAATCGAACCAGCGACACAAGGATTTTCAGTCCTTTGCTCTACCGACTGAGCTATCTGGCCACACAGGTGCGTATTAAACGCTGAGAAGCTTTTCGAGTCAAGTAAAAATTAAACTTTTTCTTCTGAAAAGCCAGATGGAGGGGCTGAACCCTCACCAAAAAAATACTTTTCCATCTCTTCCTGGAGAAAAGCACGTGCTTTGGGATCAATTAGTGCAAGCCGATATTCGTTGATCAACATGGTTTGATGGGTGAGCCATCCATTCCAAGCTTTCTGTGAGATATGCTGATAAATTTTTTCACCGAGTGGTCCTGGAAAAGGAGGAGATTCAAGTGCATCGAGTATTTGATTTAGTTTTTTACACCTAATTTGTTTTGTCATAATATTAAATTCAAAGAAAAAGAAGAAAACGCATTATCTGAGAATAATGCGTTTGGAGCAACTAAAAATAAGCTAGCTGGCTTCTTTAGCTTTATTCATTTTTGTATTGCCTGCTGGCGTAGGTTGTTCTGGGTTGTCTAATGCTTCAGCAAGACTAATAAATCGATAGCCATGATCACGATACATTTGAATAATATCGCCTAAAAAATGGCTGTTGATTAAATTCGCATGGAGCAAAATAATTTGTTTAATCGGTTTTCCATTCGCTCTTTTTTCAGCGCGTAATGTCTGTTTCCAAATATAATTTAAATATTGTTTTTTTAGTTTTGGAAGGTATTTTGGGCGTGCGCGATAAGCGACACGGTAAAGTTGGCTATTAAATCGAAAATCTTTCGTATCAATCGTCACGGGTGCGACAATATAGTCATGTTCGCTAAGGTATTGCAGTACACGCGCTTTTTTCTCACCGTGCCCTTCGGCAAGATATGGATACCTGAAATATTTAGGATGTGATAATAGCGATGTTAATACTTTATCTGCATGTGCAATGTTCTCGATGTATTTTTCACTGGACATGCTATTGAGGTTGGCATGTGAGAACGTGTGGTTCCCAATGGTTAATCCTGCATTATGAAAAATTTCTAGAAGTTCCCACTGTCCACGTTTAATTGCGCCACCAATAACAAAACCGGTGGCTGGAACGTTATTGCCGACAAGCGCGTTTACAAGACGTAAAAACCGGTCGTGCTCACGTTTTAAAGCAGATTCTTTGTATGTTACTGAGCTGACAAACGGTAAGTCATCCAGTGTGATGGCTATTTCTCGAATAGGAGGCTCGGTGTTTTCAGGAGGAGAAACAGGGTCTGAAAAACAAGGTCCAGCATGTGTTAATATTAAAAAAGTAAGGCCAGCTGAAAAGATTTTCAACATGATTGTCCCTCTTCAAGTTTAAAATGATCTATTAAGAGCGTAGCAATAAATTGAACAATTTGCAGAAGTGATTTTTTTTGGTCATGATGAGGTACAAAAAAATAAGGCATATTCTATGATAACGGTTATTATTTCTATATTTAATGAGAAAAAAAATGCTTATTTACCTAAAATATTGAATCAATTTAAAGATGATGCTTTTTTTGAGGTGATTTGTATCGATGGGGGCTCAACGGACGGAACCGTTGAGTGGATAAAAGCGCAAGGGGTATCTGTTCATATATTGAAGGCATCAACGCGTGCTGCACGGTTAAATTTTGGTATTCAGCATGCAACATCAGACATGGTTTTATTGCAACATCCGCGTTCTATTATTTCTGAAGCGGGTATTGGCTCGATTAAAAAGCATGATAAGACATTTCAATGGGCTGCATTTACGCATCAGTTTGATGTGCCGCACTTTTTTTTAAAATTTATCTCATGGTACTCTAATCAGGTGCGCGTTAAGAAAAAAGGAATTGTGTATTTAGATCATTGTATACTGATTAATAAAGTGATTTTGACGGTGGCTGACATACCAGATATTGCTGTATTTGAAGATACGGCGCTCTCTAATGCTTTACGCACTCAATGCCGGCCTGTTTTGTTACCTGAGGTTGCTGTTACATCAGCCGTTCGTTTTTTGGATCGGGGTATTTATAAGCATTTTTTATTGAATCAATGGATTAAACTTTTGTATGCTCTAAAAGTTAATAGTAAAAAAATAAATCGATTGTATGAGCAGAAATTAAATCTTAATCAAGAAAATTAGAGGTTGTTTGTGTTTTTTTCAGTTTGACCTATTATTAGTAATGTAGTGTTCTTATTTAGGAGAAAAAAATGAAAAAGCATAAAGCATGTGGTATGACCTCAGAATGTTGGTCAGGTTTTACAAAAGTGCTTGGAATTGGTTTTATTATTGTTGCAACGATTCTAACGCTAATCACAATGAATGGTTTAGGTATTCTTGGGATGTTTATCGTCGGTGCGATGCTTTGTCGTCGGAAATGCCCATGTTGCGTTCCTCATGATGAGTATCATGGTCAATGTGGCCCTGAAGATAAACCAAAGCCAAAGCCAAAAGCAAAACCTAAAAAAGAAGTTGTTAAAAAATAAATGAGAAAAAAATTAGTTTTTTTTGTGCTTTGTTGGTTTTTTTCAGTGCAGCTATGTGCAGCACCAGAACAAGTGCAAGTAATTGTACATCCTACTTGTGCTTGTTTTGAGGTAAAGCTTGCTGCAAACCCTACCACAGGCTTTCAATGGACACTGGAATATTATGATGCAACGCAGGTTAGCTACCTGAAAGATGTGTATGTTGCTTCAGGCACAACACAGGTAGGTGCGCCGGGTGAGCATGTGTTTTATTTTGAACAAAAAAATACGGCATCTGCCCCTGAATCAACAGTCCTTCGTTTTCGCCATGCGCGGTCGTGGGAGCCTAATACAGGTGTTTGTACGGAGGTAACGATTGATTTTTCTAATAAATAAAACATTTTTTTGTAAAAGAATCTAGTTCTTAAGGTTTCGTTAAGTATCTTTCTGCTATAATAGGCAGCGATATTTGTTTTTATTAAGATCTATTTGTTTTTATAGTGATCTTTTAGATTAGGGAGAGGATTACATGTTAATTTTGACACGACGAATCGGTGAAACCTTGATCATCGGCGACGATGTTAATATCACGGTTTTAGGGGTGAAAGGAAACCAAGTTCGTTTAGGCATTAATGCGCCTAAAGATGTCTCGGTTCACCGCGAGGAAATTTACTTACGTATTCAGCAAGAAAAAGGCGGTGATGCGTCTGCTAATGCAGGTAATATAGAATCAGACGACGAAACTGTTTAATATGAGCTTGGTCTAGGTTTTACCCTGGGCCAAGGTTGTATCCCCTGAAGACACCACATGCGTTACCCCTTTGTCATCTTCTAGCATCAAATACCCCGCGTGGTTAACGCCGCGTCCTTGGCCTGTGATTGATCTATTAGGCTGTGAAATCGTTACTGTTTTATTTGAAAGATAATCAAGTGCATTCCAAGCTGCAATAAAAGGCGTAAATCCTTGTTGTATAAAAACCTGAAGATGTTCATCGAGTGCAGAAATTAATTCAGCAATAAGCTGGTTTCTATCGAATGATTGATGTGTTATATCTTTTAATGAACACCATGGCCTGTTAATACAGTCTTGGGGGCTTGAAATGCTATTGATATTCAATCCCATGCCAATAATAATATCAGTGCCGCCATTACCCTCAGCCGTCATTTCAATCAGTGTACCAGCCAGCTTTTGATGATTCCAAAGTAAATCATTAGGCCATTTTATATCAATTGCTTGTTGGGTGTATTGTTGAAACACGGCATGCATGGCAAGACTAACCACAAGACTTAAGCCTGAGAGACGAGACGGATCACCTTCAATGCGTAAGCCAAGCGAGCAATAAATATTCTCGCCAAAAGGAGAGTGCCAGTGGCGTCTAAAACGTCCACGCCCAGCTGTTTGTGTTTCAGCAATACAACACGTTAAGCTCGATGTGAAAGGCTGGTTTTTTAAGAAACGACTGGTTGAATCGATTGAAGCAAAAAGATGTAAATCATGCAAATCAACGCCTGTATGGCATGCATTTTGAATGTGGGCTTTAGAGAGTGGAATAAAAGCGTTTTCTAAGTGATAGCCTTGTTTAGGTATACGTTTAATCATGAGGCCTAGTGTTTCAAGTTTTTCAATGTGCTTCCAGATGGCCGTGCGTGATATGCCCAATGTATTGCCCAGATATTGCCCACTGTGGCAGCGCCCATCTGAGAGAATGTCAATTAATTGCATTTGAAGGGGTGTGAAGCATTTCATAAGGTATATGTCGTGTAATAAATAGCCTGAATATCAGGGTGGCAACAGAGTGCTGCAGCGTAACCGATTTTAGGCATGAAAGGCAAAAGCATCCAGGTGTTTTTATCAATAGGATCTAGCAATAAATGCGTAGCAAAAGATAATCCAAATACGGTGATTTTTGTTGTTGGGTAGGAAAGGCCAAGTCCAATGAGTTTAATAAACGCTTCTTTTTGTGCCCAGGTGTTGAAAAACATCAATGATTTTAATGCACGGGGCAGTGCCTGAAGTTTGGCATTTTCAGTGTTCGAAAAGACATGTTGACCAATGCCGGTATAAGGTCTTTCTGAAAAACGTTCAATATCAATGCCTAAAGGGTGTGTTTTTCCAACAGCAAGCAGGGCATAAGTACCCGAATGACTGAGGTTAAATTCAAGTGCTGGGTACTCAGCAAGATAAGGTTTACCGTATTTCCCATAGGAAAAAACAAGATTTTCAGGTGGCTGTTTAAGATATTTAGCAAGAATCAACCGAAGCATGATGCGCGCTCGTTTAAAGTGATGCTGATGATGCTCAAAGTGAAATCGGTTAGCACGTTTTGTTTCTTCTTCACTGAGCATTTGATCTAGATAACCAGGAATTTTTTCATTGAGCGTGAAACAATAGATATCAATCCGTGAGTTTTTAAGCACATAGTGATTGATGTCAAGGGGAATAAAAGGCTTTTTAATCTTTTTTATCATGATATATGGTATAATTACTATAATTATGCGTTGATAGTTGGCGTATTGAGTATAACGCACGAGCGCGTGCTGACCAAATGAGAGTATTATGAGCGGGCAATTTTTGGATTTTGAACAGCCAATAGAAGAGCTAAACCAGAAGATTCAAGCACTTCGAATGGTGAGTGGTGATAACTCGGTTAATTTAGGCGAAGAAATTTCACGTCTGGAAGCTAAAAGTCAGGAGTTAATGACGCGTATTTTTGCCAAACTTGAACCGTGGCAAGTGGTTCAAATGGCAAGACATCCTCGCCGTCCACAAACGAGCGAATATCTTGAAGGGCTGTTTACTGATTTTCAAGAATTGCATGGCGACCGGCATGAATCGGAAGCCCCTGCAATTATTGCAGGGCTTGCGCGTTTTAATGATGAACCTGTGGTGGTGATAGGCCATCAAAAAGGAAAGCGCACCAAAGAAAAAGTGCGTCGTAATTTTGGGATGGCGCGTCCTGAAGAATATCGCCGTGCATTGCGTTTAATGCACATGGCTGAAAAATTTCAATTTCCTATTATGACATTCATCGATACGGCAGGGGCTTATCCTGGTATTGAAGCGGAAGAGCGGAATCAATCAGAAGCAATTGCGCGTAATTTATTTGAGATGTCAGCGCTTAAAACCCCTATTATTTGTGTCGTCACAGGAGAAGCGGGTTCGGGTGGTGCATTAGCGATTGGCGTGGGCGATCGCGTGATTATGTTGCAATATGCTATTTACTCTGTGATTTCACCAGAAGGATGTGCTTCTATTTTATGGAAAGATGCTGCTCGTGCGGATGAGGCAGCTCGTGCAATGGGTGTTACGGCAAACACTATTTTTGATAATCAATTAATCGATCGTGTGATAGAAGAGCCTTTAGGGGGTGCGCATCGCGATCCTGATGCTGTCATGACTGATTTAAAACAAGTGCTTGAAGATGAATTAGCGGCGTTAAGAGCCTTATCTGTAGAAGACTTACTGGCTGAACGATATAAAAAACTCATGGCGCTTGGGGCGTGTGGGGAGTAGACGCAGTAGAGCGAGAACAGCTTTTATCTTACAGCCAGATAGTGGTTGGATTTAGCGGAGGGCTTGATTCTACTGTATTACTGCATATTTTATCTTCGGATGCCGTGTTGTCCCAAAAACTGCATGCGGTGCATATTCATCATGGATTAAGTCCGCATGCGGATGCATGGCAGGCGAGTTGTCATGCATTTTGTTTGAAACATAATATAAAGTTCACAAGCCAATCGGTTACATTAAATTCATCATCTAATCTTGAGTCACAGGCACGGGATGCACGACGCGCGGTGTTTGATGATTGGGTGAGTGCATCTGATTGTTTATTACTTGCACATCACCAAGACGATCAGGCTGAGACGTTATTGCTTAATCTCTTGCGAGGGGCAGGCATTGATGGGTTGGCCGCCATGCCAGCATTAACAACGTTTGGACAAGGGCATTTGGCACGGCCTTTATTGAATCAAACACGTGAAGCACTGCAGCGCTATGCTGAGCAGCATGATTTAGTCTGGATTGATGATGAAAGCAATCAAAATACCGATTTTTCGCGTAATTATTTAAGGCATGATATTTTACCTCGTCTTCAGTCACGTTGGCCGGGCGCTGTGAAGTCCATCACGCAATGTGTTCAACATGCGCAGACAGCCAAACAAAGCTTAGATGATTTAGCTTATTTAGACTGCCCGGCGTTGCTTTTAAATAAACCAAGCTTAGTCTTAGATACTTTATATCATTTATCACGTGCACGGTTGGCACATGTGCTTCGTATATGGCTTAAACAGCAAGGCATACAAGCCCCCGGAACACGGGTGCTTGATGCCTTAATTAACCAAATAATTTTTGCGCGCCCTGATGCGGCCCCCTGTATCTGTTTGAATCATTTGGAAATTCGCCGATATCGCAATGTATTATATGTTTTACGTGAAAATACAGCAGCGTATTTACCCGTTATAACACAGGCTATTTTGACCTCAAAAAATATAGATGTACCACCTGGCAGCCAAATAGCGGTTCATTTTAGATGTGGGGGAGAGTCTATCGTGTGGCGTGGGCACACCAGAAGTTTAAAGTACGTCTTTCAAACGTTAGGCGTTCCTCCGTGGTTACGTGATAGAATCCCATTGATTTTTATTAATAATCGCTTAGCTGCTGTATTAGACTTCGCAGTAGCTGATGCTTATGTCAAAGAGGATGTATATGACCCCGTTTAATAAATGCTCTAAAAACATGATGCACCCATGGTGTGTGCTTGCTTATGTTTTATTTATGTTTGTTTTGTTTTTATATATTGATGCCCCAGTAGCACTTTTTTTTCATCATATTGAATTAGGCTCTATTCAACCGCTTTCAGAAGGGGTGACTATTTTAGGTGAAATAAAGCCTCTCTTGGGCATACTACTAGTATCCGCGGTTGTTTGTCGTTACCTATTGCATTGGCGGCAATGGGAAATGCGGGCCTGGTTTTTGTGTTTATGTACGTTTATACCAAGTGCACTGGTTCTAGGCCTTAAAATTATATTTGGTCGTGCACGCCCTGAGTTATTGTTTACTCAAGGCATTTATGGATTCCAGTGGATGCAGTATTCACGACCTTTTTGGTCTTTTCCATCCGGGCATACAGCGACGTTAATGGGCTGTGTCTTTGGCTTATGTATTGTCTGGCCTCGGTATCGCTGGGTATTTCTGAGTATTGGGTTTGTCGTGATGTTATCCCGTGTGCTGTTGCTTCAGCATTATATCAGTGATGTTATGGTGTCTGCTTATTTGGCATGTATCGAAGTGTGGGTGTTACAGTTTATGTTACATCGCTATGCACCATCGTTTATGAAAAAGGTGGCTAATTAAATGGTTGATTCAAACTTTAAAAATATTCCTGTTGTGATTGAAAGTGGTCAAAAATATCAAACCGATTTAGGTGTTGTAGCAATTAAAGACGGTGTTAAAGCGCAGAAAAATGAACAAACACGTCTACCTAAGCCTTCATGGCTTCGTGTTCGTAATAAAACAACGCCTGCTTATGCAACTGTAAAAGCCGAAGTCAACAAGCATCGCTTAGCCACTGTATGTGAAGAAGCAAAATGCCCTAATATGGTGGAGTGCTGGTCGCATGGTACGGCAACCATTATGCTCATGGGGGCTGTATGCACACGTGCATGCCGTTTTTGTGCAGTTGATACAGGTAATCCTCAAGGCAAGTTAGATGCCGATGAGCCTGAGAACACAGCGCGTACAGTAGCTCTTATGAATCTTGAGTATGTGGTGCTAACATCCGTTAATCGGGATGATTTACCTGATGGTGGCGCAGCGCATTATGCCCGTGCAATTGAGGCCATTAAGAAAGCATCGCCTAAAACACGCGTTGAGGCATTAACCCCTGATTTTCAGGGTAAGTTCCAAGATGTTAATATTTTATTAGATAGTGGATTAGATGTATTTGCGCAAAATATTGAGACCGTTCAGCGATTAACGCACCCTGTGCGGGATAATCGTGCGGGTTATCAGCAAACGCTTGATGTATTGTTGCATGCCAAAAATTATCGCCCCAATATGTTTACCAAAACCAGCTTAATGCTTGGCTTAGGCGAGACCGATGAAGAAATCATTCAAACCATGGATGATTTAATTGCACACAAAATTGATATCTTAACGTTGGGGCAATATTTGCAACCCACTAAAAATCATTTGCCTGTTGCACGTTATGTAACACCGGAAGCATTTGAACGCTTCCGGACAATAGGGCTTGAAAAAGGCTTTTTTGAGGTTGCCTCAGGCCCTATGGTGCGTTCAAGTTATCGCGCAGACCGTGTCTTTAAGCGTGATAATTTAGGCTTGTAGCGCTTGTTATCAAAACGAACTCGCCATGCCTTCATGATTCACAGATGCTGTAGTGGCTTGTTGTTGCTCATCTGTTACTGCAAAAAATAGATGTGCGTTATCCGCATGGCTTGGGGCTTTAGCCTGCGATTCGGCTTTTTGTTTCTCAATTTCTGCTAGTAGTTTCTCGCCTTGATAGCTCTCATTTACTTGAGATAAAATAAAGCTTAATTCCTTTTGGTCTTCAGCTTGATTTATTTTTTAGCCAGTGTTTTTGAAAATTCGGGATCAAATCTAGCGAATTCTAATAGCTTAGGAGATAACGCTTCAGATGCCATGATATCTAAAAATACCTGTATTGGGGCATTGAGGAGATAAGGAGAAAACAAAGCATTACCTGCAAAGTAAAATGCAGAGTGAGACGCAAACGCCGAGGTGTTTCGTGGGACACTTAAAATCCATTTTATATATAGGACGAGGTTTACGTCATCGGGTATGTTAGGAAGTGTTTTAAGTATATTGCATAATACCCCGTCTATAGCAGAATATTCTGGGGTGTGAAATTTATCCCATATGAAACATAATAAATCAAAATCAATTTCACCGTCTTCTTGTGTGATTAAGACCTGAATATTGCGGTGCATGACTTCTGTATTTTTAGTTTGCCTTGCGTATTGCTCAAGTAGTTTAATATAACGGATACTCAAATTATTTTTACTTGGTTGTGGTGATGCTTTATTTTCTCCTGCTGATGCTTGGATAGCACATGCAAGTTGCTTCAGGACCAGGACCTCTGGGGTAGCGCGAGGAGAGTATTCGCACTTTCTCAATATATCGCTAAGTATCTTACTATTAATGGGCGATTTTTCATCTTGTTTTTGAATAAATGAAAGAAGGTCTTCAATGCAGTTTTTTTCTAACGCTTGCTCGACCAACCTGGTACTCAAGACGTCATGGTAGTTGGCCAAATGCGGCAGATATAATGCATTGAGTATCCCAAAGATATTATCTTGGGTTAAATCTACTGTCTGGAAATATCCAGCGTCACGTAAGAGCCATAATAAGGCCTTACTTTCCCATGAGTCGGCAGTTAAAATATTTGTTAAAGCTGAAGCATTAAGTGTTTTAATGGCATTTATAAACTCAGGGTTTTCTCGGTGGATTAGATCAGACGAAGCGATTGTACCGATTGCATCAGCTGAATAAAATTGACCTAAATAAGAGGTGAAATCACTGCTTTCACCAAGCTTCGGGTAGGCATGAGCGAGTTCATCCGTAGAGAGAGCACCTAAGTCTAGCGCCATGCGCTCTAAGTTCTCGCACTGAATAGTAATTCCAGGCAATAATTTGGGGTTAAATGACGCTGATATCAGCAGCTGGTTTCTATAAGCTGATATTTTTTCTAGAAACTGAGTCATTGTTTTAGGTATTAGGATGGCGTCTAAATTGAGAATTTCTGTGTGTATATTTTGGACTACATCAACGCCTAGCTCTGTATCTAAGTATTTAAAAATGCCCTCAAACTGGTCCTTGCTCTCTTGTTCAATATATCCCTTTTCGCTTGCTAACCTTTCGACAAGTGCCAGTTGCTCTGGATTATAGCGCACCTCATCCCAATTCAATATTCTAAGGTTCGCATCTTGGTTAAAGGTTAAGACAAACATACTGCCATCACCATTGTTAGCATAGCCATTCGCAATATTAGAATGATTGGTTGCATAAACACCTGCGCCATATACTCCGGCTCCACGGCCTCCTGTACTGTCACTGATGACAAATGCATTGCGCACAATAGAAAAGAGGTTCTCGTGAGGCGTACCATGATAAACCTGTCCTTGCTCTGTATACTTACTGACAAATTGGGGTACATCGTAAAGTAAACTTTGTTCTTCCTCTGTTAACTCACGCTTTTGAGGTGATGTACTTAAGAATCGAGGGAAGTATGAGCGCTATCTGTCGTGGGTTTTAAAGGTCTTAAGTATACCCATTAAATGATTTAAAGGCGTGTGCCCAGGTTCTCGTAGCATACGATTATTTCCGGCCGACAAGTTTGCGTTTCGCAGGATTTTATCTGTTTGCGCCGCGACTTCTTCAGCTTCTACTTCTTTATTTGTAAGCGCAGTGCTTAATCTATCTAAGCTTGCTACCGCACTTGTTTTTGAGGTGTCGTCTAAATCGATAAAAGGCATTTCCAGCAATGGGCCAAGGCTCTGTATGCCTCGCTCCCAGGTTGATAAATCCATGGTTTGATAAATGCCCTGAATAAAATTCAGCACTATATTTTGTTCAAAGCCTGCTGTTTGTATTAAACGGTTATTGGGTAATGAAAAAGATAGGCTATCTAGCGATGTTGCTTTTGGATTAAGCTGAGCCTCAGCAATAGGTGTTACTTCATAGGGAAATATTGATTCAATGCCTCGCTCTGTATAATAAGCTTCCGCTTATTGAATCACATCAGGCCTATGCGTTTTGATTGCCTGATTGATTGCACTGACTTCAGCTGCTTCTGATTCTGTCAGCTCACTTCCATCTTGTTTTTTAACATCAAAACAAAGCGTTAAAGCATGGTCCAAACCAAGCACTTCAAGTGTATTCAATCGATCAAGTTGGCCTGAGGCTGCGCGCGCTTTGTCTAGTGTTGCCAGTGCTGTGTCATCAGGACTGCGTTGCGCATACATATCTTGATATATTTTTGCTAATAATGTTTGTACCGTTCGACCATCAATAGATATTTCTATTGTATATTTTTGATTTTGCTCTGATGTTAGTTGATCATGAATTGATTGAAGTAATGCTGGAAAAAGTGCTGTTTGTGCAGTTATACCAGGAGCTACCGTATGCGGCACATGCAATTGACTGATTATGTTTTCTAAATAGGATGACAGGTAAGTTTGAAGTTGTTCAAATGCCACTGTTTCATCAGGATTTGTTGTAACCAACTCATTAAAAGCCAGACCCAAATAATTGGGGAACTCTGCTTCTCTAGAAAATAAACGTGTATTAGGCATAACCACTCCAGATTTAAACATCAGACAATAAATAAGCTAAAAAATGACCTTAGTGCATCTAAATAAATCTTATATGTCAGGTTGAGTTAGATTTTCTGTTGTGACTCGTCAGAAATGCCATATATATAAAATATAGAGCACTGCACCTGCGTCTTGCGAGGAGAGCTGTAGCTCGACGCGGCAATCTCGTGCTTTATTCTTGAATTTAAACCACTATACCCAATACACTTCACGATCTCGCATCTTGAAGTGTATTGGGTATAGCGTAGCCGCGCTATGCTTGCAATGAAGTATTTGTACTATAGCGTATTAGCTACTGGTGCTTGATCATGGATTATCGGCGCTGTAAGCACAGGCGCCTGCTGCCCATTAGCTGTAAGAAACAAATGAGGATTATTCGCATGGCTCACCATTTGAACTGCCTGAGATGCTTGATACATTTGTAGAGCGATAGGATTATCACGAAAAGTATTGGCGACCTCTTGCTGTGCTGCTCCCGTTATCTTAATCGCGTCAGCCTCACCTTCAGCATGTGTTTTTGCCGCAGCGGCTTCAGCTTCTGAGTTAATTTTTAATATATTTGCATTGCGTTCTGCCGTTAGCATTTGAGATGCTGTTTGTGATTGAATAACAGCCCCTTGTGCTAATTGATGCGCTAAATCAGCATCGTTAATACTCCAGCTTGTGACACCTAATGAAAGAAGCGTAATGCCAATTTGATCTAGATTGCTCTTAAGCGTTTGTATGATTTCAGAAACAATGGCACCGAAGCCTTTATTAGGTTGACTATGCACTGCTTCAGTTGCTATAACATTTGTTGCTGTAGGTGCGAAATCTGAGAGTGTATGAGAACTAACAATTTGTGCAATGGTCATTTCGGCACGTTCAGCAATTGAGGTTTCAATATCATGAATACATCCTAAAGCCAAAGCAGGATTTTTGATTTGATAACGAACATCTGCTTGTAGTGTTAAACCGACGTTATCGCTGGTAGAAGCAACCACTTGATGTAATTTTTTAGTTTCTTGTTTTGTTGAAACGAATGCTTGAAATGTGTGACTTGGAGCAGTAATTAGGTGCTGTCCTTCGCCAAGAACTTCAAGTACGCCATGATTTTGCGTGTGAGCAATTTCACCGGTACCCACAGTAATTATTTTATAACGGTTTAATTGAATATTATTGTTTGCTAGTGACTTAGGCGTACAAGGATAACTTTCCCATGGTAAATTAGAATGTCGTCCTGGTGGCAATAAAATCATTTCTCCTCGAGCATTACTTCGAAGGCCAACTTCCCCTTCTTTGATTACCACGGTTGTAAGCCACAAATAAAGTGCGCCTAAACCAAACGTTGAGATGCCAAAAATCCATTTGTAAGCTTCACGAAACCCTTGAGCGTTATTGTATTCTTGATGAATTTTCTTTAAGTCAAACTGCATAAGCACCTCTTTGTTAGAAAATAAAGCAATATGGTTGGGCGGAATCATACTTGAATAATGTATTTTATTCAAATTTATAACGCCAGCCTATGCGTTCGTTCATTTTTTTCATTTTGCACACTATTGTTACTCGGTATAAATCAAGATAATCTTTGACTTAACGTATTGTATCTAAAGAGGGATTTTATCGTGCAAAAAAAAACCAAACGAACCGTTAGTTTGATATTGATGCTCTCGAATTCAATTGCTTGGTCAGGAAGCATTGGGACAACAGAACCTGATGATGCTATTACACGGGTATGGTCAACGCCGGATACTGTTTATATGGTACTCAGAGCGGGTGGATCAATTTCAGCACAAGCATCGGTCTTGGCTCCCCCAACGTATTGGGATATCGCTCCAGAAGGTTACAATGATAATGTTGGACATTCTCAAGTGCTAGGAGCAAGTGTTGGCTACGTTATCAACTCTATCTTACGATTTGAAATGGGTGCTGATAATCGGAGCTCGTTCACATATAAGAAATCTCAGTCTGCTCCATCGGTAACTTTATCTGACTTTAATTGGGGGCCAAGAATAAGGGAGTTTAAAATTAATAACACCACCGTGATGGGCTCGCTATTTGTGAATGGGAGTGGACTGCCTTCTCCAATTTATTATAAAAGTGAAACCTATAGCATAGATCCATTTCTTGGTGTAGGCATTGGGGTAGCATTTAACACGCTTGATCACCTGCATTCGCTTCAAAGCCAACCACCGTATAGGGCATTTAGCGTTATGACTGCAGGGAAGACAACCCAAGAATTTGCATATCAGTTTATGGCTGGATTTGATATTAAAACAAGCCGTAAAATAGCAATAGGCTTTAGTTATCGCTATGTTGATGCCGGCGCATTTGAATCAAGCAATCATCTTGCGGATAATTCCAACAGCACCACATTATCTAGTGGGACAGCTGTACCTGTCTGGACAGGTAAACTGATAATCAATGAATTTTATGCGACATTAAAATATGCCTTAGGCTAATCATCATTGTTTTTGTTATATATAGTACCAATTACGCCGGCAATGAATGCAATAACACAAATACTTAAATAAATAATCATGGGAATGAGGCCACCCCAGGCAGCTTGAAACTCGGCATAGTCAGAGGTATCCACTTTGATTGCAAGCATCCCAAGGCTATAAAAAAAAGGGATAATACCGAGCATGATCAAGGCAAGGCCACGTGCTTTAATTGAGATTAAAACCAGCATGATGCCCGTGACGTAATTTGAAACGCCAAATAAACCTAAAAAATGGAGTAAATCAGCCGATTCGGGCGTTAATATATTAAGGTGTGAGATATTTAGGCTTTCATATTCTATTTTAAAGCTATGCATCGTACCGCGTAATAAATCATAACACCCTAATAACATGGTCACGACCGAAACAAATAAAGGGATATGCGTTTTTTCTTCTATAATCACTTCTCGTTTTTTTATACACTAAAGCAGTAGTTTTTTTGCTATAGCGTAGTAAATAATACTTAATTTGTCCAAGTCATCTAAATTAACGGATTCGTTGACTTGATGAATGGTTGCATTAATAGGGCCAAGTTCAACCACTTCAACCCCGCAAGGCGCAATGAAGCGTGCATCGGATGTGCCGCCACTGGTTGAGCACTCAGGCGTTTGGTCTGTATGGTCTTTAATGGCATCAACACAAGCGGTTATGAGTGTACCTGATGAGGTTAAAAAAGGCTTGCCATTCACGCGCCAAGTAATTTTAGGGCTTAGTTGATAGCGTTCAAAGTGCGCTTGAATGGCTTGTGTCAGTTTGTCTGAGGTTTGTTCGGTTGAATAGCGAATATTCAATTGTAAGATAAGCTCACCTGGAATGATGTTATTGGCTTCACCGCCTGACTCAATATGTGTGATTTGCAAGCTACTCGGAGGAAAGTGCTCATTGCCTGTATCCCATTCATGTAAAACCAAAGCGCTTAAGGCCGGGGCTAGGGTATGAATTGGGTTTTCAGCCAGATATGGGTAGGCTACATGTCCTTGCTTGCCTTGGAAGACAAAGTGCCCGGTAAGTGACCCACGACGACCAATTTTAAGGGTGTCGCCCAGGTGTGAATGGCTCGATGGTTCACCCACCACACAATAAGCAGGCTTGATGTTTTGTTTGGCCAGTTCAGCCATAACATGCGGGGTGCCCAAATCAAAATCATCGCCTTCTTCACCGCTGGTAATTAAAAAACCAAGACTGCCTGTAAAGTGAGGATGGTTAATTAAAAAGCGCTCTGCTGCAACCAGCATTGCAGCAAGGCTACCTTTCATATCAGCCGTGCCTCGACCAAATGCTTGGTTGTTTTCAACGTGTAGCTCAAAAGGATTACTATGCCATTGATTGATATCTCCTGTAGGCACAACATCGGTGTGTCCAGCAAATACAAACAAAGGCTCAGCGTTTCCAATACGTGCAAAAAAATTTGATACCGGTGGGTTATTAAAGCGCTCACAGGTAAAGCCCAATGCGCTGAGCTGTTCTATTAAATAGTCTTGGCAGCCAGCATCAGTGGGCGTAATTGATTTAAAGGCAATAAGCTGAGCCAAAATCTCTTTGAGATTTAGCATGTTGTGCTATCACGCAGAATCTCATTGACACTCACTTTGGCACGTGTTTTTTCATCGACTTGTTTCACAATAACAGCGCAGGCAAGACTGTGTGTTCCATCTTTGCTTGGCAGGCTACCAGGAACAACCACCGCACCGGACGGTACGCGACCCATGGTGATTTCACCCGTAAGGCGGTTATAAATTTTAGTGCTTTGACCAATAAATACGCCCATGGAAATCACGGCATGGGGTTCTACAATGACGCCCTCAACAATTTCTGACCGTGCGCCGATAAAGCAGTGGTCTTCAATAATCGTGGGCTCAGCTTGTAATGGTTCTAAAACACCACCAATACCAGCGCCCCCAGATATATGAACGTGTTTTCCTATTTGAGCACATGAACCAACCGTTGCCCAGGTATCAATCATTGAGCCTTCGTCAATATAGGCACCAATATTAATATAAGAGGGCATAAGAATCGTATTTTTTCCAATAAAGCTGCCTTGTCGTGCAATGGCGTCAGGAACAACACGTACCCCTTGCTCGGCAAATTGCGCTGCAGATGTGTTAGCAAACTTAAGCGGTAATTTGTCATAGAACCGGCTGTGACCGCCTTCGATGACTTGGTTTTCGTAGCATTTAAACGACAGTAAAATGGCTTTTTTTATCCAAGAATTTACAATCCAGCGGCCTTCTTTAGGCTCGGCCACACGAATAAGGCCTTGATCCAGCTGTAGAAATATTTGTGTTAACGCGTCAAGCAATTCAGTTGGTGCGCTTTTGGGGGATATCGTATCGCGAATTTCGAAATAATGATTAATATTTTCTTCTAACATCAGATGTATCCTATTTAAATCTTGTTAATATAATGGGTTATTAAGTGATTGTTTTAAATCAGCTTTTAAATCATCAATATGTTCAATGCCTACAGAAAGACGAATAAGTCCATCGACGATGCCAATGGCCTCACGTTTTTCAGGAGGAATTGAAGCATGCGTCATGATGGCGGGGTGCTCTATTAAACTTTCAACGCCCCCTAAACTTTCAGCTAAAGTAAAAAATTTACAGCGTGAGAGCATGGATTTTGCGGCATCTAGACCGCCATCGATAATAATAGAAATCATACCACCAAATGCTTGCATTTGCTCGACTGCAAGTGCGTGCTGAGGATGGTTTTGAAGGCCCGGATAAATCACTTGTTTGATACATGGATGAGATTGAAGCCATGTAGCAAGTTCAGAGGCGTTTTCAGTGTGTCGCTGCATGCGAAGTGCGAGCGTTTTTAGGCTACGGAGCACTAAAAAACTATCAAAAGGGCCGGCAATGGCACCACAGGAATTTTGTAAAAACCCCAGCTGTTCAGCCAAATCGGGATTATCACCAACAACAACCACCCCATTAACGACATCAGAATGGCCATTTAGATATTTGGTAGCTGAGTGAACTACAATATCAATGCCCAGCTCAAGTGGCCGCTGAATCCATGGGGTTGCAAACGTATTGTCAGTCACCGTGATAAGATTATGTTTTTTAGCCAGGACTGCAATGGCTTTTAAATCCACTAGTTTTAATAGTGGGTTAGAAGGGGTTTCAAGCCAAATCATACGGGTATTAGGCTGAATGGCTGCTTCAATGCGATCAATATCCGTCATGTCAATAAATGAAAAACTAAGATGATTGGTTCGCGTTTTTATTTTATCGAATAGGCGATATGTGCCGCCATACAAGTCATCCAATGCCAGTACATGTGAGTCTGCATCGAGTAAATCAATAATAGTATTAACCGCTGCCATGCCAGAGGCAAAGGCAAATCCATGCATGCCGGATTCAAGGCTGGCAATGCAGGCTTCATAAGCGCGCCGTGTTGGATTTTTTGTGCGTGAATACTCATAGCCTTGATGTTCGCCGGGGGCTGTTTGTGCGTAAGTTGAAGTTGCATAAATAGGGGTCATGACAGCGCCGGTGGTCGGATCAGCCGGCTGGCCCGCATGAATGGCGCGTGTATCAAAGTGTGTTTTATGCATAGTATTTTGGGATAACTAAAAGAAAAGAATTTATTATGGCACGGATAAATCACTGGGACCAGTTCATGTTAAACTAGATGTGTGTTAGATGTTATTTAGAATCACACTGGGTAATATGATGGAATGAACTGGATAATTTATTTAAAAAATAATGCGTTTAAAATAATAGCAGGTGTTTTACTTGCACTTATTGTATTTGAGTGGATAAGCGGTATTCGAGCGGCTGTTCGATTAGACAAAACAACCACGTCATATAATAAACCGGTTTTTAAAAAAACAGCAAGCCTTAAGGCCTTGATTAAATCTTCGGCTGTAACCGTCCCGCTATTTGGTGATTATGTGCCGAATGATGTTGAAGGCGCGGGTGTTGAGCGTTCATCTTTGGATGTATCGGTTGTGGGGATTTTGTTTGCATCAGATGAAAATGCATCACATGTGATGTTGGCATTACCAGGCGGCGAGGTGAAGTCTTTTGGTGTGGGGGATAAGCTACCCGGTGGGGCGGTGATTAAGCGTATTACATCAGAAGGGGTTTTGTTACTGTATCAGGGAAGGATGGAAAGTTTAATTTTACCTAAAAATGAATTACTCTTTTCTCCCCCATCACCGGTTTTAAAGCAAGATTAAAAATTAAATTAAAATAAAATAGAGGTATATTGTATGCGGTTTTTTGTACGCTTAAAGTGTTTGGTTCTAAGTTTTATATTGTTATCACTTACTGCATGCGCGATGAATTCAGTTAATTCATTGAATTTACGAGAAGGCATTCATAGTTTTAAAAGACAGAATTATCGTTCGGCATTTATTCGGTTAATGCCGGAAGCAGAAAAAGGAAATGTCGACGCGCAATATGCCGTAGGCTATATGTATTATTACGGTGAAGGGGTGATTGAAGACAAGAAAAAAGCAGCAGTGTGGATTAAAAAAGCCGCAGATGCAGGGCAAAAAGACGCGATTGTAGCAGCGAGGCTATTGCAAGAAGAGGCGCGTCATCCATACTGATGCACATCGTGCATTAAAAATTGCTCAATAATGTCTTTGATGGGTTTAGCAAGGCCTAGTGTATGAAGTGTTTCGGTGTTAATCCATCGACCGTTTGCAGGTAAAATTTGATTAAGCGCATTTGCGTGAACGCAGAGTGCGCGTGGATAAAGTTGTAATTTAAAGTGTGTAAATGTGTGTTTTATCATGGGCAGCGGCGTATTGGTTCTTGTTTTTAGTGCATGCGTTTCGTGAATGTGTGTTATGGCACAGGCATTTTTATCCAGGCTAGGCAAGCTCCATAAGCCTCCCCAAAGGCCTTTTGACGGTCGTTTTTCAAGATAAATCATGGAACGCGTGGCATTGTGCATTAAAATAAACTGCGCTTCCCGTGAAGGCAGTATTTTTTTAGGTGCTTTTTCTGGGTATTGCATTGTGATTTGTTGTGCGTTTGCAAGGCAATGGGCCTGTACAGGGCACTGATGGCATGCTGGTTTTTTAGGGGTGCAGATAAGCGCCCCTAAATCCATAATGGCTTGTGTGTAATCGGCCGCACGCGTGCTTGGCAAGCAAGCATCGGCATGCTGTAAATACGTTTTTTTTATCGCTGCGGTATTGGGTTTTCCAGCGATTAAAAAATATCGACTTAAAATACGTTTAACATTGCCATCTAAAATGGCCGCGGGTTGATTAAATGCGAGTGAAGTAATTGCTGCAGCAGTAGACTCACCAATGCCAGGTAATGTAATGAGTTGCTTCGGCTCATGTGGAAAAATATGCTTAAATTCTGTTGTGATTAAATAAGCTGTTTTTTGAAGATTTCTCCCTCGGCTATAATAACCGAGGCCTGACCAATAAGAGAGGACTTCATCTTCTGTAGCGCGCGCGAGTGTTTCGATTGTTGGAAAGCGAGCAATAAATTTAATAAAATAAGGAATAACAGTTTTTACTTGAGTTTGTTGCAGCATGACCTCAGAAATCCATACATAATAGGGACTTCTAGGGTTTTGCCAGGGTAAGTTTTTTCGCCCATGGGTATCAAACCACGTTAAAAGTGCTTCTGAAAAATACGTTTTATTCTGTAGGTGAGGTGATTGGGGCATGGTTTAGGATTTTAATATGTTTTTTTAATTTATTTAAAGGCTTGATCAGTGCTTTGGGTAGTGCTTGACTTGAAAGAATGTCTGTAAGCTGGTGGCTATCTGCATGAATCAGAGGGGTTGAAAGCGTGCCTGTTACTTTAAGGGGGAAGCCATGTCCAAGGAGCTGTTGTATCGCCTGGATACTTTTGTCTTTTGTAATGAGATAAGCAATAAGGTGTGCACGAATCGCACTTGTTTCAAGATTAAGTGTGCCTTCGCCTTTAAGGTTGAGTTTGGCTGTTTCGAGCAGTAAATTATAGTTTAAATGACTATCTCCTTTGGCCTGATATTGCAGGTTAAGTAGATGAAAAGCTGTGCTTCCTGAGTACTGACCAAGACTCCAAGGTTTTAATTGTTCTAAACCCTGCTGAATATGCGTAAAGTTTTCATTGGCTAGGTTTAGAATGCTTTTGGTTGTTTCTTCCGTGATAGCGGGCAAATTAAGGTAAGATAGTGTGCCATTATGCAGCGTTAAATTACCGTTCGTAATCATTTTTTTATGCCAGTCAGGGGTATTTATTTTTGCGGCTGTATGAATGGAGAAATCAAGTGTGCCGGTTAAGTGTGAAGGCCGAATGTCTAATACGTGTTGAAAGACGGGCTCTGCACTAAGGCCTGTGCCGGTTTGATTGAAGTTTAAGTCATGCGTATTGATTAGGTAATTTAACCGCCCGACCGATTCGCCATTGTAAAGTGACAGGGTGAGTGGGTTTAGCTCGAGTTTTCCTTTGCTAAAGAAGGTGTGGGCATTGGCTCGTGTTATTTCATAGTCATTAATCTGAATGTTTTCAAACGTTGTTTGTCCATCAATCTCAAGGTTTTCTAATTGTGTATTGGCTGTATTTAGGATTGGGAGCGTCAGTAACCCTTTGTAGCTTAATATGCCATTGATGCGCAGTTCATCCGATTGCTTCTTAAGGGTTGCTTTAAATTGCACTGGCAACGGTTCGTGGTGCTTTAACGGAAGCTCTGCTTCAAGTCGTACGTTCTTTAAGAGCAGTTTTTCTTGTTTGTTTTGGCTGAGAATAATGCGACCGTTGGTGAGTAGCAATGATTTTAACGCAATGTTTGTCGGTACGTTCGGTGTTTTTTTCTTGGCGAGCGGTTTTTTTTCTGTTGTATTAACAGGTACTTTTTCGCCTAAATTGACGTGTAATGTAAAACCATCAAATACGATGGTATCAAAGACGAATTGTCCGTGAAGTAAGGGGGCTAATTGAAGATTAAATAGCAGGTTATCAATGCTTAAAGCATAATCGCCGTCTATTTTTTTTACGTCACCAATGCGGACTTTGGTGAGATTCAAGCCGGGCCTTGGAAAAATACGCCAATTAATACTACCGTCAATGGCGCTGTCTTGATGCGTTAAGCTGCTTAATTGTTTCTTGGTAATTAATTTAAACGTTTTGGGCTGCACAAAATAAGTAACGGCCCAAAGCGTTATAAGGCTGGCTACACAAACGAAGAAAATAATCAGTAAAACACGTCTAATAAATTTCATAAGGCGTTCAGCACTCTGCGTGGTTTTATCGAAGTGAGTCTGAATATAACGCACTTCGATAAAGAGCAGTTTTTTATGCTGCTAATGCTTTAACTTTAGCATTTAACCGGCTTTTTACACGAGCGGCTTTATTTTTATGAATTAAGCCTTTACCCATTGCTTTATCGATAACAGGCTGTGCTTTAGTGAAAGCTGCTTGCGCTTCTTCTTTATTACCTGTCTCAACGGCTTTTAAAACGTTTTTAACATAGGTGCGGTACATTGAGCGCGCACTTGCATTATGTGCTCGAAGCTTGGTGTTTTGTCGTGCACGTTTGATAGCTGACTTGATATTTGCCACGTTGTTTCTCCAGAAACTCTAAAACTAAAGAGGCGTATGATGCCTAAACTCAAGAAATTTGTCAATTATTATGCTTGTTTGGTTTTATGCGCTTGGTTATATTAGCCCCAAGACGCAAGCTTCGGTGTAATGAGTTGATTTTTAAGGCGGACATAGTCAGGTAGGCCATTGATATAAGGAGGATACGCTTCGCCTTGAATCAATGGCGCTAAGTAGCGTCTGCAGGCATCGGTTATCCCCATGCCATCTTCACGAATAAAGTCTTTGGGCATGGCGCGTTCAATATTTGCAACATCACGGAGTGGCACTTGTCCAATAGACCATGTATACGGTGAGTCACTTTCTCGAACCACAATAGGCATGATGGCATTTTGCCCGTCTAAGGCCAGTTCAACAGCTGCTTTACCGAGTGCGTAAGCTTGTTCAACATCGACTGCTGATGCAATATGGCGCGCTGCGCGTTGCAGGTAATCAGCAACAGCCCAGTGATATTTATAGCCTAATGTTTGTTTGACAAGATGAGCAAGCACAGGGGCGACGCCACCGAGTTGGGCGTGTCCAAAGGCATCTTTAATGCCTGCATCGCTTAAGAACTTACCTTGTTCGTCTTGAACGCCTTCAGACACCACAATAAGGCAATAGCCATGGGTTTTGACGCAGGCATCTACACGAGCTGTGAATGCTTTGGGATCGAATCTAACTTCTGGAAATAAAATCAGGTGAGGTGGTTCGTTGGCAGACTCACTAGCGAGGCCACTGGCCGCTGCAATCCAACCTGCATGTCGTCCCATGACTTCTAAAATAAAGACTTTGGTTGACGTTTTGGCCATTGAGGCAACATCAAATCCTGCTTCTTTGGTTGATACGGCAACATATTTGGCGACAGAGCCAAATCCTGGACAGGTATCGGTGAAAGGCAGATCGTTATCCACTGTTTTCGGAATGCCAATACAGGTTACAGGGTAGCCACGTGCCTGGCTCATTTCAGCCACTTTATTGGCTGTATCTTGGGAGTCACCACCGCCGTTATAGAAAAAATAACCAATATTATATGCTTCAAATACTTCAAGTAAGCGCGTAAATTCTTCGCCGTCTGATTTGAGTTTATGGCGACAAGAGCCAAAAGCACCTGATGGGGTATGTATGAGTTTGGCTATATCCGTATCACTTTCGAGTGATGTATCAATTAAGGCTTCAGAGAGTGCACCGACAATGCCTGATTGTGCAGCGAATACTTTGCCTATTTTATCTGGGTGTTTTCGGGCGGTTTGAATAACCCCGCAGGCGGAGGCATTAATCACAGCGGTTACTCCGCCAGACTGGGCATAGATTGCATTTTTAATCATGGTCATGATGCATCAAAATCCTTATGTTTGGTGTTATTTTATTGTTCTATGATTACCGCAAGTGTTTGGTGTGCTCCTATGACAGCATCGATTTGTTGCAGAACGTCATTGAGCGCCTCAAGTAGTATGTTATCTGTTTGTGTGTGTTGTGCAAGGTATTCAAGCTTGGCCAATGCGTGTTCAAGTTTTGGGAGGCTTAAAAAGCCACAAACGCCGCGAAGGCTATGTGCTATGTCTTCTAGGGCTGCTTTATTGTTCTCTTGCATGGCCTGGCGTAGTTCGTTTTGATGTTGGGGTAAGGCCTCAATAAAGCGATCGAGTAGTTTTTTTGCGAGCGCTGCATTTCCAGACATTTTTTGAACGCAAACAGACCAATCGATAGGGGTTATTTTGGCTTCTTGTAAGACAGTAATAAGATGATGCAATAATAAATTTTCATCGATTGGTTTGGGGAGCTTTCGGTCGATTTTTTGTGCGTTTAAATACGCACGATCAAGATCGTGATTATCGGCACTAATTAAAAGTACGGGGGTATTTTGATTGAGTGCTGTTTGTTTTCGGATAAGGTGGACAGCTTCTAAGCCATTGAGTTTTGGCATGTGTAAATCAATCAGAATGGCGTCAAATTGCTTTTGGTGACAAATGGCAAGTGCTTGTTCTCCATCATCCACCATATCAAGATTTGCATGCGTTCCGAGCCAGGCATTGATAAGCATGCGGTTAACGGCATTATCTTCTGCAATCAGTAAATTGGGATGTATATCGTTCAGTTTACTTCTTAGGCGCTCGAGATCCAGTTGATTAACTTTTGGCGATGCGGTTTGCAAGAGCATTGATTCGATGGTGTCTTGTAATTTTTGAATGTTGGCGGGTTTCATGAGAAACCGTTGTGCACCGAGTGCTTGGTAATCTTCAATAATCAATTTTGACAGCAAAATAATAGGGGTGCTTTGCTGGCGAAGTAAAGCCGGCAATGTGTGTTCGTGTTCGGGTGACATGCTGATAAACGCTAACTGTGCATCAGCATGTTGGGTAAAAGCAATGTCTAAGGCATCTAATACATTCACTTGAATACAAGTAATACCAAAATGTCCGAGGCCATGACATAGCGCTTCTAAATGTAGTGTGTTGGCGTCAAAACAAATGGCTTTAATATGCTTAAACCGCTTGGGTTCGTGTTTTTCAACTTCGTATGCGGGTAGTTTCGCAAAGGTAAGGTAAGCTGAAAACGTGCTCCCTTGGTTTGTGTTACTTTCAAGGGTAATATGTCCTTGCATATGCTCTGCGAGCTGTTTCGAGATCACCAATCCAAGCCCGGAACCGCCGCAATGACGCGCCGTATTTTTTCCTGCTTGATGGAAGGCATGAAATAACGTTTTTTGCTCTTCAGGTGATATGCCAACCCCTGTGTCGGTTACAGAAAGGCATATAACATAGTGTTGCTCAGTCACTTCATGAATGTGCGAGCGTACGAGTACATGCCCTTTTTCGGTGAATTTAATGGCATTACTCACTAAATTATGGATGATTTGCTTTAATCGAATCGGGTCGCCTACCATGGTTTTGGGGACATCAAGTGCTGTGGAGGGAATGAGGTCGAGCTCTTTTTTTTGTGCACTAGGCGTTGCAAGGGTTAGGACATCATCAATGCAGTTGCGAAGATCGAGAGGAATCGTATCTAGTTTGAGTTTACCTGCATTGATTTTAGAGTAATCAAGAATATTATTAAGAATAGAGAGTAAATCTTTTGCAGATGTTTTAATGGTTTTAACATAATCGCGCGCGATGGGTGTTAGAGAGGTTTCTAGAAGAATATTAGCAAATCCAATAATGCCATTCATTGGCGTTCTTATTTCATGGCTTAAGCTGGTTATTAACGTTGATTTTTGAGTGAGTTCTTCCTCAGCTTTACGCTTATCGATTAAAAGCTTAACGTTTTTTTCTTCAATAAATTCAAGGCTCTGCTGCAAGTCTTGGGTTGCAGTATCTACGTGCTGATTAAATTCATTGCGTGTATTGAGATACTGCTGTTGCAAATCAAAACAACCCTGTTCAATAATGCCGAGCTCTGCTGGGCTGCCCGTTTTAATGGGGGTTTCGAATGCGTCGTTTGATATTTGTTTCATGGTGTGACGCAATCGTGTGATTGGGCGGTGCACTTTTTGGGATAAGATATAATTCAGCATGAACCCGAGCGCAATACCAAGTAGGGTAATAAACAGGCTAACCAAGTACATACGATATTCTTTGAGCAGCATGGGCTGGGTGTTTAAATCAAGTGAAAGCCAGCCTAAAATATGGTCGGCTTGTTCAGAATTTTCTGTTAAACGCTTAATATAAGAAAGCGGTGAGTCGTGATATAAATTAAAATGAGGCAGCGTGATGGGCGCAAAAAAACGGATTCTATCTCGCGCTGAAGCCGTGCTTTCAGTAAATCCAGAGGCTCTAAACGATGTGGGAGGCAGCGTGTGGTGTTTTCGATGCTTACCGCCACGATGCGCTAATAGTTTGCCCGTTTCATCATAAAAAGCGAGTGTTAATACATCTTTATTGGTGACTGCTGCATCAATTAAGGCCTGTAAGCTGCGGGTATCTCCTTCTAGAAGGGTCAGTTGGGCTGCGGGCACTAATTGATTAACATACGCTTCACCGAGATGTGAAATATGTTCATCGAGCGTTTGATGAAGCTCGAAGTTATAAAATACTGTGAATAACAGTGAAATCAATAGGATTGGAATGAGCGTTGTCATTCGTAGGTGTTGTTTAATTCCGAACCCTTTCACAAAAACCTCAAGATAGTAGGATGATCTAGCTTTTCGCCTGAATTGAATTCGGCTATTATAGCGCCAATGAGTTATAGCGCAAATGGAGTCAATTTTATGGTTGTTAAAACACGTTTTGCCCCTAGTCCAACGGGTTCTTTACATGTCGGTGGTGTACGTACGGCACTTTTTGCATGGTTATATGCAAAGCATCATCAAGGGGAGTTTGTTCTGCGTGTTGAAGATACAGATGAAGCACGTTCAACGACTGAGTCGGTTCAAATCATATTAGATGGCATGGCATGGCTTGGATTACAGCCAGATGAGCCGCCGGTTTATCAAACAGCACGTTATGCGCGTTATCAAGAAGTGATTGAACAATGGCTCAGTGAAGGCAAGGCATATCGCTGTACCTGTAGTAAAGAAAGGCTTGAGACTTTGCGTGAGTCTCAGATGCAGGCTAAAGAAAAACCAGGATATGACGGGCATTGTCGCGCCCTTAATTTGGAGAGCACAGAAGCGCCCCATGTTATCCGCTTTAAAAATCCAGAAGAAGGCCAGGTATGCTTTTCGGATGAAGTCTATGGTGATATTGATGTATCTAATCAAGAGTTAGATGATGTTATTTTAGTCCGTTCAGATGGTAATCCAACGTATAATTTTGCTGTGGTGATTGATGACTCAGACATGGGCATTACACATGTGATTCGTGGCGATGACCATATTAATAATACACCGCGACAAATTAATTTATATCGAGCGCTGGGCGTAAAGCCGCCGATATTTGCCCATTTACCCATGATTTTGGGTGAAGATGGCAAGCGCTTGTCAAAGCGTCATGGTGCAGTCAATGTTTTAGCATTTAAAGAAATGGGTATTTTACCGCATGCATTATTAAATTATCTGGTGCGCCTGGGCTGGTCTTCGGGTGACCAAGAAATTTTTAGTGTGGATGACATGATAAAGCAATTTGATTTGGCTGCAGTGAGTCGGGGTGCAGCTGGCTTTAATTATGAAAAACTGTATTGGCTTAATCAGCATTATCAGAAATCAGATGTTCCAGACATGGTCGCAAAAGCGCTTCAATATCATTTTGATGCGTTAAATATAGATACAACCCAGGGCCCTGCATTGGCAGATGTTGTGCGAGTACAAGCTGAGCGGTGTAAAACACTGGCTGAGATTGCAGAAAAAAGCCTGTATTTTTATCAAGATGAGCTTGTTTTTGATGAGAATGCGGTTAAAAAGCAGCTAAGACCCGTGGCACTTGAGCCATT
Organism: Gammaproteobacteria bacterium; assembly: GCA_022600515.1. Classification (GTDB taxonomy): domain Bacteria; phylum Pseudomonadota; class Gammaproteobacteria; order Legionellales; family Legionellaceae; genus JAALKW01. The sequence continues at coordinate 63,594 of JAHZKG010000080.1, forward strand.
ACTGGCTTTATATAAAGCGTTTGAGGCAGTAGATTCCTGGGAAAAAGATAAGTTACAGGCTTGTATCAATGATGTATGCGCCGCGTTTGATTTAGGTATGGGTAAAATTGCGCAGCCCCTACGTGTTTCGATTACAGGGGGGAGTAATTCACCTGCGATTGATATGACGCTAACCATGATAGGAAAGCGTCGCGTGCTTGCGCGTTTAGATGTTGCGTTAGAGCGTATTCGAGTGCGTGCAGCAGGAGGCCCATCGTCATGATGCTGTGTTTGGATGTAGGCAATTCACATATTTATGGCGGTGTATTTGAAGGTGATAAAATTAGCCTTCGGTTTCGTCATACATCCGAAAAAAGTACTTCAGATGAGCTGGGACTTTTTTTAAAGCAAGTCCTGCGTGAAAATAAGTGTGAACCAGAAAAAATTAAGCAAATTGCCATTGGTTCGGTCGTGCCGCAACTCGATTATTCATTGCGTTCGGCCTGTATTAAATATTTTTCTATTGATCCTTTTTTTCTGCAAGCAGGGGTTAAAACCGGGCTTAATATTAAATATAGAAATCCTGTTGAAGTAGGTGCTGATAGAATTGCAGATGCCATTGCAGCGACCCATCGTTTTCCAGAGCAGGCACTGATTATGGTTGATTTTGGAACGGCCACAACGTTTTGTGTGGTTGATTCAAAAAAAGCGTATTTAGGGGGTGCTATTTTACCGGGACTCGGGCTTTCAATGGATGCTTTGTCACGTAATACAGCCAAACTGCCATCAGTTGATATTGTTCGTGTAAAACAAGTGGTGGGGCGCTCCACGGTTGAAAGCATTCAATCCGGTGTTTATTTTGGTGCTTTGGGCGCTGTAAAAGAAATAATTAATCGGGTTAAATCGCAATTATTTCCTGATGAAGAAGTCTTAGTGCTTGCAACGGGTGGTTTTGCGGTCTTGTTTGAGCAAGAAGCGATTTTCGATCATCTCTTACCTGATTTAGTGCTTGAAGGCCTACGGTTAGCGATTGCTATGAATTATCCATAGGGGTTTCTTTTTGATGCATTATGCGCTATAATGCATCACTTTTAATCCATTGGTGGTTGCTATGGGTACTGTCTTAGATGAAATCAATGAACGTAATCTTCAGTTAAAAAATGCTGAAAAAGCGAAAGAAAAACAAGAAAGGCTAGAAAGAGCTGAGCAAGAGGCGAAAGAAGAAGCCCGCATAACGCTGGAAAAGAAGAAAGCAAAAGACGATTTAGCCTTGGCTAAGCAAGATTTTTTTACAGCTACTTCAACATTACAGCATGCACTCAATCATAAAGAAGCCGCTATATTCAGTGAGCATTCAGATTTAAGCGCATTACTAGAAGACTTGATAAAACAATCAACCCTTATGGTTGATTCACCCGGTATTAATATTCAAAGTTCGGCTATGCATTTTAATAAGCAAGAGAATCCCGATAATTTAATCCGCCCTCCGCTCATGACAGAAAGAGTTCAAGAATTAACACGTATTGTTCATTGGGCCACTGAGGCTGTTAACGGCACGGTAAGTCAAGATGAAGCGCTCTTAAAGCTGCTTGATAAAGAAATAAACAGAGAGACGATTTTTGATCGTAAAGGCGTTCGTGTGCTTGCTTACCTTGCATGCGCTTTATTTTTAACGTTACCTACAGCTGCTACTGTGTACTGGAACTACCTCTTATTCAATTTGACAATTGAGATACTAGCTTGCGCTGCCTTCCTTGCGCCAATCTCTATTGTTTTAGATGTGGTTGCTTTGGGTTTTTTAGCTTATATGGTTGCTGAAGTTGTTTTACAAATTTATGAAGCAGTAGTCGCTCCACCCAAAAGTGTGGGTCGTGAAGTGAGAGCGCTTGCAGATATTTTTGAATTACCTGAATTAACGCAATCAAATGCTAATGATGAATCACCTCAAGTTGGATTTTTTACATCAACAGAGGATGCTAAACCTGAAGTGCATACAGAAGAAAATCAAGCAGATGCTGAGCTAGCGGCTCTTGGCGTTTAATTTGCACTTTGGATTTGAATAAAAGTAGTTTATGGTAATAAGTAAGTTTTAGTGTTTTATACTCAAGTAACAAGGATGTTATTTGTGAAAGTAAAAATGACTTATTGCTTTATCTTGATGATGAGCTTGGTTTTATCAGGTTGCGTTACGGCGCCACCTCGAAACGTAGATAATATTTGTAGTATCTTCAAACAAAATCCTGACTGGTATGCGGATACAAAAGCCGTTGAAAACCGCTGGCATGTGCCGGTGACCACACAAATGGCTATCATGCATCAAGAATCAAAATTTAATGCACGCGCAAAACCTGAACGAACAAAATTACTGTGGGTGATTCCGTGGACCCGGCCATCTAGCGCGTATGGGTATGCACAAGCACTGGATATGACGTGGAGTGGATACAAACGCGCAACAGGCCGCACCTTTGCATCACGAACCAACTTTGCCGATGGGGTTGATTTTATTGGATGGTATGCGAGCCAAGCACATAAGCGAGCCGGTATTGCATATGATGACACCATGGCGTTGTATTTGGCTTACCATGAAGGCATTGGAGGATATCAACGCAAGACGTATCGTCGCAAACGGTGGTTGGTTCAGGTGGCTAGAAAAGTGCGTACACGTGCGCATATTTATGATGCGCAACTGAAGCGGTGTGAATCAAAACTAAAGACAAAAAGTTGGCTTTGGTTTTAGTCTGAAATCATGCTGCTTTTTTATGTTCTGTTATTTGCACATCAAAATCAAAGCCGTATTTATTTAGTTCATCCTGCATGGCTATTTGTATGAAGTGTATTGGAGAATATCCTAATTTCGAGGCGAAGTTTGCCGCGGTTTTTGCACTTACAATACGACGATTATGTTCAAGATCGCATAAGTACTGGCGTGATACGTCTAGTCGTTTTGCAAAGTCAGCTTGGCTCATCTCTTCACATTTACGAATAGACCATAATAAATTACCTATAGTCACTTCTCTTCCTGTTAAGTTTTCAAGAAAGGCCATGCTGTTGTCACTCGTTGGGGTTTTATTTTTAGCAGTCATGTTTGTTCACCTCAATTACCTCAATAAAATGTATTTTTTCATGATCGTCGATGATATAAAAAGCGCGATATGCTTTGTTTAATCTGATGTAACACTGCTTTTTCCTATCCCCTTTCAATGGTTCATCATGAAACCCAGGTCGTTTTCTCATGTCAGGAAGGCTGTATTTCCTAACACCATCAACCCAAACTTGTAGTTTAAATACGATATGTAAAGGTATTTTTTTTAAATCGTTTTCAGCTTTATTTGAAAGTTTAACTTCAAAAACATCCATAACAGCCTCAATTTTTTCACTTAATAAGTGTACAGTATTGTTATGAAAAAACCAATGGAGCCAGGTTGAAAAAATATCAATTTGTATGGATAACCCGCATAAAGCCGGATACGTAGGGGGTATGGTGTGCTTATTAGCGGGTGACGTTATATTAAGTTAAATCACAAAAAATCTAACCACAAGTGGGAGAAGTGACAGCATCTTCTTCATTTTCGACTGGTTGGTTAAGAGCAGGAAAGAATCCTTCGCTTCTATATAGCCGCTGGCCTAGTATGAAAGCAGCTGTAAGAGCAGGCACTAAACTTGAAACCATAAGGAGAACACGTGTCTCAAGTGCACAGACTGAAAGATTCGGGTATTGCATGGCTAAGCCAAGTAATGGAACAACAGCAGCTGCCTGAAGCAATCGTTCGGCTTGTAAGTCTTTTGATGCATATGGTAATGCTTTAGTGCCTTCTTGTGTCACAGTTGCAAGCACAACGTCTTTATCTGCTTGTAGTTGACCTGATACATGCTGAAGGGGTGATCCCGGTTTTTTTGTAGTTGTATTTTTTAAGGGAGCTCTGTAGAGGCCTTCCATGGGGACAGGATTTTGTAAGCGGTATCTGTAGCGGCCTTCCATGTGGACAGGAACGTAGCCAGGAACCTCTATCTCTGAACTGTATCCTGGTATATGTTTTCCTTCTAAACTAGATTTATCGGGGAGCATTGTAGTTTACCTTTGAATTAAGAATTTATTTAAATTGATTGCAATATAAACAAAGTATTTTTTAAGTGGGCATGGGGTCGGGGGTGTTTTTCATTTTTCAAAGCAAATTATCGTTTATTGCTTTAAGAAAAGCAGTAAGATGCGGTTTGTTCTCAGCTTCAAGTGTGTGACGTAGCTGTTCAATGGTTTCAGCATAATGTTCTTCTGTTAGTTTGCCGCGCATAAATTCAAATCGTAAATAAACACAAAAGGTATTGAGTACATCGGTTTCGCAGTAATCCCGGATAGCAGGTAAATTACCCGCTAAATATTCATCCCACACCCGTGCGCCACTCATGCCCATTTTGCCTGGAAAACCAAGCATGGTTGAGATTTGATCTAGAGGTGCAAAGGCTTTGTTTTGATAAGCCGCTAATACGTCCATTAAATCTAAGTGCCGATAGTGAAAGCGGTTTAAGTAATTATTAAAGCGAAAAGGCTGCTTTAGTTCGCCGACTTCCCAATATTGAGGGGCTTGAATGCCATGTAATAAAGCACGATAGTGAAGTACAGGCAGGTCAAATCCACTACCATTCCAGCTGACTAACGTGGGGGTGTGTTTTTCAAGGCCTGTAAAAAAACGCTGAATTAACTCAGCTTCGCTCGAGTCTTCATCGCCGAGCGACCATACTTTGATGTCATTGTTTGAATGCATGACCAAAGAGATAGCCACAATGCGTTGTAGATGATGTTGTAGAAACGTATGGCCTGCTTTTTTTCGGCGAAGCGCGAATAAGGCTTTGGCTGTATCTGCATCAGATAACCCATCTAGGTCATATAATTTCCGACCTGAATCAACATCGGGCACGGTTTCGATATCAAAAACAAGAATAGACATAGTTTATCTCATGTACTGTATTTTATGAGAAGTAATGTATCAGATATCGTGTGTAAGACAAATGAAAAGAGATTGATTATTCGTGACAAAGAATCAGTGAAACGGTAGAATAGATGCTATTTGAGTGAATTTAAAGCCTAGGTTGGAGTATATTAATGGCGTCAAATCGATTAATTTTATTGGGTGGTCCAGGAGCGGGTAAAGGCACACAAGCCGAGAAATTGGCCGCACATTTTCATATTCCAAAAATTTCAACGGGTGATATGCTGCGTGCGGCCATCACTGCAGGCACACCGCTAGGCATGAATGCAAAGCAAATTATGGATAGTGGTCAGTTGGTTTCAGATGATATTATTATTAATTTAGTCAAAGAGCGGCTTACTTTGCCTGATTGCGCTTCAGGATTTTTACTGGATGGCTTTCCTAGAACCATTCCGCAAGCGGACGCACTAGCAGCTGCAAATATACCGCTTGATCATGTGATTGAAATTGCCGTAGATGACGAAGAAATTGTAAAACGAATTAGTGGTCGACGTGTACATTTAGCATCTGGACGTGCTTATCATCTTCAATATAATCCACCGAAAGTCGCCGACATAGATGATGTCACAGGTGAGCCCTTAGTTTTACGTGATGATGACGCTGAGGGGATTATTCGAGATCGCTTACAGGTTTATCATCAACAAACAAAGCCTTTAATTCGTTATTATCAAAATAAAAGCGCTATTAATACATTCGGTGCGACGCAGTTTCATCGGGTGTTGGGAGAGGGGGCTGTTAGTCGCGTGTTTCAAAGTATTCTTTCGATTGTAGCGTCAGGAGATTAAACCAATGAAAACATATCATGAAATAATGGCATTAGATGCCAATAATTTTGAGCAGATCATTGGGTCCGAGCCCATTGTGTTTGTTGATTTTTGGGCAACATGGTGTGCTCCATGCACGCAGTTTTCGGTCGTATATGAGAAGGTTTCAAGGGCCAACGAAACGATTTTATTTGCAACAGTTGATATTGAAAAAATGCCTGAATTAGCAGAAATGTTTGAGATTCGCTCAGTGCCACATTTGATGGTGTTCAAAGAAGGCATTGCTATTTATTCTGATTCTGGCAGCATGCCCGAATCGGTTCTAAAAGAATTAGCAGAGCAAGCGTTAACCGCTGATGTGAGTGCTATTAAAGAACAGCTGGATGCAACAGAAGAATAAAAATCATGAAGCGGTTGGATAGACTTGCTGTTAAACCGCTGCACGTGGTACAAAATACATAAGGTTTGAGGATGGGTAACCTGTGTGAATTTAGACGAGCAAAGACATCGCTATCGTGCTTTAGATAATTGGTTTAAAACCCCGCAGGGGCGTTATCTTGGGGATGCGATGTCAATGCAGCTCTCGCAATTTAACAAACATCTTGCTCAAGATGTTTTACTGCAACTGGGCGTGTGTGGTGATAATGTTTGGTTATCTCAACAAGCGTTAAAAAAAAACTGGCTTGCTACGCCTTGTCTTGATGCACCTAATGCAACGTTTATTGCGTCACCTCAACAGATACCCCTTGAACGTAGCAGCGTAGATGTTGTGATTGCACCGATGCTACTCGAAATATTCGGACGATATAAAAAGCCTTTGGATGAAATTGATCGCGTGCTAAGCCCGATGGGGCATGTTATTTTTTTTGGTATTAACCCCTTGAGTTTATGGGGGGCAGCTCTTGCATGTCATGGCCTTGAAGCACTAGGGCAAGCACGCATGACACTACATTCACCTTTGGGTTTGAAGCGCATTTTTTTGAATCGCGGATATAAGCAGAAATGGTTTGAAACGTTTTATTATGTGCCCCCGTTTCAGCGTGAGCAATGGATAAAAAAGAGCCTATTTTTGAATGAGATGGGAAAAATGATGACAATTTTTCCTGCAGGATATTATTGTATGGTGCTTCAAAAATATCAGCTCTCTTCCTTCGACATGATACAGAAAACACGAGAAGCCCCGTTGTTTTTACCTGGATAAAAACATTGAAAAAAATCTGATCCTCTTGCATAATCAGGCCCAATTTCTATGTTTTGGCTTGGCTCTATGACTGTTTTAGATAAAATTAAAGACGTACACGACAAATCGACACAACTCTTCTCACTTCAGCAAATAGAATCAGCATTAGATAATCTAGCAGAAGCCATTCACGATGATTTGCATGATGAAAATCCTGTTGTTTTATGTGTGATGATAGGCGGTTTAATTCCTATGGGACATTTGTTAGTGCGCCTCCACTTTCCTCTTGAAGTAGACTATGTGCATGCCACGCGTTACCGAGGTGAAACCGAAGGGGGCGAATTACATTGGCGCGCGAAACCAACCACTGATTTAACCAATCGAACCGTATTAATTGTCGATGATATTTTAGATGGTGGCGTAACGCTTGCAGCGATTATAGATGAAGTAAAAGCAATGGGTGCAAAAGAAGTTAAAACAGCCGTTTTGGTCGATAAGCACCATGAACGTGCAGAAGCCGGATTAACAAAAGCAGACTATACCGGCCTGGAAGTAGATGATCATTTTATTTATGGTTATGGCATGGATTACCAAGAATATTTGCGAAATATTCCTGGTATTTTTGTGGTCTCGCCCGAGCATGAATAATTTTAGGAGAAACAAATAACACGTATTGATTCTCAATTTTAAAGATATGCATAGGGAGGGATCATGACTATAGCAGTAATCAGAGCGCGTGCAGAAGCTTTATCAAACGAAGCACTGCCAGCAGAGACCAGTTTGCAGACTAGAGTGTTTCGCGGATGGAATACACGTGTGTTAAGAGAACTTCTGGTTATTTTACGTTCGAATCCTGCAGATGAAGCAGGCACACAAGCTGCGTGCCGTCGCTTTTTAAAAGGTGAGCGTGAATTCATTAAGCTATATACTGCATACCCTAATGCACCACTTACACAACTATTAATAACGCTTGCTGAAGAAAGCGCTGATGTAGATAATAATCCAATGAGTTTATTACTACCAGGGGTTGTCCAAGAAAATCAATCTGATATTTACCCTGATTTAAATACAATCCCACTCAGTAAAGTACTGAATACACATGTGTTATCGAATACAAATAAATATCTTTATCCGGTGCACTTACTCTCGAGCATAGCGTTAACCGAAGGAATCGTGCAGCTTCCTCATAATCCTTATAAAGATTTCTTAGATGGCAACACGGATAACCAAAGATTAACAGTTGAAGAATATGAGAAAATTAAAACCCACTCAGCATTAACAGCAGCATTGGTTAATGCGAAGAAAGAATATGATAGTTTAGCGGCAGACGAAAGCAGTTTACTGGGGCAACTAACCCTTTTAACGCAACAGCTCTCTTTAAATTCTTCGGGTGGTCGCGGGGGAGAAGATGATGCAGCAGAAGGAACATATCTTGCGATGCATGCCTTTGGCGAGTATTACGACAAGTTGCCCGAGTTACAAAAAAATAGAATACCAGGACCTCTTAAAAATGCAATTAATACATTATTTGATAGGGCATCAAACCGTGAGCCTGGCCGTAGTGCAGAAGCGATTATCAGTACCTGTATTGGCATGCGAAGAGAGACTATTGTTGAGGCGATGCGAGGGCATGAAGTAACGCTAACTCAAATTACAATAGGTGCGGCACAAAAAGCCGAACTGGTTCAAGCCGCGCAAGTAAAATTTAATCAGGCTAAAGCGGGATTGATTGCTGCAATTGCACGTGAAGCAACTGCGGACGATTGTTATAAAGGGTGCGATAAATTAACGGTTACGCAAATTTTCTTTGATATATTAGATATACCTCTGATAATTAATTCCCCAGACGATCTCAAATTGCTCATGCAAGCAGCACCCGCTGAAATAACAGAATTTTTAAGGAATCCTGCTCTTAAATCTCAGGTGATAAGACAACTTCCAACCATGGAAAGTCTTGTGATATTTATCACAAATACCCCGGTTGAGAAGCTTCCAGTCTTTTTAAATGCATTTATATCGAATATAGTAGCCCGAACTCGAGATGCTGATGATCTCATTGCGCTTCTTATTAACTTAGAAACAGAAAAATTTCGAATCACGCTGACAACACTGAAAGACAATGCTGCATCGATTCGTAATCTACCTCGTGTGATGGAACACTTATCATCTGATCAGCGTCGAGCAATCTTTGCTTTACCAGGGGGTCCTGTCGCTGCGATGCAGCAAAATGGGTCGCTTCTTAGGTATGCTTCAGATGAATTAAAAAATGATAGAGCGGTTGTTCTGGCGGCAGTTCGGCAGGATGGGGCTGCGCTTCAGTATGCTTCAGATGTATTAAAGCGTGATGAGGAGGTCGGTCAGGTTGCAATGCAGCAGAATCGCTCCGCAGGCCGATATATCCCATATGACGCAAGGAATCATTCTCAACGTGTTGCTTTAATGCAACCAAGAACGCCTTTGTCTTCTGGGCCATCAAGCCGCAGTATGTTCTCTAATTTTAATGATGTTTCTGACTTTAATCACTTTTACCCCGCTGTGCGAGAACGAGAAGAGCCTTGTATAGCGCCTAGAACTGCTCGAAATTTTACAGATGAGGACGATGACCCAAGTGATACAAGTAGCGAATCAAGTGAATCAAGTGAATCAAGTGAAGTACCTGAAGTCAAATTAGAAGTACCGATGAATGTAAAGTATTCAGATCGCTGGGTCTATCCGATGGCACGAGCGCTTGGTAATTTTTCTCACTGGTTGGATGATGTTAAAAGCGCGATTCCTGAGATTAGAAGCAGCACAACCGTAATGCCTGATTGCTTTCATGATGTACGCGTTGCGGTGAATACCTGGATACACAGTGAGCGCAATATGGGTGATTTGATCGCGTTTCGTCGTGCAACCGACATATTTTTTCAAAATAAAGACATTCAGCAGAATCATTTTAAAGCTTCTTTTTTAGGACGAACAAAGTCACCGCAAATCAAAGCGTTAGAGAAAAGCTTTTATACTTTACGGACTTTCTCTAAACAGCGTGAAGAAACCCCAACGTTGGGGACTTATCTTGAGCAACGTTTGCACTACTATCGTTCGCGGCCTTGGGTAGGCATTTATTTATCTCTATTAATACTGTTGGATTGCATTGATATCATGAGTATTACCCCAGTATTTTCTTTTGTAGGGATTACGTTACCTTTGATGATTAACCTAACGGTTGGCATACAGTTAGCAGGGCATGCTTGGGAGTTTCCTCTCGAGAGTAAGTCTGCCGCGCGTGAATATTTAGAGGCGTCACGTGATTTTTGGGCGCCTATTCCTTTGTTGCTGCTGGGTGCTGGTTTAGGTGGTGCTGCAGCTGGCTTGGCTACGAGCTTGTTAATCACAGGGACAATCATTGGTTCAATGGTACTGACAGGATTTGAGCTCTCGTTGGCTATATCTGCAATAGCATTGATTCTGCCCATGGCGACGATTTTGACTGGCCGCGCTCTTTATGATGGCGGACAATGGGCATATACCAAAGTGGTTAATTCAGAGCCTGCTGTAGACGAGAAGCAAGACAGCGAAGCAGTAGAAAGTATTGAACTTGAATCTACTTTTTCTTTTACAATGCCTTAGATATTAGACCCGATCCCTGAGTGGGAAAACACTGAGTTTTTCCTCAATGTTGTCATAAAGCTCAGGGAGCCAGCGTGGTTGGGTTTGTAATTTGGTTTTGGCTTTACCACGCCTTAAATCATTCGGCGCTATAATCAGTTGAACTTGTTTAAGGCCCACGCGGCGTGAGAGTAAAAAGATTTGATCGATTGCATGATCCCCAACAGCCAAACAGCCAACCGATTTTGATTTTCCATGTAGAAAAATATTTCCCCCTAGTTTTTTACGGCCTTCTTTAGCCGCTTTTTTTTGGTCGAATGCGTTCGGGTAATTAATTTTCATAGATAAATGCATTTCACTAAAAGGATTAAATGCTGTGAGCTGATAAATCCCTTCAGGAATTTGTAGATCGCGTTCTTTGAGCTTTGGGCCCAAATCACCGCTGGATGCTGTAAATGGATAGGTATGAATATGGCACCATGTTTTATTCTTGTTTTTAGCCCAGAGCTGTATTTTTTTTTCTTTTTTAAAGGCTAATAGCGCAATTTCTTTTGGGGGATAAGCAACCTTTGCGTGGTTAAAAAAGCGGAGTAATTCTGGCTCTGTTTGCAAGCCATAACGGTTAATTGCGAGGTCAACAGCTTTGTCCCAGTTGATGGGGTTTGAGGCCATGCTATGACTATTGGTTGATACGACAAAGAGCGAGCATACTATTAATCTGAGCATCCGTATCTCTTACGCTTCACGCTTGAGTTGAAGTTTCATCATACGCAAAAAAATTCTGCAAGAAAACAGGCCCATGGATTATAATAAATATTTCTTAATATCTCGCATGGTCATCATGAGTGTCATTGGGTCAATCGGAGATTCAATGAATCCATAGCGCTTGTAAAAATGCTTGGCTGGCTCTGAAATGGCATGAATGAGTAATGCGCGAATGCCTGCACTGTGTGAGACTTTGATTGTTCGTAGTACAGCATCTTTTAAAAGTCCCTTTCCAATACCATGCTTTTGCCAGGCTAAATCAACAGCCAATCGGCCCAAAACCATAACAGGGATAGGGTTAGGCATGTTGCGTTTGATCTTTCCAGGTGCTTCATGTGCCGCAACACTACCGGTTGCTAATGCGTAATATCCAACAACGCGCTGATTATCATGAACAACAAAAGTTCTTGAAGCTCCTTCGGTTTCATTTTTTATAGCACACTGTTTTAACCAGTGATCTAAAACCGCTTCACCTGAGTTAAAAGCACCGAGTTGATGTTCGGGCGAAATGAGTTGAGGCTGACTTATTTTTCCCATGGACTCCTACTTTTTAGCAAGGCTTGAAGTTCAAAGTTTTCGTTTACTGGCTGTTCCAATAATGTAACAAACGCTTTGTACATATCATCTTCTATAAGAAATAATCGCTGATCAAGTAATACATTCTCAGCTTCTCTACAAGCGGCTTCTAACATGAAGTCTGAGCGATTTTTGTGTGATAAAGATGCCGCCATATCAATAAGCTTTTTTTGTTCTGGTAAAGCCCGAAGATTAATCGCGCTGTTTTTACGATGTGTTTGCGTCATAATAAAACCCAATATTTAAAATTTGGTTTATTTAATCATACGTAAATGTGTATCTATTGTAAATACAAATTGCTGACGAAAAAAATCCTGCAAGAAAATAACTTCCTGAGGTATACTTTGCCTCGTGTGAATTTTAACAGGAGTTATGTGCCATGCAGAAGTCGTTTTTCATTAAAAAAGTAGCTGTTTTGGGCGCGGGTGTGATGGGCGCACAAATTGCTGCACATGTCGCGAATGCAGGCATTGAAACCTGTTTATTTGATTTAGCCAGTGAAGGGGATAATCCTTATCGATTGGTTACTGATAGCATTAAAAAATTAAAAAAATTAAAGCCTTCTCCTTTAGGGATACAAGCAACAGCTGATGTATTATTGCCCTGTCAGTATGCATCTGATTTAGAAAGCTTAGGTGCGTGCGATTTAATTATTGAAGCGATTGGTGAGCGTCTTGATTGGAAAGAAGCGCTGTATGCGCAAATAGCCCAGCATTTGGGGAAACACACAATTATTGTAAGTAATACCTCAGGCCTCAGTATTAATGCGTTAGCTGATGTGCTGCCAGCGCAGTTACAATCCCGTTTTTGTGGTGTGCACTTTTTTAATCCACCTCGGTATATGCATTTAGCTGAATTAATACCAGCAAACAACACAACACCTGAATTATTAGATCAGCTTGAAACCTGGTTAACCAGCCGTTTGGGCAAAGGCGTTGTTCGTGCAAAAGATACCCCTAATTTTATTGCCAATCGTGTGGGGGTTTTTTCATTGCTTGCAACATTGCATCATGCAGAGCGTTTAGGCGTTGGTTTGGATGTCGTTGATGCACTGACGGGCGGCTTATTAGGCCGTCCAAAATCAGCGACCTTTCGAACGATGGATGTGGTGGGGCTTGATACGATGGAGCATGTGGTTCATACGATGGAATCGCAGTTGAAAGACGATCCGTGGCATGCATTTTTCACGCTTCCTGTATGGCTTAAAGACTTAATCAAAGCAAGTCATTTGGGGCAAAAAACAGGCCAAGGCGTGTATCGTAAGCGAGGTAAGTTATTAGAAGTTTATGATTTGCTCTCACATGATTATCGACCTGTTCAATCTGCGATTCCGGATGAAATCAAAGCAATTTTTAAACTTAAAACGCCAGCTGAACAAATCGCGGCTTTACGCGCATCAAGCCTGCCTGAAGCGGAACTGATTTGTTCGTGTTTCAGAGATTTGTTCCATTATGCGGCGTTTCACCTTGAGTCGATTGCAAATAATATACGCGATGTTGATTCCGCACTTAAATGGGGATTTGGTTGGCAACAAGGCCCATTTGAAACCTGGCAAGCATTTGGTACGCAAGAAATATGCACTTGGATACAACATGACATAGCTGAGCAGCTGAGTATGGCATCTGCTGCATTACCTGCATGGCTATTGGCAATAGACCATACGTTTTATGGTGCGCATCAAAGCATATCTAGTTTACCTGTATATGAGCGACAGTTATCTCCGGCTAAATCATCAGATAAAGCGGCGATTTTATTTGAAAATGAGGGGGTGCGTTTATCACATCTTCAAGATGATGTGACGGTGCTGTCGTTTAAAACCAAATCTAATACCATCAGTCAGGCCGTGCTAGATGGCTTATCAGAAGCGATAGCAATTGTGGAAGCACGCTATCAAGGCATGATTGTGTATCAAAATAACCCCATGAACTTTAGTTCGGGGGCAGATTTATCGGCGGTATCGCATTTTGTTGAGACAGACCAGATGGCAGCATTGGCCAGTATGGTGCGCAATTTTCAGGCTGTTTTAATGCGTTTAAAATACAGTACGGTGCCGGTGGTGTCAGCTCTCAGAGGCCGTGCTTTGGGGGGGGGATGTGAGCTGCTCATGCAAAGTGATAGAGTCGTTGCTGCCTTTGAGTCTTATCCTGGTTTGGTTGAAGCAGGTGTTGGTTTAATTCCTGCTGGAGGCGGCTCAAAAGAGTTTGCATTGCGCGCGGCAAAAAGTGCCACAGAAAAAAATATTACTGCGCATTTATATCCTTATTTTGAGCAATTGGCGATGGGCGTTGTGGCTGGGAGTGCACCTGAAGCATTACAGCGCGGGTATTTACGTGCAAATGATATCTGGGTGATGCATGCAGGCGAGGTGTTATTTGCAGCATTACATAGCATTAAGGCCATGCAGGCGGCTAATTATACACCACCTATGCCTGAGCGATTCAAAGTTGCGGGTCGAGAAGGCTGTGCTGAGCTTAAAGCGGCGCTGGTTAATTTTAAAGAAGGTGGGTTTATTAGTCAGCACGATGCATTTTTATCATCTCAGTTGGCTTATGTGCTGTGTGGGGGAGATGTTGATGCAGGCACTCTAGTCGATGAAGCCTGGGTTTTACGTCTTGAGCATGAAGCGTTTATGCGTTTGGCAGAAACACCGCTTACACAAGCACGTATTCGCCATATGCTCGAAGCAGGAAGACCCCTTCGCAATTAATCAATCCAGCAAGGAAAGTACGTCATGACGCATATATATATAGTAGATATCTTACGCACCCCGGTTGGGAAAGCCCCTCGAGGGGTGTTTAAGCAAACACTACCAGATGATTTATTAGGATTTACAATAAAAGCGCTTCAGCAGCGACAATCAGCAATTGATTGGGCTGAAATCCAAGATGTTGTGATTGGGTGTGCAATGCCTGAAGCGGAACAAGGCATGAACATTGCAAGAATTGCGAGTTTACTCAGTGGGCTACCAGACACAGTGCCTGCAATGACCATTAATCGGTTTTGCTCATCAGGGATACAGAGCATTGCAACAGCAGGGGCTTCTCTTTCGGATGGACCTGAGCCCGCATTGGCTTTGGCGGGTGGACTTGAAAGCATGTCTCGTGTGCCACTTGGCGGCAATAAATACACAATGAACCCTGCTATTTTTGACAACGAGCAGGTTGCCATTGCTTATGGTATGGGGATTACAGCTGAAAAAGTAGCCGAGCGTTGGAATATATCGCGTGAAGCACAAGATAACTTTGCGGTTGAAAGCCATGCAAGAGCGGTTGCAGCAATGGCTCGAGGCGATTTTTTAGAAGAAATCGTACCTGTTCCGGTGATGCACCGTGTACCTGATTTAAAAACAGGCGAGGTGGTTATCAATGAGCAAATAGTAACGCAAGACGAAGGCCCACGTAGTGATACATCCTATGAAAAAATTGCGCGTTTAAAGCCTGTTTTTTCAGCCAAAGGAACGGTTACCGCAGGCAATACATCACAAATGAGTGATGGCGCAGGCATTGCATTATTGGCCAACGAAGCAGCACTCAAAGCCTATAACTTAGAGCCATTGGGGCGTTTACTCAGCTTTTCTGTTGCAGGTGTACCACCAGATATTATGGGCATTGGGCCTGTGCATGCTATTCCTAAAGCATTAAAACAAGCCGGTCTATCTTTAGATCAAATTGATTGGATTGAGCTGAACGAAGCGTTTGCCGCACAAGCCCTTGCTGTGATCAATATACTGGACTTATCACCTGAAAAAGTGAATCCATTGGGGGGTGCGATTGCTTTAGGACATCCTTTAGGTGCAACCGGTACGATTAGAGCAGCAACGCTGTTGCATGGTTTACGCCGCACACAAGGTCAATATGGCATGGTGACCATGTGTATAGGAACAGGTATGGGCGCTGCCGCTGTTTTTGAACGTTTATAATCTTTAGAGTTAATGAATAATGATGTGGCAGCAGGGTGTGTCCTGTCGAGCAATAGCGAAGCAATGCAGAGAAATCTTCGTTTGGTAATTTGAGCTATGCCCAATACACTTCAAGATGCGAGATCGTGAATGCTTTAAGCGCTGAGAATACTCCCTCTCCCTCAGCGGAGATAAACGTTAAAACATCAAGGTTATGTTAGGGAGAGGGTTGGGGACACTGCCATTAAGTTAAGGATCCTTTGTTTAGAAAACCATCTTTTTGATTCGTTTAAGAAAATTATATGAACGTAAATCAGATCGTTTCTTCCTCA